>CALRYY010000003.1:0-93727 GCA_943372515.1 Ramlibacter sp. 2FC | reverse complement strand
CGTAAAGGTGTCATGAGACTCTCCTTGAAGCACGGGAACATTCCCGCATTCAAGGCTTCACGCTGTTGCCTATCTGTCAAGTACCGATGAAACGAAAACGCGGTGGCAGCACCGAGTGCCAACCACCGCGTCAGCGGTTTAGTTCAACTATTGATGTATCCCGCAAAACTGCGGAATAACGTGGAGCCCTGCGGAATAACATGGCTCACAAAATTTGGAAAAGTTGTTTACTGACATAGTATTACGCCAATATACTGTACAAATGAACAGGTATATTGAATCTGACAAAGTCGCCGTCCCTGCTTTCCATTCCATCCGCCTGCTGGACCAGCTGCGCGAACGCGTTCGATATCTTCACTATAGCCTGCAGACTGAAAAAGCTTACCTCTACTGGGCGCGCTTTTTCATCCGGTGGCATGGGCGCGAAGGCAAGATGCGGCATCCCCGCGACATGGGTCGGACGGAGGTGGAGGCATTTCTCACCATGCTCGCCAACGATCGACAGGTCTCGCCCTCTACCCACCGGCAGGCACTCAACGCGTTGCTGTTTTTGTACAAAGAAGTGCTGGGCCTGGACTTGCCGTGGCTTCAATCCATTGGCCGCCCACCAGAGCGCAAGCGCGTTCCCGTCGTCTTGACCAAGGACGAGGTACAGGCCGTTTTTTCGCTGATGGACGGCGTGGAAGGCCTGTTGGCCCGGCTCCTGTATGGCACGGGCATACGGCTGACAGAAGGCTTGTGCTTGCGAGTGAAGGATGTTGACTTTGACCGGCACGTGATCGTCGTTCGCAGCGGCAAGGGCGACAAGGATCGGGTGGTCATGCTGCCCCGTTCGCTTGTCCAGCCTCTGCAGGCACAGCTTGCCCGGGCCCGTTCGCTATGGGCGGCGGACCGAGCGGCACAACGCAACGGCGTGTTCATGCCGCATGCACTTGACGCCAAATATCCACGGGCTGGCCAGTCCTGGGCATGGCATTGGGTGTTTCCCGCGGGGGGTTTGTCGATAGATCCCCGTACCGGCGTGGAACGCCGCCATCACCTGTTTGACGAGCGCCTCGGCCGCAAGCTCAAGCAGGCCGTGGCACAAGCAGGCATCGCCAAACACGTGAGCGCCCACACCCTGCGCCACAGCTTTGCCACCCATTTGCTGCAAGCGGGCACCGACATTCGTACGGTTCAGGAGCTTCTGGGCCACTCCGACGTTTCCACCACCATGATCTATACGCACGTGCTCAAGGTGGCAGCGGGTGGCGCCGACAGCCCTCTGGATGCACTCGTCATGGCCTGACAAGCCCCGCTGTATAACCCCACCCATGATCATCACGCCCCTCATGGCCCCCCCGCAGGCGCAGGCCCTGGCCGCCAGCCTGGACCTGCGCGCCCTGCCCGCCGACTTCTACGCCAACCCCTACCCCGTCTACGCCACGCTGCGCGAGCTTGACCCCGTCAAGCGCATGCCTGACGGCTCGTACTTCCTCACGCGCTATGCCGACCTGGTGGCGGTGTACCGCGACGCGCAGTCGTTCAGCTCTGACAAGAAGGTGGAGTTCACGCCGAAGTACGGGGACGGCGCGCCCCTTCTCGTGCACCACACCACCAGCCTGGTCTTCAACGACCCGCCGCTGCACACGCGCGTGCGCAAGCTCATCATGGGTGCGCTCACACGCCGCGCCATTGCCGACCTGGAGCCGGGGCTCGTCTCGTTGGTGGATGGGTTGCTGGACGCGATGGCCGCCCAGGGCGGCGGCGACCTGATTGAGGACTTTGCCTCCGCCATACCCGTAGAGATCATTGGCAACCTGTTGGGTGTGCCGCATGCCGACCGCGGCCCGTTGCGCGGCTGGTCGCTGGCCATCCTGGGGGCGCTGGAGCCCAAACTGTCGCCCGAGCAGGAGGCGCTGGGCAACCAGAGCGTGAGCGAGTTCACCACCTACCTGCGCGAGCTGGTGCGTGACCGCCGCGCGCACCCCGGCGACCCGGAGCATGACGTGCTGACCCGTCTCATCCAAGGTGAAAGCGCGGGCGACACGCTCAGCGAATCCGAGCTGCTGCAAAACTGCGTGTTCATCCTGAACGCCGGGCACGAAACCACCACCAACCTGATCGGCAACGCGCTGGTGGCGCTGCAGGAATGGCCTGATGAGAAAACCCGGCTGCTGCAGCGCATGGCTGCGGCCCCCGACGCCGCCGCACTGGAAGCCGTGATGACCCTGGCGGTCGATGAGTTTTTGAGGTTTGAATCGTCCAACCAGCTGGGCAACCGCCGCGCCGTCAAGGCCTGTGAAGTGGGCGGCGTGCAGCTGGCGCCTGGCGCGCTAGTGACCCTGTGCATAGGCGCCGCCAACCGCGACCCGGCCCAGTTTGCCAACCCCGACGTGCTGGACCTTGCGAGAGAGAACAACCGCCACCTGGCCTTCGGCTTCGGCATCCACCAGTGCGCGGGCCTGAGCCTGGCGCGGCTGGAGGGGCGCATTGCCATCGGCCGGTTCCTGCAGCGCTTTCCGGCCTACCGGCTCACGGCCAGCCCGCAGCGCGGGGGTCGCGCACGTTTCAGGGGGTTCTTGCACGCACCGTTTGCCACGGCCTAAACTGCGGCCAAACCAGGAGACAGCCCCATGAACACCACCACAGTCTCGGCTCCGATTGACCCGCGGGCCTTCAAGAGCTTTGCAGAGTTCTACCCCTTCTATTTGAACGAGCACAACAACCGCACCTGCCGGCGCCTGCATTTCGTGGGCTCGTCGCTGGGGCTGGTGTGCCTTGCCATGGTGTTTGTCACCGGCAACCCGCTGTGGCTGCTGACGGGCCTGCTGTGCGGCTATGCCTTTGCCTGGATCGGCCATTTCGGGTTTGAAAAGAACAAGCCCGCCAGCTTCAAGCGCCCGCTGTACAGCTTCATGGGCGATTGGGTCATGTACAAGGACATCTGGACGGGCAAGATCCCGTTTTGATATTCCCGTTCTGATCGTCTGCGCTACTTCGGGCCCAAGCCGAACTCTTTCACCAGCGCGCGGTAGCGTTCCATGTGCTGCGCTATCTGCGCCTCCAGCGCCGCACCGGTTGCCGGCGCCGCCGTCAGCCCGGCTTGCGCCAGCGCTGCCGTGTAGCGCGGGTGGGCCTGGGCCTGGGTGAAGGCATCGACCCACTGGCGGTACGCGGCGTCGGCCACCTGCGGGCCCACATACACACCGCGCAGGATGGGCCAGCGGATGTCATAGCCCTGCTCTTTGGCCGTGGGCACGCCGGCCCAGCTGCCGCCCAGGCGCATGTCGGCCAGCACGGCCAGCACGCGCACCGGCATGCCTTTGTCCATCTGCCGGGCCACTTCTGCTGCGTCGCCGGCCAGCACCTGCACATGGCCGCCGGCCAGCGCGCCCAGCGCTTCGCCGCCGCCTTCAAACGCCACAAAGCGCATGGTCTTGTGGCTGACGCCGGCGGCGCGCGCCAGCAGGGCGGCCTTCATCCAGTCCTGGCTGCCGATGGTGCCGCCCGCGCCAAACACCACGGCGTTGGGGCTGCGCCGCAGCGCCGTCACCAGGTCGCCCAGCGTGGCATAGGGTGCATCGCGCCGCACGGCGATCACGCCGTGGTCCAGCCCCAGCGCGGCCACCCAGCGCACGTCGCGCTCGGTGTACGGGCCAAATCGGCCCTGCGCCAGGTTCAGCAAGGAGCCTGCCGAGAAGGCCACGATGGTTTTGGCATCCGCCGGTTGCTGGCGCACCACGGTGTTGAACGCCATGGCGCCAATGCCGCCGGGCAGGTAGCTGGTGGGCAGCGCCATGCCGGGGGCGGCCGCCTGCAGCGCGGTGCGGGCCAGCTCGCAGGTCAGGTCAAAGCCGCCGCCGGGTTTGGCCGGGGCCACGCAGCGCGCGCCCTCGGGCAACGCGGGCAGTGCTGCATGCGCCAGGGCCGCGCTGCAGGCCAGCAAAACTAGCCAGCGCTTCATGGGTGCGGCCACCACAACACGGCCTTCAGCCCGGGGCCGTCGTCGCGCGCCTGCACGCGCAGCTGCCCGCCGTGGCGCTCCATGACCGACTGCGCAATCGCCAGCCCCAGCCCGCTGCCGCTGCTGCCCCGGCCCTTGGCAAATCGCTGGCTCAGGCGCGGCAGCAGATCCGCGTCCACGCCCGGGCCGTCGTCCACCACGGCCAGGCTGCAGCCCTGCGCGTCAGCCGCCACCTGCACCGTCACCACGCCGTGCGCGCGGCCATGGTGTATGGCGTTGTGCAGCAAGTTGGCCAGCGCCTGGGCCAGCAGCGCGCGGTCTGCAACGGTGCGGCAGCCTTCGGCCGGTGCGTCCACGCCCAGGTCAATGCCGCGCGCACGGGCTTGCGGCAACAGCGCCAGCGCTGTTTCGCGCGCCAGCTCGGCCGCGTCAAAGGCTTCTGTTTGCACCGCCGCCGCGTCGCTGCGCGCCAGCGCCAGCAGCTGGTTGGTGGCGCGCACGGTGTTGTCCAGCGCCAATGACAAGGCTTGCAGCGCCTGGCGGGCGCGCACGGTGTCGGGCTCGCGCAGGGCGTAGTCCACCTGCGCGCGCAGCGTGGCCAGCGGTGTGCGCAGCTGGTGCGATGCGTCGTCAATGAAGCGGCGGCGCTCGGTCATCAGCGCATCGGTGCGGGCCAGCTGCTGGTTGACGGCGTCCACCAGCGGCACGATGTCGCGCGGCAGGCCGGTGGCCTCCAGCGCTCGCAGGTCATCAGGCGCGCGTTGCGCCGTCAGGCGCGCCAGGCGCGACACCGGGCGCAGCGCCACCCACAGCGCCAGCGCCATGCTGGCCAGCATCACGGCCAGCAGCGCTGCGTCACGCAGCGCCGCGCGGCGCACAAAACGGCCGGTGAACTGCGTGCGCGACGCCGTGCTTTCAGCCACCTGGATCATCACCTCCTGCGCGGCGCCCACGGGCCGGTCCAGCGGGCGCACATAGGCACCCACGCGCACCGATTCGCCAAAGTATTGCGCGTCGTAAAACACCGGCTCGCCCAGGCGCGGCGCACGCGGCGGGCGCGGCAGGTCGGGGTGGCCAATTTCCACCAGCCCGTCGGCCGTGGCCACGCGAAAGTACACCTCGCCCGTAGCCGTGAGCTGAAAAAATTCGAACAACCGGTACGGCAGCTCTACCGCCAGCCCGCCCGATGCGGTGGATACGTTCAGGTCCAGCGCCTTGATGGCACCCAGCAAAGACCGGTCGTACGCCGCATTGGCCGAGCCCACGGCGTCGGCATGGGTGGCCCACAGGCTCAAGCCCGCAATGCCCAGCATGGCCGGCAGCAGCAGCGCCAGCAGCTTGGCCCGCAGGCTGGCCCCGGCACTAAGCCTGCGGATGCGGCTCCAGGACATAGCCCAGCCCCCTGTAGGTGTGGATGCGCACGCCGCTGCCGTCCAGGCGGCGGCGCAGGCGGTGCAGCAGCACGTCCACCGCGCTGCTTTGCACGTCCTGCTCGTCACTGAACACGCGGTCCATCAGCTGCTGGCGCGACACCGGCTCGCCGCTGCGCTGCACCAGCACGCGCAGCGCCGCCTTTTCGCGCGGCGACAGCGACAGCACCTCGTCGCCCAGGGTGAAGCGCCGCGTCACGGTGTCAAACTGCAGCGGCCCGCAGGCCAGGCGCGGGTGTTCACTGCCGCGCGCGCGGCGGATCAGCGCGGTCAGGCGGGCCTCCAGCTCGGCCAGCGCAAACGGCTTGGCCAGGAAGTCGTCGGCGCCTTCGTTCAGCGTGCTCACGCGTTCGGCCAGTGAATCGCGCGCAGTCAGTATCAGCACCGGCAGGCGCTGGTCGCGCGCGCGGATGCGCCTGAGCACCTCGTGCCCGTCGAGCCCGGGCAAGCCCAGGTCCAGCACCAGCGCATCAAAAGGTTCACCCTGGGGGTCGGCCTGCAGCGCCCGCTCCACCAGGCGGCCGTCGTCCAGCCAGTCCACCCTGAAGCCGGCCTGCTCCAGCGCGCGGGCCAGCCATTCGCCCAGGTCGCGTTCGTCTTCAGCCAGCAGGATGCGCATGGGCCGGATTGTGCCCGCCGCGCTGGCCGGCCACTGAAAGGCAACTGATAGGTCAGCGCTGGCACCATGCCGGTTGTTCACATCAACAATCAGACGAGACAAGCCCATGACTTTCCAATTGCCCCGCCGCAGCCTGCTGCTGGCCGCCGCCGGCAGCGCCGCAGCCACCTTTGCCCCCGCCCTGCGCGCCCAGGCCTGGCCCAGCCGGCCCATGCGCTTCGTGGTGCCCTTCGCCCCCGGCGGCAGCTCCGAGATCATTGCGCGCGCCACGGCCGGCGAGCTGACCAAGCTGCTGGGCCAGAACGTGTTTGTGGACAACAAGCCCGGCGCCTCGGGCAACATCGCCATGTCAGAGGTCGCCCGCGCCGACGACCAGCACACGGTGGTGCTCAGCCACATCGGCACCATGGCGGTCAACCCGTACATCTACAGCCGCCTGCCGTACGACGCTGACAAGGATTTCCGCCCCGTGTCGCTGCTGGCCAAGGTGCCCAGCCTGTACCTGGTGCACCCCGACCTGCCGGTCAAGAACCTGCGCGAGTTCATTGCCCTGGCCAAAAAGAGCCCCGGCAAGCTCAACTACGGCAGCGCCGGCAACGGCAGCGCCGGCCACCTGGCCATGGAATACCTGAAGATGGCCAGCGAGACCTTCATCACCCATGTGCCCTACCGCGGCACCGGCCCGCAGCTGACCGACCTGCTGGCCGGCCGGCTGGAGGCCGCATCGGTCGGCGCTGCGGCGGTGATGCAGTTCATCAAGACCGGCAAGCTGCGCTGCATTGCCACCGGCACCACACAACGCATTGCGCAGCTGCCCGATGTGCCCACCGTGGCCGAGCAGGGCTATCCCAATTTCGAGATGACGCAGTGGTACGGCATGCACGCGCCGGCATCGTTGCCGCAGGCCGCCATCGACCGGCTGGCCACCGCTTGCGCCGCCGCCATCAAGGCCCCGGCCACGGTAGAGCGCCTGGGCCTTGACGCCGCCATCCCCGTGGGCAGCACGCCGGCGGAGTTTGCGAAGTTCATTGCCACTGAGCGCACCCGCTGGAAGGCGGTGATTGCCCGCGCGGGGATCAAAGCCGATTGATCGGGCCGGCCCAGGGGTGATGGCCTCCCCGGTCTACAGCCTGAAGTCGAGCAGCACCTTGTACGAGCCATCGGCCTTCCACGGGTCTGGCAATGGTTCCAGCGAATCAGAGCGTTCAATCGTGGCAACCAGCCGGCCTTGCTCGCTCACGCCCAGATCCGTGACATGCACCTCGCATTGGCCGCCCTGTGGCAGATCCAGCTTGATGGCAGGGGGAGCGCTGCGATCCAGCGCGGACGTTGCAGACCTGTAATAGTCGCTGAACGCCTGTTCCAGCCAACTGGCACTCCCCGTCACCTTGCAGATCGACAGATCACCCGGCGCCTGGCCGCGTTTATCGTCACTGGGTGCTGTCAATGGCTGCGACGTACCGACGGGCAAGCGAGACTCCTTGTTGTCCATGGCGCCGGGCGGGATTGGAGTCGGATGGTCTTTCTCGAGGCTCAGCGCCTGGTCCTTGGTCATCGGACGGCCCCGGGGCGCGTCCATTGGAATGGCATCGGTGCGGTTTGCGCATGTACCGGGGTTCATGCGCCGCTGGCCAGAATCACCGTCGCGGGCCGCCTGCTTGCCGTCACGCTCCTTCAACGGGATATCCCATTCCTGCGTAGCAGGGGCCGGCGTGAACTTCCGGGCCAGCACGCTCTCAGGAGGAAAGCACAGATTGGTTTGGCCTTCTTCTGTAGATCGGCTTATGGTGTATTTTTGTCCATCATATTCATCGGAGCCAACAATCTCTTCACAAAGACGGGGAGCCGTCGCGCTCGAGATGACATTTTTCCAGGGGCTGCTTGTCCACGGCTGCGCCCCATCGAAGTAGTTATCCAAACAATTGGTGTCCAGATATTCGCGATTCGCACCATGTTGTCCAGCGAATCTCTCCAACCCGCAGATGGGGTAGCTGCCGACCAACTGGACTGTCTCAGGCAGCTTCTGGAATTTCACCTGCATCGTCTCCAGGGTGACGCTCACCAGAGTGCAAGGTACCTGGCGCTTACCGATGGCGGGGCCGCCCACGCCCGTAAACTTCGTGCACACGGTCAAGGTCAGAGGCGTGCCGCACGGCCATGGCTTGTCTTTGTCGACCGCCGGGATATTCCGCGTCAGACCTTTCAGGTCGGACTTGAGGACGTACAGCGACACGTTGCTGTCGCGACGCAGCGCCATCAGACAGGTGCCATCCGGGTTGGTTCGCCGAAGGTGATTGGTCACCTTGAAAACGCCGTGCTTCCAGCCCAGGTCCTTGGGATTCCATGCGCCATGCACGTAGATGGCCTCGGTGAAGTCGCCCGACCTGGGGCTAAACGGTATAACGCCGCCCGCGTAGGTTGCCGCACGGGCATGCTCAGGGTCGCTCTCATGCACGACCAGCACCCGCGTGTGGGGCGACCAGTTGCGGTGGTCCGGAAACCGGTTCATCCAATTCAGGCGAAAGGCGTCGAACTTCGTCAAATCCACATCGGCCAGCTTGACTGGTCTTGCTTCGCAGTAGTCTTGGACAATCCCAATCACATCCCTGGAAACGATTGGCGTTTGCAACAGGGCGTCGCGGACCTCTCCCAAGCGCCTGCTCTGGGGCGTTGACACAACCGGTGTGTGCGTTGCTTGCCTTAGCCACGCCCGTATCTTCTCAAGCCGGGGCCGCGACGCAGGGCCTGGCGCTACGCCCCCCCTTGTTGCCGGTGTTGTGTACGGCGTTGTTTCGACCGGTCGGCGTGGAAACCCCGGGGTTTTTTTGTTGACATTGTCAACCATGCTTCATCCTTTCCTGACATGGGGGAGACTCCGTCAGCACGAATCTATACACAAGCAGGCGCGTGCGCGAGACAGACTTTGGCCTTGACGGCGAGATCAGCCGCGCAGGCCGATGCTGCAGCAAGCCGGCCCGGTAGCTGCAACTCGTGGGCCTGGCCTCGTCGCCCAGACGTCGGATGGGTGCAGCGCGTGCGCCCTACAGCACCTGGCGCAGCGTCAGCGCGCCCAGCCGGCTGTTGGCCATCAGGTTGGCATTGGCCGGTGCCGGCGCCAGCAGCAGGTGGCGCACCAGCGGCTCCATGAGGGTGGCGTCGGGGTCGGCCAGCAGCAGGTAGCGGGTGGCGGATTCGTCCTCTACCTCGTTCAGGCGTCCCAGCCATTCCAGCGCGGTCAATGTCTCCAGCACCGGCTCCAGCTGCAGCACATCGACCTGCAGGGCATGGGCCAGCTCGTCGCTGCTCAGGCCGCGGCGGGCCGTGGGGCGTGCACGCTCCAGCTGCTGCAGCACCTCCAGCGCCAGCTGGAACTGCCAGCCATGCCCGCCGCCGCGCCGTGCCACGCCGTGCATCAGGCTGGGCAGATAGGCCGCCACCACTGCGCCCAGCAGCACAATGACCCAGGCCATGTAGATCCACACCAGCAAAATCGGCAACGTGGCAAACGCGCCGTACACCGCGGAATAGGTGGGCACCATGGCGATGTAGATCGCCAGCAGCTTCTTGGCCAGCTCTATGGCCAGGGTGGCAAACAGCGCGCCGGCCAGCGCATGCCCGCGCTTGACGTGCGTGTGCGGCACGTAGCGGTACAGCGCCGCCAGCCCCATCCACAGCAGCACGAACTCCACCACGTCCAGCAAGAAGCGCACGCCCCCGGGCATGGCCCCCACCAGCCCGCGCGATGCGCTCACCACGTACGACGTCAGCGCCAGGCTGGCGCCCAGCAGCAGCGGCCCCAGGGTCATGGCGGCCCAGTACACCAGCACGCGCTGGGCAAACGGGCGCGGGCGCTTGACGCGCCAGATGTTGTTCAGCGTGCGGTCGATGGTGAGGATCAGCGCCAGCGCCGTCACAAACAGCACGCCCAGGCCCACCACGCCCAGGCGGCTGGCCTTGCCGGCAAACTGCGTCAGGTAGCCCAGCACCTGGCGCGCAATGGCGTCGGGCACCAGGCTTTGCACCAGCCAGGTCTGCAGCGTGCCCTGCAGCTTGCTGAACATGGGGAACGCGGTAAACACAGCCAGCGCCACGGTAAAAAACGGCACCAGCGCGATGGTGGTGGTAAAGGTGAGGCTGCTGGCTGTGAGACCCAGGCGGTCCTCCCGAAAGCGCTCGCCCAATGTGAGCGCCGTGGTGCGCCACGGAAAGACCGGGAGGTCCTGCAGGAGTTGGCGAAAGTTCATCGCCGCTATGATGCCATCGCCATGCCCCACGACCCCACCCAGCCTCCCCACCCCACCGCCGCCGCCGATGAACCCCACGTGGTACTGACCCGCCGCCTGGCCGTGGGCAGCCTGCTGGGCCTGATCGTGCTGGGTCTGCTGTGGGAGCTGTGGCTGGCGCCCATACGCCCGGGCGGGTCGCTGCTGGCCATCAAGGTGCTGCCGCTGTGCCTGCCGCTGGCGGGGCTGCTCAAGAACCGCATGTACACCTACCGCTGGGTCAGCCTGCTGGTGTGGCTGTATTTCACCGAGGGTGTGGTGCGCGCGTACAGCGACCGGGCGCCCAGCTCGTACCTGGCCATGGTGGAGGTCGCCCTGTGCCTGACCCTGTTTGCTGCCTGCGCGTTGCACGTGCGGCTGCGTTTGAAGACGGTTAGCCATGAAGAAGCTGCTTGAGACTTTGCGCGCGGCCGTCGGGCCCGCCCACGTGCTGACGCACGACGACCAGTCCCCCAACCAGGCCGACCTGAGCGCCTGGGAGCAGGACTGGCGCAAGCGCATACACGGCCGGGCCCTGGCCGTGGTGCGCCCCGCCAACACAGCCGAGGTCGCCGCCGTGGTGAAAGCCTGCGCTGCCAGCGGCACGGCCATCGTGCCCCAGGGCGGCAACACCGGCCTGGTGGTGGGCTCCACGCCCGATGCCTCGGGCACGCAGGTGCTGCTGAGCCTCACGCGGCTGAACGCCGTGCGCCATATCGACGCCGCCAACCTCACCATGACGGTCGAGGCTGGCTGCATCCTGCAGACGCTGCAGGAGGTGGCTGAAAAAGCCGGCTTCCTGTTCCCGTTGAGCCTGGCAGCCGAGGGCAGCTGCACCATCGGCGGCAACCTGGGCACCAACGCCGGCGGCACGCAGGTGGTGCGCTATGGCAATGCGCGCGAGCTGTGCTTGGGGCTGGAGGTGGTCACGGCGCAGGGCGACATCTGGAGCGGCCTGAGCGGCCTGCGCAAGGACAACACCGGCTACGACCTGCGCGACCTGTTCATTGGCAGCGAGGGCACGCTGGGCGTCATCACCGCCGCCACGCTCAAGCTGTACCCGCTGCCTGCGGCCACGCTCACCGCCTGGGCAGCCGTGCCCACGCTGGACGATGCGGTGGCGTTGCTGGGCATGGCACACCAGCACCTGGGCGCGGGCCTGACGGGTTTTGAGGTAATGGGCCAGTTTGCGCTGAGCCTGGTGGCCAAACACTATGCGCAAATGCGCGTGCCGCTGTACGAACAGTCGCCCTACTGCGTGCTGCTGGAAACATCTGACAGCGAGAGCGAAGCCCATGCGCGCGGCCGGTTCGAGGCGCTGCTGGAAGCCGCGCTGGAGCAAGGCTGCGTGAGCGACGCCGTCATTGCCGAAAACCTGGCGCAGGCCCACCAGCTGTGGCACATCCGCGAAAGCATTCCGCTGGCTCAGGCCGAAGAGGGCCTGAACATCAAGCACGACATTTCCATCCCGGTGTCGCGCATCCCGGATTTCTGTGCGCAGACCGATGCGCTGCTGCAGCGCGAGATCCCTGGCGTGCGGCTGGTCAACTTCGGCCACCTGGGTGACGGCAACCTGCACTACAACGTGCAGGCGCCTGCCGGCGGCGAGGCCGCCGCCTTTCTGCGCGACTGGGAAGACAAGGTCAACACGCTGGTGTACGACCAGGTCCATGCGTTTGACGGATCGATTTCGGCCGAGCACGGCGTGGGCGAGCTGAAGGCGGCCAAGCTGCCGGGCTATAAATCGCCCGTGGCGCTGCAGATGATGCGTGCCATCAAACAGGCGCTGGACCCGCAGGGCATCATGAACCCGGGGCGGGTACTGGCCCCACAATAGGTACGCGAAGCAGGCGATAAAAAAGACGAGCGCACACGGAGGAACCCCATGGCCCCAGCACCCGACGCATCCTGGCTCACCCCGGCACTGGTTCTGGCCTGTGTGGGGCTGTTTGCAGTCAGCCTGTGGTCGGCGCGCACCTTGATCGGCTGGTCGGCCGCGTGCGGGTTTGCTGCGCTGGCCGTGCCCCTAGGCTGGTTTGCCGAACAGATGGGGGCATCGCGCGGCTGGTTCTTTGGCAGCTACCACTACACCAACGTGCTGGGCCCCAAGGTCGGCGACGTGCCCCTTGCCATCCCCTTGATGTGGTTTGCACTGACCTGGCTGGCCTGGGTCATGGCCAACCTGATTTTGTGGCGCGAGCCCGTGGTGCGCGGCGCGGGCGGGGGGCGGCGCACGCTGACCGCCCTGCTGGCCGCCATGATCGTCACCGCCTTTGACCTGGGCGCCGACCCGTACTTTGTGTTTGTGCTGCACGCCTGGGTCATGACCAAGACCGACGGCGGCTGGTTTGGCGAAACACTGCAGGGCTTTGTGGGCTGGATGGTGGTGAGCTTTTTCATCGTGTGGCTGGCCCAGGCCCGCGTGCAGCTGCAGCAGCCCGGCGGCCATGCAGCCGCCCAGCGCCGGGCGGCACTGGTGCCGCTGTTGATCTATGGATCGGGCATGGTGTTCCAGATGCTGTTTGGCAGCCCGGTAGAGACCAAGGCCATCGCCTTTTTTGCCATGGGCCTGCCGCTGCTGGTGGCGCTGGCTGCGTGGTGGCCGTGGCGGGCGTCGGCGGCCGCGCAGGTCAGCCCCCAGCCCTTGCCGCTGGACGCGATGGCCCACCAGGCCGACCCGCTGGCCGACCAGGCTGTGGCACGCCTCGTCGGCCCCTGGCCAGACGCCGCGGGCACGGCCGGTGCACCGCCTGCAGACGGCATGGCCCGGCTGACCCAGGCCACGCGCTGCATGAGCCAATGGAAGTTCAATGGCCAGCTGTCTGGGTGGGTACCGGCCGGTGGTGCCACAGACCCGCTGGTGGCCGCTACGCTGCAGGATTACCTGGCCCAGGGCAGCGCCCTGCCCGCCTGGGCCGACGCCGCCAAGGTCGCGCGCGCAGAAGAGATCTTCATGAGCGAAGGCCCGCTGTCATGCACGCTGCTGTTTTGCGCCAGCCTGCCGCAGTGCTATGTGCTGCCGTGGCTGGCCGAGGTGCTGCACATCTCTGGCCAGCTGGAGGCCCACACCGAATACCGCATACGCCAGACGGCGGCCATGATCTTCCCCGTGATGATGAAAGGCGGGCTGATGGACCCGCAAGGCAGCGGCGTGGCCCAGGTGCTGAAAGTGCGCCTGGTGCATGCCAGTGTTCGCCACCTGATCCTGCACGGCGACCCGGCGCTGGTGCAGGCCAGCATCCCGCCGGGCGCGCCTGCCGGCACGGGCAGCGACATGCACAACGCGCTGATGGCCCACGGCTGGAACGTGAACGCCGGCGGCCTGCCCTGCAACCAGCTCGAGCTGGCGTACACCTTGCTGACCTTTGGCTATGTGTTTCTGCAGGGGATGCGCACCATGGGCCTGGCGTTGCCGCGTGAAGACGAAGAAGCCTGCCTGCACAGCTGGAACGTGATGGGCCATGTGCTGGGCCTGCGCCCCGAGTTGATGGCCCACACCATGGACGAGGCCGACGCGCTGTTTGCCCGCATGCAGGCCTATGGCCGTGCGCAGGCCGTGCAGCCGGATGTGCGCCCCGCCCTGGGCCAGGCGCTCATGGGCGCGATGGCCCGTGCCATCCGCATCCCCGTCATCCGCCAGCTGCCGGTGCCGCTGGCGCAGTGGCTCATTGGCGCGCAGTCGTCGCAAGACATTGGTATCGACCACCGCGTGCCCTGGCTGACGCGGCTGCTGTTCGGCGCCGGGCGCGCCATCGTGGGCTGCATCGACGGCATCGGCCAGCTGTTTGCGCCGGGGTTCTCATTGGCGCGGCTGTTCACGCGCGTCATCGGCTACCACCTGCTCAGCCAGTTTTTGCTGGACCAGACCCGGCCCATCAACCTGCCCGATCATGTGCTGAACCCGCTGCAGGCCACCGTGGCCGGCTGGCACGACGAACCCCGCGCCCCCGGCTGGCTCAACTGGCTGGAAGACCGCCTGACCACGCGCGGCCCGTGGGTGGGCACACTGAACCGCCCCACTGCCTAGGAGCCCCCATGCTTGCACGCTGGCCCACCCCCTCCTCCATGCTGCGCGTGCTGGCCGCGGGCCTGCTGGGGCTTGTGTTGGCAGCGACAGGCTCGGCGCGCGCCGCTGCCGACGGCAACGTCACGCTGGACACCTACTATTGGGTTGATGTGCAGAGTACCGCCACCGTCGACGAGGTGACGCAGCTGCCCGCCAGCACCTTCCAGCGCATGGACCGCCCGCGCTCGTTCGAGCTGGCGCAAGGCGCGCTGTGGTTGCGCTACGAGCTGCCGGCCCTGGACACCGATGGCGCGACCAGGCGCTGGCACCTGCTGCTGGAGGGCCCCGCCTACACCAACCGCGCCGCGCTCTACCAGCGCGACAGCACGGGCCGCTGGCGCACCCAGCAGGCCGGCGACCACATCCCCATGTCGCAGTGGACCCGCCCTGACCTGGTGCCCACGTTTGAGGTAGATGCGCAACCTGTAGAGGCCGCCGCGCGCACCGTCTGGCTGCGGCTTGAAAATTACCCCACCACCCTGAACCCGGGCCTGAGCCTGCTTGATGACCGCCAGCTGGAAACGCGGCGCAACCGCACCATGCTGGGCCTGGGCGCCTACCTGGGCTTCGGGCTGCTGGTGATGTTTCTGGGCTGGGTGCACGCGCGCCTGTATGCGGACCGCGCCTTTGTGGCCTATGTGGGCTACGTGGCCTGCATGCTGGGTTTTCAGGTGTCGTTCACCGGCCTGGGGTCGCTGTTTGTGTGGCCCGAATGGAACCGCTGGAACGACGCGGCACCGGCCATCTTTGTGCTGTGGCTCACGGCCTCAGGCATCTGGTTTGTGCGCGAGGTCTGCGCGCTGTACCGCCACAACCGCTGGCTCAACCGCTTTGTGATGCGCTGGTCGCTGTTCGGGCTGGTGTTCCCGGCGGTGTACCTGATGTTCATGAACCCGCTGGCGTTCAAGGTCCTGAACCTGTATGGCTTTTTGTCAGTGTTGCTGAGCGTGGGCCTGTGCCTGTGGGCCTGGCGCAAGGGTGAAACCTATGCGGGCTGGATGGCGCTGGGCTTTGCACCGCTGCACCTGGCCTACCCGTTTGCCGCTTTGCGCGCCGCCGGTGTGCTGTCGGACAGCTGGGTCACGCAATACGCGGTGCTGATCGGCTCGGCCATCGAGATCCCCCTGCTGCTGTACATCCTGCACCGCCGGGCCAAGGATTTCAGCGAGAACCGCGCGCGCATGCGCGCGCTGGACAGCACCGACCCGCTGACCGGCCTGACCGTGCTGCCGGTGCTGCAGCTGCGCCTGGGCGATGCGCTGCGCCGCGCCCGCCGCTCGCGCAGCCACTGCGGCCTGGCGCTGGTAGAGCTGGCCAACCATGGCGAGCTGGCCGCGCAGGAGGGTCGCGACGTAAGCGACCGCGCACTGGTGGTGGCGGCGTCGCAGCTGAGCGCGCTGGCGCGCGATGTAGACACCGTGTGCCGTGTGGCCGACAACCGCTTTGCCGTGCTGCTGGAAGGCCCCTACCGGCCCGAACAGCTGCATGTGCTGGCGCCCCACATCGTGGCCCGTGGCCTGGCACAGACGCCGGCCTTGCCGCTGCACCAGTCGCTGCGCTACCGGGTGGTGACCATCGCCTTGCCCGACTGGACGCAGGACCAGCCCCCGGCCGAAGAGCTGGACGTGCAGCGCCTGCTGGCGCGGCTGAACCTGGCCATGGACCACCTGGACGCCAAACGGGTGATCCTGCACCTGCCAATCCCCGACGCCCAGCAGTCGCAGCCGCTCGCCGCATAATTGCCGCATGACCCGCCCCGTTCGCTCCCAGTACGAAGATTTCATGCGCCATGTGTACACCCATGGCACCCCCAAAACCGACCGCACCGGCACCGGCACGCGCAGCGTGTTTGGCCACCAGATGCGCTTTGACCTCAATGATGGTTTCCCGCTGGTCACCACCAAGAAGGTTCACCTGCGGTCCATCATCCAGGAGCTGCTGTGGTTCCTGACCGGCTCGTCCAGCAACAACTGGCTGCGCGAACGCGGCGTGACCATCTGGGACGAATGGGCCAAACCCGACGGCGACCTGGGGCCGGTGTATGGCGTGCAGTGGCGCAGCTGGCCCACGCCCGACGGCGGGCACATCGACCAGATCGCAGAAGTCATCAAGACGCTCAAGACCAACCCCGACAGCCGCCGCATCATCGTCAGCGCCTGGAACGTGGCCGAGCTGAACAAGATGGCGCTGATGCCCTGCCATGCGTTCTTCCAGTTCTACGTAGCCCCATCGCAGGTGGCTGGTGAGCCCGGCAAATTGAGCTGCCAGCTCTACCAGCGCAGCGCCGATATCTTTCTGGGTGTGCCGTTCAACATTGCCAGCTACGCGCTGCTCACCCACATGGTGGCGCAGCAATGCAACCTGGCCGTGGGCGACTTCATCTGGACCGGCGGCGACTGCCACATCTACAGCAACCACCATGAACAGGTCGAGCTGCAACTGAGCCGCACGCCCTACCCGTACCCCACACTCAACATCAAGCGCAAGCCTGATTCGATCTTTGACTATGCGTACGAAGACTTCGAAGTGATGGACTACCAGTGCCACGGCGCCATCAAGGCACCCGTGGCCGTTTGAGGCGCGGCATGGACCTGAACCTCATCTGGGCCCAGGCGCGCAACGGCGTCATCGGGCGCAACAACACCATTCCCTGGCGCATTCCCGAAGACATGGCGCACTTCAAGCAGACCACGCTGGGCTGCCCGGTGATCATGGGGCGCAAGACCTGGGATTCATTGCCGCCCAAGTTCCGCCCCTTGCCGGGGCGGCTGAACATCGTGGTGACGCGGCAGGCCGACTGGCAGGCCGAGGGCGTGTTGCGCGCCGGCTCGCTGGCGCAGGCCACCGCGCTGTGCCCACCCGGGGCACCGGTCTGGGTGATCGGCGGGGCGCAGATTTACGCGCAGGCGCTGCCGCTGGCCACGCGCGCCGTCATCACCGAAATTGACGCCGACTTTGAAGGCGATGCCCATGCGCCCGCGCTGGGTGACGGCTGGTCGCCTGTGGCGCGCGAGGCCCACACCTCGTCCACCGGGCTCGCGTTCAGTTTTGTGACTTACCAGCGCACGGGTGCCTGAGGCGCCCGCTCAGCGCCCCTTGACCTTGTCCAGCAACAGGCGCGCTTCTTCGCGCCGGCCTGCATCAGCAATCTGGCGGCCCGCGCGGCCGGGGGCCTGCAGGGCGCGTTCCAGGTAGGCGGCGGCGTCTTCGGGGTGTTTGGTTTCCACCAGGTATTCGGCAAAGAAGAAATTGGCGTCAATGCCCTTGGGGTTGATGGCCAGGGCCTTTTGCAGCAGGTCGCGCGCCTTGGCCTTGTCGCCAAAACCCACAGGCCAGCCGGGCACCTTGTAGTACAGCACGCCCAGGCTGTTGTAGGCCGAGCCGTCCAGCACGTTGCCGTCGATCTGGATGGCGGCCTCGTACAGGGCCTTGGCCTGCTTGACCAGGCCCAGCGCGCCCAGGCCGCCCTTCTCGCCCGCCCAGGAACTGACGATGATGCCCTCCCATACCAGGGGCTCGGCGCGGCCGGCATAGGCTTCGCTGAGCTTGTGCGCTTTGCCAGCGAGCTGTTCAAACCGCTTTTCGCGCTCGCTCACAGGCGTCTGGTAGCGGATCACTTCCCAGTCGCGCTGCAGTTCGTTGATGGATTCCTCCACGCTGGCGGCGTGGGCGCCCAGGGGCAAGGTCAGGGCAGCGATGGTGGCCAGCGCAGCGGCCAGGCAGGTACGGCGTGTGGAAAAAAATGTGGTGTTCATGGTGACTCGATTCAGGTGGATGGCAAAACAGTGAGGCTTTGGCGATGGGTCTTGAAGCTGCCGTCCAGCCACGCCGGCACGGCGCCGTTGATGCGCACGGCCAGCGCTTCAGGGAATCCGATGAAGCGCTCGGCAGCGCCTGACGCCAGCAGGGCCATCAGGTGGGTGGCGACGACCTCGGGCGTGTCCATGGCGGTACCCGTGGCCTGGTTGTAGGCATTGACGCCCGCGCTGTTGAAAGCGGTGCGGGTGCTGCGCGGGCCCAGGTACTGCACGCGCACGGGGCTGTCGGCCAGCTCGCGGCGCAGCGCCTCGGCAAAACCGCGCAGGCCAAATTTGCTGGCGCTGTACACGCTGTAGCCCGGCAGGCCAATGCGCCCCAGCGCCGAGCCCACGCAGATCACCTGCGCCTGCGGCTGGGCGCACAGGTGTGCCAGCAGCGCCTGCGTCAGCAGCATGGGCGCCAGCAGGTTGGTCTGCAGCACCGCGGCCATGTCCTTGCCTGCAAGGGACTGCAGCGGACCAAACGCCGGAATGCCCGCAGCGTGCACGACCACGTTGCAGCCCCAGCCCGCCGCAGCGGCAGCCAGCGCGGCCACGCCCAGCGGTTGCGCCAGGTCGGCTTCGTGGCACACCACCCGGGTGCGGGCGGGTTCAATTCGCACGGCCAGGGCATCGAGCGTGGCGGGGTTGCGCCCGGCCAGCATCACGGCGGCGCCACCTTGCACCAGCGCCTGGGCCATGGCCTGGCCAATGCCGCCGGTGGCACCCGTCAGCAGCACACGGGCCTGGTCGGCCTTCATGCCGCCACCGCCGACAGCTGCACCACGGGCATGGGCAGGCCGCGGAACACATCGCCATACAGGCGGTAGAACATGCGTGCGCCGTGCACGATGTCATCCTGGTCCTGCGGGTCGGTGACGGCGTCCATCAGCAACGCAAAGTGTGCTGTGTGCTCGCGGTCCAGCGTGCCATGCGAGCGCAGGTAGCTGAAGGCCGTGTCGGGCAGGCCCAGCGGCTTCTGGATGCTGTCAGCGGCCAGCAGCGCCAGCGACACGCTGGTGCCCTCCAGCACATGCACCATGCCAAAAAAGCCCAGCGGGTTGCCCCGCGCAATGGTGTCGTAGGCATAGGCCAGCATCACCTCGGCGGCGGGGCCGGGCCGGCTGCGGCGCACGGCTTCCACGTCGCCACCGCAGGCACGGATGTCGTCCAGGATCCATTCGTCATGGCCCTGCTCTTCTTCCACGTATTCGTCCAGCGGCCCCTGCAGCCAGGCATGGTGCGCGGGCAAAGCCGCCTTGCAGGCCTTCAGCAGCGGCACCGTGTGGCGCACGTGGTGCCAGGCCTGCTCCAGAAAGGCCAGGTAGCTGGGCAGCGATACCTCGCCACGCAGGCAGCCCTGGATGATGGGTGCGCCCAGCAGGCCGGCGCGGGCCTGCTGGGTGTCTTTCAGCAGTCGTTCATGAAAGCTCATGGGGTGTTCCGTTCTCTGTTTGTTCAATGGGGTTGATGTCGGCCAGCCCCAGCGCTGCGGCGTGCATGGCCAGCACTGCCTGGCGTTGGGGACGGCCGTTGGCGGTGGCCAGGCCCGTGGCCGCGCTGAACGGCACCACGCAACGCACCCAGCGGTGTACGCGGGCGTAGTCAGGCAAGGCGGCGTTGGCGGCGTCTACCGACGCCTGCAGGGCAGCGTCAGCCAGGGTGGGGGTGGTCGGCCAGATCACGGCGCTCAGCGCAGGCTGCGCATCGCCCAACACCACGGCCTGTGCAATGCCGGCTTCGTCGCGCAACGTGGACTCCACCCATTCAGGGCTGACGTTGCGCGCAAAAGCCGTGATCAATACATTGCGGGTGCGCCCCTGCACATGCAGGTAACCGTCCGCGTCGATCAGGCCCAGGTCGCCCGTGGGCCACCAGCTGGGCGGCGCGGCCTGGTCTACCGGGTCGCCCAGGTAGCCGGCAAACAGGCTGCCCGCCACCTCGATCTGGCCGGTGGGGGTGACGCGCAGGCGTGCATGAGGCAGCGGCTTGCCGGCCGTGCCGGGCCGGTCGGCGCCGGGCAGGTTCATGGTCTGCACTGAGGCCCCTTCTGACAGGCCGTAGCCCTCATACGCCGGTATGCCCACGGCGCGCGCCGCCGAGATCAGGCGTGCGCCTACGGCTGCGCCCCCCACCGCCACCATGCGAAGGCAGGCGGGGGCTCGCTGGCCGGCCTGCACCAGCCAGGCAGCCCAGGCGGCCAGCATCTGGGGCAACACGATCAGGCTGTGGGGCTGGTGGCGCTGGACCGCCGCATGAAACAGCGCCGGGTCAAAACCCGATGAACCCGTCAGGCCCACTTCGGCCAGCGGCGGGATCACACACTGCGCGCCGTGCGCGAGCGGTGCCATGACGCCCGCGATGTTTTCCAGCAGCACGGCCAGGGGCAGCACGCACAGGTGCCGCTGGATGCCCAGCGGCTGCAGCGCCTGGCCGATGCCTGCTGCGACCTGCTGCATCGCATCGCGGCCCAGGCACACGCCCTTGGGCGTGCCGGTGGTGCCTGATGTGAAGGTGATCTTGGCCGTGCCGGGCGGCATGGGCACGGCGCGCGCGGGCAGTGCCAGCAAAAAGAGATCTTCCCCTACCAGGCTGCATGCCGTGGGTGTGACGCCAGGCCAGGCTGCCAGCGCTGCAGGCCCCACGAGCACGGTATCCACACCGGCAGCTTGCAGTGCATGCCCAATCTGCGCGGGCGTGAAAAACACGGGCAAGGGCACGTGCACCGCCTGCGCCTGGCCCGCCGCCAGATCGGCCACGACCCAGGCGGGCGAGTTGTCCAGCAAGGTCGCAAGCACCCGCGTGCCGCGCGCGCGCAATACGGCGGCAAAGGCATCCACCGCCTGGTTCATTTGCAGATGGGTGATGCTGCGCTTGCCGTCGCTCAGCGCCACGGCGTTCAGGTCGTGACTCATGCGCGCTCCTGCAGATGGCGCCGCCCGCGCGCCAGCAGGCGCAAGGCCTGCTGCACCTGCCCCGCCAGCACGACGGGGTGATGGTCGTAATAGCTGCCCCACTGGCCGGCGGTATCGCCCAGCACAGCGGGGTCGGCACGGCCCAGGGCCAGGGGTGTGATGCCCAGGCGCACAAACAGGTGGCGCAGCTCTTCGGTCAGGGTGCTCACGACCCACTGGGCGCCGGCGCCTGCCAGGTGGTCGCCCAGCAGGAAGATCAGGCGGCGCCCCTCGCCCGCGCGCTGCGCCGCCAGGTGGCCGACTTCAAAAATGCCTTCGCGCGCCGGGGCATCGCCGCCCTGGCGGGCCAGCACCTGCTCGATCGGCGCGTCCAGGTAGCGTTCCAGGAACAGGGTGGACCCTGCGGCCTGGCGGTAGCCTGCCGCCGCGACGATGCTGCCGTCCACCGGGTCGTGCAGGCTCACCAGCACGGGCGCGAAGGCCGTCACATCGGCGCCAAACCGCCGGGCGTACACCTGGCGGATAAATTCTTCAACACCGCCGCGCGTGGCATCGCCAGCGCGATGCACCGCCAGCCGCGGGGTGCGGGCAACGTCGCCCGGCGGGCAAGGCCCATCCGACAGGTGCAGGGTGGTAGCCATCAACATTCATGCTCCTTTGAGGCATCCGCCCACAGGTCGTGGACGGTTCATGGAGCAGATGGTGGGCGGCCAGGATTAAGAACACCTTAATCAGCCCCGGCGGTAAACCTCGATTAAGCTCACCCAAACACCCCTATTTCGCAGACTCATGCAAATCGTCACCTGGAACGTCAATTCGCTCACCGCCCGGCTGCAGCATGTGCTGGACTGGCTGGCTGCCAACCCGGTGGATGTGCTGTGCCTGCAGGAACTGAAGATGACGGACGACAAGTTTCCGTTTGAGGCTTTGCAGGCCGTGGGCTACCACGCCGTGGCGTTCGGCCAGAAAACCTACAACGGCGTGGCGATCCTGTCGCGCCAGCCGGTGCGTGACGTGGTGAAGAACATCACGGGTTTTGAAGACGAGCATTCGCGCGTGATCGCCGCCACGGTGGACGGCCCCGGCGGCGAAGTGCGCGTGATCAACGGTTACTTCGTCAATGGCCAGGCACCTGACAGCGACAAATTCACCTACAAGATGAACTGGCTGGGCGGCCTGCACCGCTATGTGGCCGACGAGCTCACGCGGCACCCGCGGCTGGTGCTGCTGGGCGACTTCAACGTGGCGCCCGAGGACCGCGATTCATTTGACCCGGTGGGGCTCAAGGACACGATTCATCATACGGTGCAGGAGCGCGATCATTTCAACCGCCTGATCGGCCTGGGCCTGACCGACAGCTTTCGCATGTTTGACCAGCCCGAGAAAAGCTACAGCTGGTGGGACTACCGCATGCTGGGCTACCAGAAGAACCGCGGCCTGCGCATCGACCACATTTTGGTCAGCGAGCCGCTCAAGCCCCTGGTCAAGTCCTGCAGGATCGACCGCATCCCCCGCAAATGGGAAAAACCCAGCGATCACGCACCGGTGGTTGTGGAACTCGTCATGGACCCCGGATCAAGTCCGGGGTGACAGTCATTCCAGTCCTAGTTCCTGGATTTTCCGGGTGATGGTGTTGCGGCCGATGCCGAGCTTTTGCGCGGCCTCGATGCGGCGGCCCCGCGTGTTGGCCAGTGCGGTCAGGATGAGCTTGGACTCAAACCGCTTGGTCAGCTCGTCCCACACGTCGTGACGGCCGGTGGCCAGCAGCTCCAGGGCTTCGGCTTCCAGGCCGGTTTCCCAGCCTGCGCCGCTGAAAGCTACCGCGCCCTCTGCACCCGGCGCGACGGTTGACGCCACGCGTGACTCGATGACGATCGCATCGTCGCTCGTGCGTACGGCCTCAGCCCGCACCACCGGCTCCGCAGGCACCAGCGCCGCCACCTCTGGCGGCAGGTCCTTGGGCTCGATCATCTGCGCGGGGGCCATGACCGTCAGCCAGTGGCAGATGTTCTCCAGCTGGCGCACATTGCCGGGAAAACCAAAGCCACCCAGCTGCGCCAGAGCCTGGTCGGCGATGCGCTTGGGCTCCACACCCAGCTGTTTGGCGCTTTGCTGCAGGAAATGACGCGTCAGCATGGGCACGTCCTCCTTGCGCTCGCGCAGGGCCGGCAGGCGCAGACGGATGACGTTCAGGCGGTGAAACAGGTCTTCGCGGAAGACGCCTTCCTTCACCCGCTGCTCCAGGTCCTGGTGGGTCGCGGCGATCACGCGCACATTGGCCTTCACGGCGTTGTGTCCGCCTACGCGGTAAAAATGCCCGTCGCTCAGCACACGCAGCAAGCGCGTTTGCAGGTCAAACGGCATGTCGCCGATTTCGTCCAGGAACAGCGTGCCGCCTTCGGCCTGCTCAAAGCGGCCGCGGCGCATGGTCTGGGCGCCAGTGAAGGCGCCGCGCTCATGGCCAAACAATTCGGACTCCAGCAGGTCCTTCGGAATTGCAGCGGTGTTGATCGCCACGAATGGCCCATTGGCGCGCGGTGA
Organism: Ramlibacter sp. 2FC; assembly: GCA_943372515.1. Lineage (GTDB taxonomy): Bacteria > Pseudomonadota > Gammaproteobacteria > Burkholderiales > Burkholderiaceae_C > RAM1. The sequence continues at coordinate 70,151 of CALRYY010000003.1, read as the reverse complement.
ATGCTTGTGCAGCGCACGTGCCACCAGCTCCTTGCCCGAGCCTGATTCACCGGTGATCATGACCGTGACGTTGCTCTGGGAAAGGCGGCCGATCGCGCGGAATACGTCCTGCATGGCGGGCGCCTGGCCCAGCATTTCAGGGGCGGCGGCCATGCGCTCTTCAGCCACCTCTTCGCGCTGGCTTTCCTCCACGGCGCGACGGATGAGTTCCACCGCCTTGGGCAGATCGAACGGCTTGGGCAGGTACTCAAACGCGCCGCCCTGAAAGGCCGACACGGCGCTGTCCAGGTCCGAGAACGCCGTCATGATGATGACGGGCAGGCCGGGGTGCTTTTCCTTGACCTTGGACAGCAGGTCCAGGCCTGAGCCACCGGGCATGCGGATGTCGCTGACGAGGATCTGCGGGCCCTGCTCGTCGTTACCTTCCTCCAGGGCCAGCAACACTTCGCGGGGGTTGGTGAAGCTGCGCGTGGGCAGGTCTTCACGCAGCAGCGCCTTCTCCAGCACGAACCGGATGGACTGGTCATCGTCAACTATCCAGATCGGCTTCATATTTTTTTAGTCACCTCAGGTCAGACTTCGCTTTGTTTGCTTCATGGCAACGGAATCAAGATCTTGAAATCCGTTCTTCCCGGCACGCTGTCGCACTCGATCAGGCCATGGTGTTGCTGCACGAAGGTTTGCGCCAACGTCAGCCCCAACCCTGAACCGCCCTCGCGCCCCGACACGAGCGGATAGAAGATACGGTCCTTGATCGAGTCCGGCACGCCGGGCCCGTTGTCGATGACATGCAATTCCAATGCCAGTCGGTAGCGCTGCTTACCGAATGTCACTTGTCGGGCAATACGCGAGCGAAACACCAGTTGCGCATCGCCTGCCGCAATGCGTTCGTGCAACGCCTGGCAGGCGTTGTGGGCGATGTTCAACACGGCCTGAATGAGTTGTTCGCGGTCGCCACGAAATTCGGGGATGGAGATGTCGTATTCACGCGAGACCTTCAGCCCCCGCGGAAACTCCGCCAGGATCAGTGAGCGCACGCGTTCACAGACCTCGTGGATGTTCACGTCGCCCACCACGTGGGGGCGACGGTGCGGCGCCAGCAGCCGGTCCACCAGCGTCTGCAGGCGGTCAGCCTCATGGATGATGACCTGGGTGTATTCGGTCAGGCTGGCGTCGATTTCCAGCTGCAGCAGCTGCGCCGCGCCACGAATGCCGCCCAACGGGTTCTTGATTTCATGCGCCAGATTGCGGATGAGCTCCTTGTTGGCCTGGGCCTGGTCGATCAGGCGTTCCTCGCGGTCCTGCTTGGCCTGCTGTTCCAGCGGCAGCAGCTCCACGATGATTTCGCCGGGCCGCTCGGTCTGGGCCACGATCACATGGACCGGCAGAGGGTCGTGGTTCAGGCGTTTGAGCCAGGCGTCGTAGCGCAGCGCGGCAAATTCGTTGCTGCCCGCGCCTTCCAGCGCGTTTTGCAGGATGTGTGGCTCGGTAAAGCAGTCTGGCAGCTGCGAGCCCTCGATGGTGCGGCGCGAAGTGCCCAGGGCGTCTTCGAGGGCGGAGTTGGCAAACAGGACGACACCGTCGCTCTGAACCACCGCCACCAATGTGGCGAGCAGGTCAAACGACTGGAAGCGCTGGGTGATAGGGGGGCGGGTGGCGGGTTTCAAGCCGCCTATTTTGGACCAGTCGCGTTACCGGCGCGGCCCAATTCGCGGCGGATGCCGGCGATGTCGCTGTCATTGCGGGCGATGTTGGCTTTGAGTTCGGCCACGCGGTCCAGGTATTTCTGGTGGTTGCGCGCCTCAGGCCCCTGCTTTTCGGGCTCGCCGTTGTTGTATTCCTTGAGCAGGTCGGCGCGGCGGGCCTCGGCCTTTTTCAACTCGGATTCAAGAATGGCGCGGGCGTCGTTGTCGCGCGCGCGCTGCTCGGTGTTGTCCACCCGCTGGCTGGCCTGGGGCGCATTGGCCACGCGCACGGGTGCCGCCGGCGTGGTGGCAATGCGCGTGCCCTCCACCACGGTGACGTTGCCGCCTTCAACGACCTTGCAGCCACGGGCCTGTGCTTCAGACGCGTTGTTGGTGTATTCGTTGCCGCAGCGGAAGATGCGGGTCTGGGCAAAGCTGTTTGCTACCAGAAACATAGCAAGCAACGGGATCAATACAGGGTACTTCATGCTTTCTCCTCGCATCTCTGAAATGCAGGGACGGTCTGCCAGTATGCGGCAATAGCGGGCATTTTCCAAATACACAGGTATATCCCTGTTGCTGCCCCAATGAAAAAGGACGGCTCGCGCCGTCCTTTTTGAAACCATAAGCTGTATGGATTTACAGCGAATAGTACATGTCGTATTCCACCGGGTGGGGCGCCATGCGGAAGCGGGTGACTTCCTGCATCTTCAGCTCGATGTAGGCGTCCAGCATGGAGTCTGTGAACACGCCACCCTTGGTCAGGAAGCCGCGGCCCTTGTCCAGGTATTCCAGCGCCTGGTCCAGGCTGTGGCACACGGTCGGCACTTTCGCATCTTCTTCGGGCGGCAGGTGGTACAGGTCCTTGGTGGCGGCTTCGCCCGGGTGGATCTTGTTTTCCACACCGTCCAGGCCGGCCATCATCAGGGCCGAGAAGGCCAGGTAAGGGTTGGCCGAAGGATCGGGGAAGCGCGCCTCGATGCGGCGACCCTTGGGGTTGGCCACGAACGGGATGCGGATCGACGCAGAGCGGTTGCGCGCGCTGTAGGCCAGCTTCACCGGGGCTTCGAAGCCAGGAACCAGGCGCTTGTAGCTGTTGGTGCCGGGGTTGGTGATGGCGTTCAGGGCACGGGCGTGCTTGATGATGCCGCCGATGTAGAACAGCGCAAAGTCAGACAGGCCGGCGTAGCCGTCGCCTGCGAACAGGTTCTTGCCGTCCTTCCAGATCGACTGGTGCACATGCATGCCCGAGCCGTTGTCGCCGGCGTAGGGCTTGGGCATGAAGGTCGCCGTCTTGCCATAGGCATTGGCCACGTTCCACACCACGTACTTCAGGACCTGGGTCCAGTCGGCGCGCTCGACCAGCGTGCTGAAACGCGTGCCGATTTCGTTCTGGCCGGCGCCCGCCACTTCGTGGTGGAACACCTCAACCGGGATGCCCAGCGATTCGAGGATCAGGGACATTTCAGCGCGCATGTCCTGCGTGCTGTCGACCGGGGGCACGGGGAAATAGCCGCCCTTGACGGTCGGGCGGTGGCCGCGGTTGCCGCCTTCCAGGACCTTGCCGGAATTCCAGGGGGCTTCGTATTCTTCGATCTCGAAGCCGACCTTGCCGGGCTCGTTGCTCCAGCGCACGCCGTCAAAGATGAAGAATTCGGGTTCCGGTCCGAAGTAGGCCGTGTCGCCCAGGCCAGATGCCTTCAGGTAAGCCTCTGCGCGGCGGGCAATGGAACGCGGGTCGCGGTCATAGGCCTTGCCGTCGCTGGGTTCGACCACGTCGCACTGCAGGAACAGCGTGGACTCTTCAAAGAAGGGGTCGATGTTGGCGGTGTTGGGGTCGGGCATGAGCTGCATGTCCGAGGCTTCAATGCCCTTCCAGCCGGCAATGGACGAACCGTCGAAGGCATGGCCGGACGTGAACTTGTCTTCGTCAAAGGCGGACACGGGCACGGTCACGTGCTGCTCCTTGCCACGGGTGTCGGTGAAGCGGAAGTCAACAAACTTGACCTCGTTTTCCTTCACCATCTTCATCACGTCTGCGACGGTCTTTGCCATCAGGTTCTCCTGGGTTGGATGGTTGTTAAAAAGATTGACGATTGCAGAATGCAGTTTTTGTGCCAAAGCTGGTGCATCCGGCGCGCTCGCAACGCTGGGCATTGTGCCCCGAGTTCAGGCTTTTGCCGCCTGGCGGGACGGAAATTTGCTCTGACGCACCAATATGAATCATTCGCGGATTGCACTTTTTTGGTGCGTAAAGTTCATCGCACCAATTCAGGGCCAAGCTTGGCGCCAAAGCCCGAGAGGCCCGACAACAGGGCCGGGTAAGCGACCTCAACCGCAGCCGGTGCCCCTTTGACCCCCAGCTCGATGTGGCGTCCGTATTCAGGATGGTCCACGCTGGGCAGGCTGAACACCTTGACGCCAGGGTTCGTTCGCTCGATGTCTTCCATCAGGGGCGTCAGGGCGGCCTCCATGGCGCCAAACACGATCACAGACTTTTCGGTCCAGGCGGCCTGGCGGAACAGGTGGCTGTACTGCGTGTCCAGCACCCATTCGACCATGGGCCAGGCCATGACGGGAAAGCCTGGAACAAAGTGCACATGGCCCACGCTGAAGCCGGCGATCTTGTTGTAAGGGTTGGGAATGAGGCGGGCACCGACGGGGAATACGCCCATGTTCAGGCGGTGGATGTTGTCGGCGCGGTCGGGCTCGTAGGGCACGCCCTGCTCCCGTGCGGTGTCCTGCATGCGTTCACGGATCAGGGCTTCGGCGCCGGGGTGCAGTTCCAGGCCCACGCCCAGCGCCCTGGCTGCGCACTGGCGCGTGTGGTCGTCAGGCGTGGCGCCAATGCCGCCGGTGGAAAACACCAGGCCACCGCCGTCAAACGCGCGCTTGAGCGTGGCCGTGATGCGCCCGGGTGAATCTCCCACATAGTCGGCCCAGGCCAGCGCCAGGCCGCGTGCGGCCAGCAGCTCGATGACCTTGCCCATGTGCTTGTCGGCGCGCTTGCCCGACAGGATTTCGTCGCCGACGATGATGAGGCCGATGTCGGCCGCTGAGGTACCTGCCACGGTTTCAGGCAGGGGGTGGGAGTTCTGGCTTTGCGGTGTCATCCGCCAATGCTAGCGGTTCGGGTGAAGGTGTGATGACTGTGGCGGCGGCCAGCGATGCAGCCTGTTCCGCCCGCAGCTTTTCCAGCGCTGCCAGGCAGTAATGCGAAAACCACAGCGACGAGAACGCAAACACCAGCGTGTAGATCCAGATGGCCACCGGCACCAGGATGACGAAGGCTGCGGCAAACAGCGCGCCCGACGCCCACACGATGCTGGGCGCCGCACCCAGGTAACCCGTGACGATGCCGATACCCAGCAGCGACGCCTTGTGGCGGCGAATGACTTCCCGGCGTTCTTCGGTGCTGGCGTGGTCGGCCAGTGCGTCAAAGGTCATGACGCGGTAGGTGAGCCAGCCCCAGATCAGGGGTGGCAGCACCAGGATCAGCGGCGGCACCAGCCACAGCGGCATGGACACCACCAGGGCCACAGCGGCCAGCAGCGTGGAGCCCAGCGACCAGAACACGCTCAACAGCAGCGAGCCGCCCTTCTTGCGCTGAAGCGTTGCGAATCGGCGCTCGGCCACCATAGACACCAGGGACGGCGTCATGGCAACGGCCACCACCACCAGTGACAGCAGCACGATGACGGGCGTGACGGCAAAGATCACAATCAGCGGCGCCAGGACCGCCAGCAGGTTGCCCAGCCCCATCCCCTGCAACCATGTCGCAAAGCTGCTGAACAGGTCTGACGACTCAAGCACGGCGCGCACACCGTCAATCGCAGGCTGCCAGTACAGGTAACCCAGGCCCAGCGACAGCGCCACCATCAGCACCAGCGGCAGGAACGACAGCGCGATCACGCGCGGGTGCACGCAGTACGCCGCGGCGCGCCAGAAGGAGTCAAGAAGCAGGCTCATGGTGGCAAGGATAGCGCCATGGCGCCGCCTCAGGCCCGGCCCACCAGGCGTTTCACACCGAGCCACTGCTGCGACCAGAAGCCCTGGCCGTAGTCGCGCCCGTCTTCGACCTGGTCGCGCACGCCCGTGGGGTCGTAGCGCTGCTCGAAGTTGACGGTGCGAAACAGCATGTCCCACCACGGCAGCAGCACGCCAAAGTTGTACCCCCCCAGCGTGCCGCGGCCGGCCGTTTCGTGCCCGATGCCCACGCTGTGGTGCAGGCGGTGAAAGCGCGGGCTGATCCACAGCCGTTCGCCCACGGGACCAAACCACAGGCGCAGGTTGGCGTGCTGGAAGCTTTCGCTCAGCTGCGTGAACGCCACCACCGCCACAAACTGCCCCGGCGGCACGCCAATGGCCTGCGCCAGAAGCACCAGCAAGGTGTCTCGCAGCACGTCGTCCAGCAGGTGGTTGCGGTTGTCGCTCCACATCGTCATCTGGCGCTGCGAGTGGTGCAGCGAGTGCAGGCTCCACCACCAGTTGAAGCCGTGCTGGCCCCGGTGGATCCAGTAGTCGGCAAAGTCAAACACGATCAGGTAGACGGCAAAGCTGACCAGCGCAATGTCGGTGACACCGGGCCACAGCGCGTCCAGGTGCAGTGTGGGCACGCCCGCCACGCGCAGCGCGCCAAACAGTTCGTCAAACACCGGCTCCAGTGTGAAGAACAGCACCAGGCGAAACACGCCCAGGCGGTGGATCAGCGTGTACAGGATGTCGGTGCGGATGGCACGGCGGTCCGTGACAGGCTCCACCGGGCGCCAGCGCTGCAGCGGGGCTATCACCGCCAGCATCAGCGCAATCTGGACGATCCCCACCAGCAGCCAGCCCGTCGCGGCATAGCCGTCTTCGAGCAGATGGCCCAGGCCCAACGCGAACATCAGCGGCTGCACTGCGCTTTCAAACAGCCATTGCTGCGCAGCGGAAAAAACGGTGTCCAGCCAGTCCATGCGTGCCTATCCGCGCGCGGCGATCCAGGCCTTGTAGCCCGGATGCTCACGCAGCGTTTCAAAACAGAAGCCCCTCGCCTTCAGGCCCGTGATCAGCGGCTCCAGCACAGCGGGCGCCCAGGGGTCCTTGCGCGACCAGATACCCAGGTGGGCCATCAGGATGTCGCCACTCTTGATGTCGCGCAAGGCCTTGTCGCGCAAGGCGTCGTTGCTGAAGCGCTCGCTGGGCAGCTCGTCCCCCAGAAAGCCTGCGCCGGCCCAGCCCACGTGCTCATAGCCGCAGGTGCGCGTGGCGGCCAGGAAGCGGGCCGACGTCTTGCCGCCAGGCGCACGAAACAGCGGCAGCGGCTTTTTGCCTGTGATGTCCTGCAGGCGCTGCCCGGCCCGGGTGATCTGCGCACAGTACTGCGCCGCGCTCCATTCAAAATCGCGACCAGCCTGGTCGCCGGCTGAAGCGCGAACCCGAAAACGCGGTGGCTCACCGGGCAGGTCGGCGCGCCAGTACACATGGTCCCAGGTGTGCGATGCGAATTCATGGCCTTCGGCGCCGCGCGCCTTCCACCAGGGTGCCCAATGGTCGCCCAGGCTGCCGTCACCGGTTTTCGTGCGCTCATGGGCGCCAAAAAAGGTCACGCGCACCTGCTGGCGGCGCAGCACGTCGGCGATCAGGGGCGCCACGTCCATGTGGCCTGTGTCAAAGGTGAGGTACAGCGGCTTGGCGCAAGCCTGGGGCTGTGCGTGGCCGGCGCCCGCAGCGCACAAAGCCAGGGCAGCGGCGGCCAGCCGCCATGCCAGCTCAGCGCGGTACGTGATCAAGCGTCCAGACACCATGCGGCGATTTTCCGACATTGACCTGGCGCACAACCTTTTTTTGCTCGGTGTCGATGACTGTGAGCTTGCGCGCCCAGCGTGACGTGACCAGCAGCAGCTTGCCCCCGCCCATGATGTCCATGCAGTCGGGCCCGCCCGGGGCGGCAAAACTGCCGGTGACTTCAAAGGTCTGCATGTCGATCTTGCTGATGGTGTTGGCCACACGGTTGCTCACGTAAACATGGCGGCGGTCGCCTGCAGCACGAAACGCATGCGCGCCGTCTCCGGTCTTGATCTTGCGCACGGATTTGGGTTCCTTGCCGCTCACATCAAACACTTCCACGCTGTCGCTGCCGGTCAGGCCCACCAGCACATGCCGGTCGTCGGGTGTGCCGTACACGTCCGCGGGCATGGGCCCGGTCCTGATGCGCCATTTCTGGGTCTGGGTGGCCAGGTCGATGGAGACGAGTTCGTCGCTGTCCTGCATGGACGCATAAAGGGTTGCGCTCTTGCTGTCGATCCACAGGTGGCTGGGCGTCTTGGCGGTGGACATGCGTTTGGCCAGCACCATGTCCTTGCCATCCCAGCGGTAGATGTCCACATGGTTCAGCCGGTTGGCGGCCGTGACAAACCATTTCATGTCTGGCGAAAAGCGCAGGTGATAAGGGTCCAGGATGCCGCGCACGGTACGCTGGACTTCAGCTGTGCGCGGGTCGATGAAGGTCAGCGAATCGCCCAGCGCGTTGGCAATGATGACCGACTTCTCGTCAGGCGTGAGGTACAGGTGGTGCGGTTCCTTGCCCGTCGAAATGCGACGGGTTTCCTTCCAGGTGACCGCATCAATGATGCTGACGCTGGCGTCCAGCGAATTCAATACAAAAATCGGGGGCGTCTGCGGGGTGGCATGCAGGCAGGAGGCAGACAGCACAACCGCAACAAACGCGGCCAGACGGGGGGAAAATTTCACGGACAAACCAGTTCAGGAACTAACCCGCAAGTGTAGCCGCCCCTCTGAAGCCCTCTGGAGGGCAACGCGTAACATCGCGCCCATGGAATTGATCGACATCAAGGGCGTTCGCCTGGAAGTCCAGCGCATTGAAAGCGCCGCCCACACGACCGCGTCGCCCCTCGTTTTCCTGCACGAGGGCCTGGGATCGGTGGCCATGTGGCAAGGCCGTGAAGGGTCCTGGCCTGAAGCGCTGTGCGCCGCCACGGACCGCAGCGGCATCGTTTATTCACGCCAGGGTTACGGCCAGTCAGACCCGGTGCCCGATGTCCGCGGCGCCGGGCGCCTGAAGCCCGACTACATGCACCGTGAAGCCTGGGACGTCTTGCCCGCGCTAATGGACGCGCTGGGTGTGTCGCAGCCGCCAGTGCTGGTGGCTCATTCCGACGGTGCAAGCATCGCCTTGCTGCATGCCAGCCGTTACCCGGTGCAGGCCTGCATCGTCATGGCGCCGCACGTGATGGTCGAGGACATTTCGATCCAGTCCATTGAACAGGCACGGGTCGCGTTTGAATCGGGTGATTTGCGCAAGCGGCTGGCGCGCTATCACGCTGATGTGGACGTGGCGTTCTGGCAGTGGAACGACGCCTGGCTCAGCCCCGCCTTCCGGTCCTTTGACATCCGGGGCGACTGCCGTCGCATCACCGCGCCGGTTCTTGCGATTCAGGGCGTTGACGATGCGTACGGCACGATGCGCCAGATTGAAGAGATCGCACCGACGCTGGGGCCACTGCAACTGCAGGCCATTGCGCAGTGCGGACATTCACCGCACCGCGACCAGCCCGCGCAGGTGACCGACCTGATCGCGCAGTTTGTGAATGGCCTCAGGACTTGATGGCCGCCAGATCGGCAGCCGCCAGCCAGCGCCACTGACCAGGCGCCAGGTCGGCAGGTAACGCCAGGCCGCCAATGCGGGAGCGGTGCAGGCCCTCTACCCGGTTGCCTACGGCCGCCACCATGCGCTTGACCTGATGGTATTTGCCCTCGGTCAGCGTCAGGCGCAGGTGAAGCTCCGACACGGCCTCGCAGGCTGCTGCGGCCACGGGCTTGGGGTCGTCGTCCAGCACCACGCCCTGCAGCAGGCGCTGCACCTGGCGCTCGTCCAGCGGGTGCTTGACCGTCACTTCATAGACCTTGGGCACGTGATGACGCGGGGAACTCATGCGGTGGATGAACTTGCCGTCGTCCGTCAACAGCAGCAGGCCTGTCGTGTCCTGGTCCAGCCGGCCCACGGCCTGCACACCCTGCACCGGCCCCTTTTGCGGACGCTGGCGCAGCGGTGCAGGCAACAGCGTGTAGATGCTGGGCCAGGTTGAGGGCTTTTGCGAGCACTCGGTGCCTGCGGGCTTGTGCAGCATGACGTAGGCCGGCTCTTGGTATTCCCAGGCCTTGCCTTGCACCGTGAAGTGCAGGCCCTGGGGTAGCACGTCAAGACCTGCGTCGGTGCAGGCCACCCCTGCTACGGTGACAAGTCCCTGCTGGATCAGGCCGGCGCAGACCCGGCGCGTGCCAAAACCCTGCGAATACAACAGATCTTCAAGTCGCATACCTGGCTACTGCCACGCCCCCACCAGCCTGAGCTGCAAGGTGCGCGCCACCAGCGCATTGCGTCCACCAAAGCTCTGGCTCAGTTGCATGTTGAAGGCCAGGTCGCGGCCCGGGACCTTGTAGGCCACGAACGGCCCTGCGGCATGGGTCCGGTAGCGCGAATCAGCCACCAGCACACCCGCCGCCCGGTCATCGGTGACCTGCTGCACGCTGAGAAGGTTGGCGCCCACCGCCCAGGGGCCCATGACCTTCACGGCCGCGCCCTCCAGGGCAATGAAATTGCCGGTCCGGTAATCGGTATCGCGGTTGGTGGAGTTGACCCCGTAGGACGCACGGCCCGCCAGTGAAACGCCTTGCGCCCACTGCGGGCTGTCAGAGCCCTCACCCAGTGTATAAGTCATTGCCACGCCGGGCTGCAGTGTGTAGAAATCGCCGAACCCGGGGTTGGGGCCGCGTGCGCGGTCATATTTGCCCGTGGGCAGATGCAGGTTCAGGTTGGCAGCCACGCGCAGGCGCTCGATCCGGCGCACCCAGGCAGCGGACAACTCGACGTCGCCCAGGCCCGAAACGTCGGTGTTTTGCGTGGCGGCGCTTGCCGCCAGTGTCGACTGCACCTGGGCGTTGGCAGCCGCCGCTACGGCATTGATGGCGCCGCGCAGCTGCGCCGGCAACTGGGCAGACGGCACCGGCACAACGGTACCCGGCGGCTGGGTAACCGCAAAGCTGCGGCTTTGGCGGATGAAGGGCACATTGACACGTAGTGCAAAGCTGCCGCCCGCATAGTCTGGCCGCGTGATGAGGCCGCCCACCAGGTTCAGTTGCGTCTGGGTTTGCGCCAGGTCGACCCGCCCTGCAGGCACCTGCAATGCATAGCTGCCGTTGGGAACCGCGCCACCTGTGGGCGCACCGGTGGGCAGCGGCAGGACACGCGCCGGCAGCGCCAAGGTGTCGCCGGAATTCCCCACCACTTCGTCGATGCGGGCGTGGCTCAGTGAGGCCGAGCTAAAAAAACCTGGTGTATCCACGCGACCGGCAATTTCCGGCCCGAAAAGTCCGACGGGAGGGTGGCGCAATCTGAAGCCTTCAGCCGCAAGCGAATGCACAGGCAGGCACCCCAGGAGGCAACCGGCCAAGGCGAATTGGGCCCTCAGCGTCCGGCTCATTGGGTCTTGAATCATGGCTTTTCTCCTCCGGGCACCAGTGAATACCCCCCGGTCAAAGCTTACATGACGGCTTGGGGTCAGCCAAGCATTTGAAATTTGGTGGAGCTGGCGGGAATTGAACCCGCGTCCGCAAGCCTTCTTCGTACAGTTCTACATGTGTAGCCGTCTGATTTGGATCTCGCTTCCTGAATCGCGCAGCGGCACGCTAAACAGGACGCCAGCAACCTATTTTCTCGTCCTGCACCAAGTTACCCGGCGCAAGACCAGCCCCTGAAATTATCTTTGCAGCCGGGAGCCCTTAACTTGCGCTAAAGACCCCTTGCCCAGCCCAGAGGCCTGCTGTTGCAAAGCTCACCGGCAATTAAGCGGCGAGTGCGAAACGTTCGTCGTTTGCAGTTAGTTTGTTTGAATCTGTTTTACGAGCGCATTCAGCTCGACATGCCCTGCCACGCGTCCGAACCCACGTCGAAACCAGTGCAGCCCCAAGTTTTCTATTTTAGGCGCTTGCGGCCTATTGCAAGAGCAAAAGAAGCTCCAGCGGCGACTGAATGTGCGCGTGTGCCCCCCATTTGCCGGTGTCAGCGTTGTGACCCAGGTAGCCATAGGCAGCGGCCACCGTTCCCATGCCGGCAGCCAGGCCGGCCACCACATCACGCTCGTCGTCACCCACATACACGCACTTCTGCGGCGCCACACCCAGCTGGCGTGCGGCCTCCAGCAAGGGTGCCGGATGCGGTTTGGCATGGGGTGTGGTGTCGCCACCCACCACGGTTTCGGCCGTGGCAAACAGGGGCATGGTGCGCGTCAGGGGCCCTGCAAAGCGCATGGACTTGTTGGTCACCACACCCCAGGGCAGTCCGCGCTGGTGCAACTGGGCGATGAGCTCGGTCACACCATCAAACACATAGGTCAGCTCGGTCATACGGCGCTCGTAGTTCGCAAAGAACTCTTCGCGCATGGCGTTGTAGTCGGGGTGATCCGGCGTCATGCCGAATGCCACGCCGAGCATGCCGCGTGCACCGGCACCTGCCATGGGCCGGTACAGATCGGCGGCAAGCGATGCCAGCCCCCGGTCAGTGCGCATCTTGTCGGCCGCAGCACCCAGATCAGGCGCGCTGTCAATCAAGGTGCCGTCCAGGTCAAAAAGGACTGCCTCAATGTCCGCAAACTTCATGGTTTTCGTGTTGCGTGCAGGTAGTTCACACTGGTGTCAGCAGACAGCCAGTAGCGACGGGTCAGCGGGTTGTATTCCATGCCACGCGTTGCCTGCAGGTCCAGACCGGCCTGTCGGCAGTAGCCCGCGAGTTCACTGGGGCGAATCAGTTTGGCGTATTCGTGCGTGCCGCGCGGCAACATGTTGAGCACGTATTCGGCGCCGACGATGGCAAACAGGAATGACTTGGGGTTGCGGTTGATGGTGGAAAAGAACACCCAGCCCCCCGGTTTGACCAAGGTAGCGCAGGCCCGCACGACCGACGAGGGGTCGGGCACATGTTCCAGCATCTCCATGCAGGTCACCACATCAAACTGGCCGGGCGACTGGGCCGCGAGCTCTTCAGCGCTGATCTCGCGGTACTGCACACGGGGAGTTTGTGCTTCCAGGGCGTGCAGCTGGGCGACCTTCAGCGCCTTGGTGGCCAGGTCAATGCCGGTTACTTCGGCACCTTTACGCGCCATGGCGTCAGCCAGGATGCCGCCGCCACAACCCACGTCCAGCACCTGCTTGCCGGCCAGGGGCGCCATGCCGTTGATCCACTCCAGCCGCAGCGGGTTGATCTGGTGCAGCGGCCGGAACTCACTGTTGGGGTCCCACCAGCGGTGGGCCAGGTCGGAGAATTTAGCCAGCTCCGCCGGATCGGCGTTTACAGAATTGCTCATGGGTGTATTTTGCTTCGCCCATGAAAAAAGCCCCGTTGCCGGGGCTTTTCTGGGCAATCCTTGCGGATTACTTGTTGGCGCGGGTGCCGACCACTTCGATTTCCACGCGACGGTTCTTGGCGCGGCCTTCGGCGGTCTTGTTGTCAGCCACAGGCTGCTTCTCGCCCTTGCCTTCGGTGTACACGCGGTTTTTCTCGATGCCCTTGGACACGAGGTAGGCCTTGACGGACTCAGCGCGGGCGACCGACAGCTTCTGGTTGTAGGCATCAGAACCAACGGAGTCGGTGTGGCCGACAGCGATGATCACTTCCAGGTTGATGTCCTTGACCTTGCCGGTCAGGTCGTCGAGCTTGGCCTTGCCTTCGGGCTTGAGGACAGACTTGTCGAAGTCAAAGAACGCGTCAGCGGCGTACGTCACCTTGGTGGCGGCGGGCGGCTGGGGAGCGGGTGCGGGTGCCGGGGGGCGAGCAGCGGGAGCGGCAGGAGCAGCGGCGGCGGGTGCCGGAGCAGCAGCAGGCGCCGGAGCCGGAGCCGGGGCGGGAGCAGCAACAATGGCACCATCGCAGCCGGCAGCAGCCGTAGCGGGGGTCCAGTTGGCATTGCGCCAGCACAGTTCATTGGTGCCGTTCTTCCAAACGAGTTCGGAAGTGCCATTGCGCCAGTTATCGATCGTCTGGGCGCCAGCGGCGGTTGCGAGCGCAGCGGAGGCAAACAACATCGCCACTTTGTTCAGTTTCTTCATGGTTCTCCTCTTGGGGAAAAAGCCGCAGCCGCGCTGCGTTTAATAGACGATTACGGTGACCATCACCGAAAGCGTTGGCTGATTGTGCCACACGTCCCCTTGGCCGCAACGGTTATTGCCTCAGGCATACGTAGGACAAAACCGCATCGGGCCGTTGTGTTGCGGGTTAGCGACATGCGCTTGGCCGTAAAATCGTCCCCTTACCCGCCGCACAGCCCTCCTCATGACCCAGTTCGCCAAAGAAACCCTGCCCATCAGTCTTGAAGAGGAGATGCGGCGCAGCTACCTCGATTACGCGATGAGCGTGATCGTGGGGCGCGCACTGCCTGATGCGCGCGATGGCTTGAAGCCCGTACACCGGCGCGTGCTGTATGCCATGCACGAGCTCAACAACGACTGGAACCGGCCTTACAAAAAGTCGGCCCGTATCGTCGGCGATGTGATTGGTAAATACCACCCGCACGGTGACCAGTCGGTGTACGACACCATCGTTCGGCTGGCGCAGGATTTTTCCATGCGCCACATGCTGGTCGACGGCCAGGGCAACTTCGGTTCGGTGGATGGCGACAACGCAGCGGCGATGCGTTACACCGAAATCCGCCTGTCCAAGATCGCGCACGAAATGATTGCCGACATCGACAAGGAAACCGTCGATTTCCAGGGCAACTACGACGGCAGCGAGAAAGAGCCCAAGGTCCTGCCCAGCAAGCTGCCCAACCTGCTGGTCAATGGCTCGGGCGGCATTGCGGTGGGCATGGCCACCAACATCCCGCCGCACAACCTGAACGAAGTGGTGGACGGCTGCCTGCACCTGCTGCGCAACCCCGAAGCGTCGATTGACGAGCTGATGGAGATCATCCCGGCGCCCGACTTCCCCACTGCCGGCATCATCTACGGCATCAATGGCGTCAAGGACGGCTACCGCACGGGACGTGGCCGCGTGGTGATGCGCGCCAAGTGCCACTTTGAGGACATCGACCGCGGCCAGCGCCAGGCCATCATCGTGGACGAGCTGCCCTACCAGGTCAACAAGAAGACCCTGCAAGAGCGCATGGCCGAACTGGTTCACGAAAAGAAGATTGAGGGCATCAGCCACATCCAGGACGAGTCCGACAAATCCGGCATGCGCCTGGTGATCGAGCTCAAGCGCGGCGAAGTGCCCGAGGTCGTACTGAACAACCTGTACAAGCAGACCCAGCTGCAGGACACCTTTGGCATTAACATGGTGGCGCTGATCGACGGCCAACCCCGCCTGTGTAACCTGAAGGTTCTGATCGAGGTTTTCCTGCAGCACCGCCGCGAAGTGGTGACGCGCCGCACGGTCTTTGCATTGCGCAAGGCGCGCGAGCGCGGCCATGTGCTCGAAGGCCTGGCGGTGGCGCTGGCCAACATTGACGAGTTCATCCGCATCATCCGTGAGTCGCCCACCCCGCCGGTGGCCAAGGCTGAACTGATGACCCGCCCCTGGGACAGCAAGCTGGTGCGCGAAATGCTCACCCGCGCGCGCGCCGATGGGGGCATCGTGAATGCCGACGATTACCGCCCCGAGAGCCTGGAAAAGGAGTTCGGCATGGGCAACGACGGCCTGTATCGCCTGTCGGACACACAGGCCCAGGAAATCCTGCAGATGCGCCTGCAGCGCCTGACCGGCCTGGAGCAGGACAAGATCGTGGCCGAGTACAAGGACGTGATGGCCGAGATCGATGACCTCCTGGACATCCTGGCCAAGCCGGCGCGCGTATCCACCATCATCAGCGAAGAGCTGACCGCACTGAAGCAGGAGTTCGGCCAGACCAAGCTGGGCGCTCGCCGCAGCATCGTGGAACACAACGCGCAAGACCTGGCGACTGAAGACCTGATCACGCCGACCGACATGGTGGTGACGCTGTCCCACTCCGGCTATATCAAGAGCCAGCCTCTGTCCGAATACCGGGCACAAAAGCGCGGTGGCCGCGGCAAGCAGGCCACGGCCACCAAGGATGACGACTGGGTCGACCAGCTTTTCATCGCCAACACGCATGACTGGATCCTGTGCTTTTCCAACCGCGGCCGGATGTACTGGCTCAAGGTCTGGGAAGTCCCGGCGGGCTCGCGCGGCTCGCGTGGCCGGCCCATCGTCAACATGTTCCCGCTGCAAGACGGCGAGAAGATCAACGTGGTGCTGCCGCTGACCGGCGAAAACCGCACCTTCCCCGCCGACCACTACGTGTTCATGGCCACCAGCATGGGCACGGTCAAGAAGACCGCGCTGGACGAATTCAACAACCCGCGCAAGGGCGGCATCATCGCTGTCAACCTGGACGACGGCGACTACCTGATCGGCGCCGCACTGACCGACGGCAAGCACGATGTCATGCTGTTCTCTGACGGCGGCAAGGCCGTGCGCTTTGACGAAGACGATGTGCGCCCCCTGGGCCGTGCCGCCCGCGGCGTGCGCGGCATGGCGCTGGACCCGGGCCAGAGCGTGATCGCCATGCTGGTAGCCGAAGACGAAGCGCAAAGCGTGCTGACCGCAACCGTCAACGGTTACGGCAAGCGCACCCCGATTGGCGAATACACCCGCCACGGCCGCGGCACCAAGGGCATGATCGCCATCCAGCAAAGCGAGCGCAACGGCAAGGTTGTGGCGGCCACGCTGGTTCACACCGACGACGAGATCATGCTGATCACCGACAAGGGCGTGCTGGTGCGCACCCGCGTGAGCGAGATCCGCGAGCTGGGCCGCGCCACGCAAGGCGTGACGCTGATCGGCCTGGACGAAGGCTCCAAACTGAGCGGCCTGCAGCGCATCGTTGAAAACGACGCCGCAGTGGCTGACGGGGATGAGCCCGACGCCGCCGACGCGCCGTCCGAAAGCTGACCCCTGCTCCTCTAAACCCGGCCCACGCACCTGAACGCGCGGGCCGGGCCAAGCTTCTGTCATTGTCCGCCTGGGTGAATTACGCCATGGATCGTCCTTACAACTTCTCCGCGGGCCCTGCCGCCATCCCACCCGAAGTGTTGCAGCAGGCCGCAGCCGAAATGCTCGACTGGCACGGCAGCGGCATGAGCGTGATGGAGATGAGCCACCGCGGCAAGGAGTTCATCTCGATCTACGAGCAGGCCGAAGCCAGCCTGCGCGAGTTGCTGGCGGTGCCCGCCAACTTCCGCATCCTGTTCATGCAGGGCGGCGGCCTGGGCGAGAACGCCATCGTGCCCATGAATCTGTCACGCGCTGCGGCGGTAGACATCGTGGTGACCGGCAGCTGGAGCCAGAAATCGCGCAAGGAAGCGGCCAAGTACTGCAGCCAGGTCAACACCGCTGCCAGCAACGAGGCCGACAACCACACCACCCTGCCCGACCCGGCAAGCTGGCAGCTGGGCATCGGCTCCAGCTATGTGCATGTGTGCACCAACGAAACCATTCATGGCGTTGAATTTCATACCTTGCCGGACCTGAAGGCCCTGGGCAGCGATGCACCGCTGGTAATCGACTTTTCGTCGCATGTGGCGTCCCGCCCTGTGGACTGGACGCGCGTGGGCCTGGCGTTTGGCGGCGCGCAAAAGAACCTGGGCCCTGCCGGCCTGACGCTGGTGGTTGTGCGCGAAGACCTGCTGGGCCATGCCCTGCCGATCTGTCCGAGTGCGTTTGACTACAAGGTGGTGGCGGACAACCAGTCGATGTACAACACCCCGCCCACCTGGGGCATTTACATTGCGGGGCTCACCTTCCAGTGGCTGCTGCGCCAGGGTGGCGTGGCCGAGATGGAGCGGCGCAACATCGAGAAGGCGCAGTTGCTGTACGGCTATATCGACGATTCGCAGCTGTACCTGAACAAGGTAGCCGCCAATTGCCGCTCCCGCATGAACGTGCCGTTCTACCTTCGCGACGAGTCGCGCAACGACGCCTTCCTGACCGGTGCGCGGGAGCGCGGCCTGTTGCAGCTCAAGGGTCACAAGTCGGTGGGGGGCATGCGCGCCAGCATCTACAACGCCATGCCGCTGGCAGGCGTGCAGGCGCTGGTGGACTACATGCGAGAATTTGAACAAAAGCAAATCTGAGACATTCGCCGACATGCCCAAAACCCTTGCGGACCTCCGCATCCAGATCGATGCCGTAGACGGCGAACTGCTCGCCCTGCTCAATCGCAGGGCGGCACTGGCCAATGAAGTGGGCGAAATCAAGCGCGTCGAGGGCTCGCCGGTGTTCCGCCCCGAACGCGAAGCCCAGGTCATCAATGGCCTGCAAACAGCCAACGGCGGCCCGCTCAAAGCCGAGAACGTAGCCACGATCTGGCGTGAAATCATGTCGGCCTGTCGCGCGCTGGAGGCGCCTCAGCGTGTGGCCTACCTGGGGCCCAAAGGCACCTTCAGCGAGCAAGCGGCAATGCAATTCTTTGGGTCCAGCATCCAGCATGTGCCCTGCGTGAATTTTGACGAAGTGTTCCACGCGGCCACTGCGGGCACTGCCGACTTTGGCGTGGTACCCGTTGAAAACAACACCGAAGGCGTCGTCACGCGTTCGCTCGATTTGCTGCTGCAGTCCCCCCTGCATATCGTGGGCGAGATCAGCCTGCTGGTGCGACACCACCTGCTGCGCACCTCTGATTCGCTGGAAGGCATTGAGGTCGTACTGGCCCACCCCCAGGCCTTGGCGCAGTGCCAGGGCTGGCTGGCCAAGCACCTGCCCAACGTGGAGCGGCGCGCTGTCTCCAGCAACGCCGAAGGTGCGCGGCTGGCAGCGGGCAACCCGGCTTGGGCTGGTATTGCCGGCGAGCGCGCGGGCAGTGAGTTTGGCTTGCACACAGTCGCGCACGCCATCCAGGACGACGCCTTCAACCGCACCCGCTTCGCCGTGGTGTGCCTGCCGCAGACTCTTGCCGCGCCCCAGGCGTCCGGCAAGGACTGCGTGAGCCTGGTGGTGTCCGTTCCCAACAGGCCTGGCGCCGTGCATGACATCCTGGTACCCCTGAAAAAACACGGCGTGTCCATGACCCGGTTTGAATCGCGGCCCGCCCGCTCAGGCCAGTGGGAATACTATTTTTATATTGACGTGCAGGGTCACCCGTCGCAGCCGCATGTGGCGGCAGCGCTTGCGGACCTGCAAAGTCTCTGCGCGTTTTACAAGGTGCTGGGCACCTACCCCATAGGCGAATAAATGAGCCCCCACGTTCACTTACGTTCACTGCCCCCCGAGGGGGCGCAAGCCTCCCCAGGGACGGCCCGTCGGGAGTCTTGATGTTTGAACAACTAGGACTGATCGGTTGCGGCCTCATGGGAGGTTCGTTTGCGCTGGCCATGAAACGGGCCGGTCTGGTCAAGCGCGTGGTCGGCTACAGCAAGTCGCCGTCCACCACCGAGCGCGCCCGCCAGATGGGCGTGATCGACGTGGAAGCCCCTTCGGCGTTGCTGGCCGTGTCGGGAGCCGACATCGTGTTGCTGGCTGTGCCGGTATCGGCGACAGAGGCAACGCTCAAGGCCATCAAGCATCTGGTCACGGCCAACACACTGATCATGGACGTAGGTTCGACCAAGCGTGACGTGGTGGATGCCGCGCGCCGGGTGCTGGGCGTGCATGTGGCGACCTTCGTGCCGGCCCATCCCGTGACAGGCAAGGAAGTTTCTGGCGTGGACCATGCCGACCCCGATTTGTATGTCGGCAAGCAGGTCATCCTCACGCCCATTGAACGCACCATGACGGCCAAACTCAAGCAGGCTGTCGACTTGTGGACAGCCCTGGGCTGCAAGGTCATACAGATGTCGCCTGAATCACACGACGCGGCCTTTGCGTCGGTCAGCCACCTGCCCCACCTGATCGCCTTTGCGCTGATCAACGGCATTTCGGGCCAGCCGCATGGCAAGGACTTCCTGTCGCTTGCGGGCCCTGGCTTTCGCGATTTCACCCGTATTGCGGCCAGCGACCCCAAGGTCTGGCGCGATATCCTGCTGGCCAACCGCGAAGAACTGCTGTCGCAGTCCAGAATCTTCCAGGACACGCTGCAGGCCATGGAGCGCATGATCCAAAGCGGCAATACCGACGCGCTTGAAAATGTCATCAATCAGGCCAGCACGACCCGGGCCCACTGGCGCATGGGCGCCAACCCCAAAAAGTAATGTTCGCCACTGCGTTTCTGGACATTCCCCCTCTGGCCAGCGCGGGAGGCACGGTCACGCTGCCCGGCTCCAAGAGCATCTCCAACCGCGTGCTGCTGCTGGCGGCCCTGTGCCAGGGCACCACCACCGTACACGACCTGCTGGATTCCGACGACACGCGCGTCATGCTGGACGCGCTGCGCCAGCTGGGCTGCGGCGTGGCCCATGACGGCGCCGTGGTGCGCATCACCGGCCTGGGCGGGCAGGCGCCGGCGGCGCCTGCAAAACTCTTCATGGGCAATGCGGGCACGGCCATGCGGCCGCTGACGGCTGCGCTGGCGGTGCTCGGTGGCGACTTTGAATTGAGCGGCGTGCCACGCATGCATGAGCGCCCCATTGGCGACCTGGTGGATGCGCTGCGCCAGCTGGGCTGCGATATCGGGTATTTGGGCAATGAAGGCTTTCCGCCCCTGCGCGTCGGCCGCCCTGCGTTGAAGCTGGAAGCACCTATCCGGGTGCGCGGCGACGTGTCCAGCCAGTTCCTCACCGCCTTGTTGCTGGCGCTGCCGCTGGTGGCGCAGCACGATGTGGTGATCGAGGTTGTCGGTGAACTGATTTCGCGGCCGTACATTGAAATTACCCTCAACCTGCTGGCGCGCTTTGGCATTGCCGTTCAGCGCGATGGCTGGGAACGCTTCACCATCCCGGCAGGCAGCGCGTACCGCACGCCGGGTGACATCCATGTGGAAGCCGATGCGTCGTCGGCCAGCTACTTCATCGCGCTGGGTGCGTTGGCGGCCAGCCACGGCTGCGTGCGAGTGCAGGGGGTGGGCGCAGGTTCGATACAAGGCGACATCCGGTTCATCGAGGCCGCCCAGGCCATGGGCGCCCAGGTAACCAGCGGCCCCAACTGGCTGGAAATATCGCGTGGCGCCTGGCCGCTCAAGGCCATAGACCTGGACTGCAACCACATCCCGGACGCCGCCATGACGCTGGCTGTGATGGGCCTGTTTGCCGACGGCCCGACTGTGCTGCGCAACATTGCCAGCTGGCGCGTCAAGGAAACCGACCGCATCGCCGCCATGGCCACCGAATGCGCCAAGCTGGGCGCCACCGTCACCGAGGGCCCAGACTGGCTGCGTGTGCAGCCCCCTGCGCAGTGGCGCGCAGCCAGTATCCACACCTACGACGACCACCGGGTCGCCATGTGCTTTTCGCTCGCGGCGTTCAATGCTGACGGTGTGCCGGTGCGCATTGAAGATCCCAAGTGCGTGGCCAAGACCTTTCCGGACTACTTTGAGGCCTTGTTTGGCGTGGTCACACCGCGCGACGGCCAGGTACCGGTCATCTGTGTGGACGGCCCCACAGCATCGGGCAAAGGCACCCTGGCCGCATCCGTGGCCCAGCAACTGGGCTACCACTACCTGGATTCAGGTGCCTTGTACCGCGTGACAGCCCTGGCCGCACAACAGGCCGACCTGACATTGGATGCAGCACATGAAGCCGCCCTTGCCGATCTGGCGGCGCGACTGCCAGTGCGCTTTACCGGCTCACATGTGCTTCTGGACGGCAAGGACGTGACTGACGACATCCGCACCGAAGCAGCCGGCATGAATGCCTCGCGCGTGTCCGCCCTGCCTATGGTGCGCACGGCCCTGCTGGCGCTGCAGCATTCATTTCGCCAGCTGCCAGGCCTGGTAGCTGACGGCCGTGACATGGGTACGGTGATCTTCCCCGCAGCCGCGCTCAAGGTGTACCTGACGGCCAGCGCCGCCCGCAGGGCCGAACGCAGGCATAAGCAGTTGATTTCAAAGGGTTTTTCAACTACACTCGACAGTCTTCGCCAGGATCTGGAGGCGCGCGACACCCGGGACTCGTCCCGCAGCGTCGCCCCTTTGAAGCCTGCCGCAGATGCCTTGCTGCTCGACAACTCTGACCAGACGATTGAAGAATCGGTGGGCCAGGTGCTGGAATGGTGGCAAGACAAGCAGCCGTTCAGGTCATCCTGAGCAGCTGTTGGCCCGCACCGCCCCTCTCGCGCGTCAGCGCCCCAGGCGGTGCGGTTCATCAACGTAACCCGCGGACCCGTCCGCAAAAACTGCCGTCCTCAGTCTTAAAAACAGCCGCCCTGAAGCGATTTTGCTTTTGCGTCTGGAAACCTGTGTGATGCGCCAAGGAACCTTTAATGTCTGAATCTTTTGCCGCCCTTTTTGAAGAATCGCTGCAGCGCCAGGAAATGCGCGCCGGTGAGGTCATTACCGCCGAAGTCGTGCGCATCGAGCACAGCTTTGTTGTGGTCAATGCCGGACTCAAGTCCGAGGCCTATGTGCCGATCGAAGAGTTCAAGAACGACAAGGGCGAAATCGAAGTCCAGGTAGGCGACTTCGTGTCGGTGGCCATCGACGCCATCGAAAACGGCTACGGCGACACCATCCTGTCGCGCGACAAGGCCAAGCGCCTGGCCTCGTGGATGAGCCTGGAAAAGGCCCTGGAATCCGGCGAATTCGTCACCGGCACCACCAGCGGCAAGGTCAAGGGCGGCCTGACCGTGCTGGTCAATGGCATCCGCGCCTTCCTGCCCGGTTCGCTGATCGACACGCGTCCCATCAAGGACCTGACCCCCTACGAAAACAAGACCCTGGAATTCAAGGTCATCAAGCTGGACCGCAAGCGCAACAACGTGGTGCTGAGCCGCCGCGCCGTGGTGGAAGCCTCCATGGGCGAAGAGCGCGCCAAGCTGATGGAAACCCTGAAGGAAGGCTCCGTTGTGCGCGGCGTGGTCAAGAACATCACCGAATACGGTGCGTTCGTGGACCTGGGCGGCATCGACGGCCTGCTGCACATCACCGACATGGCCTGGCGCCGTGTGCGCCACCCGAGCGAAGTCGTTCAGGCCGGCCAGGAAATCACCGCCAAGATCCTCAAGTTCGACACCGAAAAGAACCGCGTGTCCCTGGGCCTCAAGCAAATGGGCGACGACCCGTGGATGGGCGTGAACCGCCGCTACCCGCAGGGCACCCGCATGTTCGGCAAGATCACCAACATTGCCGACTACGGCGCGTTCGTGGAACTCGAGCCCGGTATCGAAGGCCTGGTGCACGTGTCTGAAATGGACTGGACCAACAAGAACGTGGCTCCGTCCAAGATCGTTGCGCTGGGTGACGAAGTCGAAGTCATGGTCCTGGAAATCGACGAAGACAAGCGCCGCATCAGCCTGGGCATGAAGCAGTGCAAGGCCAACCCGTGGCAAGAGTTTGCACAGAACACCAAGCGCGGCGACCGCGTCAAGGGCCCGATCAAGTCGATCACCGACTTCGGCGTGTTCGTGGGCCTGGCTGCCGGCATCGACGGCCTGGTGCACCTGTCTGACCTGTCCTGGAACGAGCCCGGCGAAGCCGCCGTGCGCAACTACAAGAAGGGCCAGGAAGTCGACGCAATCGTGCTGGCCGTGGACGTGGACCGCGAGCGCATCTCCCTGGGCATCAAGCAGCTGGACGGCGACCCGTTTGCCACCTTCACCTCGGTGCACGACAAGGGCGCCGTGGTGACCGGCAAGGTCAAGACGGTGGACCCCAAGGGCGCCGAGATCGACCTGGGCGAAGACATCATCGGCTACCTGCGTGCCTCGGAAATCTCGCGCGACCGCGTGGAAGATGCCCGCAACGTGCTCAAGGAAGGCGACGAAGTGTCCGCCGTGGTGGTCAACATCGACCGCAAGACGCGCAACATCCAGCTGTCCATCAAGGCCAAGGACATGGCCGACGAGCAAGGCGCCATGGCCAACCTGAGCCAGCAATCGTCGCGTGAAAACGCCGGCACGACCAGCCTGGGCGCCCTGCTGCGCGCCAAGCTGGACAACAACGAGTCGAAATAAGACTTGAACGGTTGAGGACAGGGCGGCCCTGCGCGTAGCGCGTTGGCCGGTCTGTCCCGCAATGCCTTCGATTTCATGACCCGATCCGACCTGGTAGAAGAACTGGCCGCACGCTTCAGCCAGCTCACCCATCGCGATGCGGAATACGCCGTCAAGGCGATTCTGGACGCGATGAGTGAAGCCCTGGTGCGTGGCCACCGCATTGAAATTCGCGGTTTCGGCAGCTTTTCAATCAACCGCCGCCCGCCACGCATGGGTCGCAACCCGCGCAGTGGCGAGAGCGTGCATATCCCCGAAAAGCGGGTTCCCCACTTCAAGCCAGGCAAGGCCCTGCGTGAAGCCGTGGACCGCCGCACGGCCGAACTGCAAGCCGGCGACAAGCCCGGCGGCTGACCCCGATAGAATCCCCTCGTCACTGAGGAGATGAATGAAATACCTCATGTGGCTGCTCAAGGCAGCCATTTTTTTTACCCTGTTCGCATTCGCGCTGAACAACCAGCAGGACGCCACGGTGCACTTTTTCTTCGGCACCCAATGGCGCGCGCCTCTGGTGTTGGTGGTGTTGACTGCATTTGCATTGGGGCTGGCCGTCGGCGTCATGGGCATGGTGCCGCGCTGGTGGCGCCAGCGCGCCGCAGCGCAAAAGGCCACGCAGGCGCCGCAAGGCGCGAGTGTCACAGACCCGGCGCAGACAGCACCCCATGGACTTTGACCTGAGCTGGATCCTGCTGGGCCTGCCGGTGGCCTTTGTGCTGGGCTGGCTGGCATCGCGGCTGGACCTGCGCCAGCTGCGCATCGAGAACCGCCAGGCGCCCAAGGCATATTTCAAGGGATTGAACTACCTGCTCAACGAGCAGCAGGACCAGGCCATTGACGCGTTCATCGAGGCCGTTCAGAACGACCCCGACACGTCAGAGCTGCACTTCGCGTTGGGCAACCTGTTTCGCCGCCGTGGCGAATACGAACGCGCCGTACGCGTACACGAACACCTGCTGTCGCGCGGCGACCTGAGCCGGGCCGACCGCGACCGGGCCCAGCATGCACTGGCGCTGGACTTTTTGAAGGCGGGCCTGCTGGACCGCGCGGAAGAAGCCCTGCGCAAGCTGGAAGGCACCGCGTTCCAGACACAGGCACGCCTGGCGCTGCTGGCCATCTACGAACGCTCACGCGACTGGGCACAGGCCACCGACACCGCCCGCAAACTGGAAACCGGCAGCGACGGCACGTTCACCACACGCATCGCTCACTACCTGTGTGAGCAAGCCGGCCAGGCCAGCGACGAAGCGGCCGAGCCGCTGCTGCGCCAGGCCATGACCGTGGCGCCCGACGCGCCACGGGCACGCATGGAGCTGGCCTCCTTGCAAACGAGAGCTGCAGCACACGACGACGCCCTGAAAACACTCATGAGCCTGGCCAACCGATCGCCCGTATCCATCCCGCTGATGGCGGCGCGCCTGGCGGAAACCGCCAACGCCTGCGGCCAGCAGGAACAGGTCATGCAGGTGTTGCAGGCAAGCTATGAGCTGCACCCGTCGCTGGACGTTCTGGACGCCATCGCCGCGCTGGAGTCAGACCCCGATGCAGCGCGCGCCTGGTACATGCACCACCTGGAGCGCGAGCCGTCCCTGGTCGCTGCGTCGCGCTGGCTGGCCGGCGAGAAGCTGGAGCACGAGCAGGCCCACCCCTATGTACAAAACGCGCTGGAACACGCCGTGAAGCCCCTGCGCCGTTACCGCTGCGCGGCCTGCGGCTTTGAGGCCAAGCAGCACTTCTGGCAATGCCCCGGCTGCCAGGCGTGGGACAGTTACCCCGCGCGGCGTGTAGAAGAACTATGACCCTGACAAAACAACAAATGGCTGCCGCGCGCGTGCTGGTGGTAGGAGACGCCATGCTGGACCGCTACTGGCACGGCTCGGTAGACCGCATCTCGCCCGAGGCACCGGTGCCTGTGGTGCGTGTCACGCGCGAGGAAGAGCGCATCGGCGCAGCCGCCAACGTGGCCTACAACATCGCCACGCTGGGTGCGCAGGCCAGCTTCATCGGCGTGATTGGCGACGACGAGCCCGGGCGCAAGCTTGAGCGGCTGATGCAAAGCACCGGCATCAGCACCCACCTGGCGCGCGACGGTGGACTGCAAACCACAGTCAAGCTGCGCGTGATCGGGCGCCAGCAGCAACTGCTGCGCCTGGACTTTGAAAGCGAACCCGATCACGAAGCGCTGGCCTCGCAGACCGAAGCCTTCGCGCAGCTCGCACCGGTGCATGACGCAATTCTTTTTTCAGACTACGGCAAGGGCGGCCTGGCCCATATCGCCACCATGATCAGCGCCGCGCGCGCCGCCGGCAAACCGGTGCTGGTGGACCCCAAGGGCTCGGACTATTCGCGCTATGCCGGCGCCAGTGTCATCACACCCAACCGTGCCGAACTGCAGCAGGTGGTCGGCGCGTGGAACAGCGAAGCCGCCCTGCGCGACAAGGCGCAGGCCCTGCGCAAATCGCTGGGCCTGGGTGCGCTGCTGGTCACACGCAGCGAAGAAGGCATGAGCCTGTTTGACGCACAAGGTGAGCTTCATGTGAAGGCCCAGGCGCGTGAGGTGTTCGACGTCACCGGCGCTGGCGACACGGTGATAGCGACGCTGGCAACGCTGGTGGCTGCCGGCCTGTCGCTGCGTGACGCCCTGCCTCTGGCCAACAAGGCGGGTGGCATTGTGGTGGGCAAATTCGGCACCGCCACGGTGTCTTACGAGGAGCTGTTTGCATGACACGAGTGGTGGTTACCGGCGCGGCCGGCTTCATTGGCAGCAACATCGTGCGGGGTCTGAACGCACGCGGCATCGACGACATCATTGCGGTGGACGACCTGACGCAGGGCGACAAATTCCGCAACCTGGCCGACCTGCGCATTGCCGACTATGTAGACGCTGATCTGTTCTACGACCTTTTTGCTGAAGGCGGCTTTGGCAAGGTCGAGGCCGTGTTCCATGAGGGCGCCTGCAGTGACACCATGGAAACCGACGGCAAGTACATGATGGACAACAACTACACCTTGTCGTGTGGCCTGTTCAACGCGTGCCGCCAGCGCGGTGCGCGGTTGCTCTACGCATCGTCTGCGGCCACCTACGGCGGCTCGGAGACCTTTCGCGAATCACCCGAATTCGAAAAGCCGCTGAATGTCTACGGCTACAGCAAGCTGTTGTTTGACCAGCGCATGCGCCGCGAGCTGGGTGCGCAGTTCCAGGACGCGACGCACCAGGTGGCGGGCTTTCGCTACTTCAACGTGTACGGCCCGCGCGAACAACACAAGGGCCGCATGGCCAGCGTGGCGTTTCACCAGTTCAACCAGTTCCGCGCCGAAGGCCGCGTGAAGCTGTTCGGCGAATACGGCGGCTATGGCGCCGGCGAGCAGCAACGCGACTTTGTGTTCATTGACGATGTGGTGGCTGTCAATCTGTGGTTCTTCGACCATCCGCAAAAGTCGGGGCTTTTCAACCTGGGCACCGGTCGCGCACAGCCTTTCAACGACGTGGCGTTGGCCACCGTCAATGCATTGCAGGGCTCGGCCCCACTGGACCTGGCTGGCGCCGTGGCGAAGGGCCTGATCGAGTACGTACCCTTTCCCGATGCGCTGCGGGGCAAGTACCAGTGCTACACCCAGGCGGACCTGACTGCACTGCGCGCGGCGGGATGCGACCATGCTTTCATGGATGTAGAAAGCGGTGTTTTTGCTTACATGCAGTCACTTATTCATACTTGATTGGGAACTTTTGATTTATTAAACTCGCCCAGCCTGGCAATGGGGCCGGGCGTTTTTACTAAATCAAGGAGGATTTCCCATGTTGAAAAAATTGCTGGCACACATGCTGGCCATCGTGGCCCTGCTGTGTGCGGCCACGTCGTTTGCCGCTGACGTCAACAAGGCCACAGAGGCCGAACTGGACGGTGTACGCGGTATCGGCCCGGCCATGACAGCGCGTATCCTGGACGAGCGCAAGAAAGGCGCCTTCAAGGACTGGGACGATCTCATCGGCCGCGTCAAGGGCGTAGGCCCCGCCAACGCTGCCCGCTTCTCCAAGGAGGGCCTGACCGTCAACGGTGATGCGTTCAAGGCAGCCGCCGCAACGCCCGCCGACAAGACGTCCAAGTCTGACAAGGCAGCAGAAAAGAAAACCGACACGGCCAAGAAGTAGGCGGCACCGTACCTGAACAAAAGCCCGCATCAGCGGGCTTTTTTTGCTTTGCGCTGGCGCAGTCACACCAGCGCGATCAGGTCCGTTACACCCACATCCACACCGGCCTGACTCAGCAGTGTGGTGACCTGGCCGCGGTGGTGGGTTTGGTGGTTGAAGAAATGCGTCATGGCCTGCCAGGCCGGGTGCTCGCGCCACACACCACGGGTATTGGCGTAACGCATGGTGCGCAACGGAAAGTCATCCGGCATCTGCGCGACCCAGGCCTCGATGGCGGCGTCCAGCTGTTCGCGCCGGGCTTTCAACGCCGCCCACTCAGGCTCCAGCAGCGTGCCGTACGTAGCACCCGCAGGCAGCGCCAGCACGTCATCGCTCAATGCGGCAAACGCCGCCCCCTGCGCATTGAAGCGCTGCAGCCACATCGTGTCGCCCCACACCAGGTGGTTCAGCGTGCCGTGGATGGACCCAAAGAACGCGCCGTGGTCGTGCAGGCGCTGCGCGTCAGTGAGCGCATCACACACACCATACAGGCGCTCGTTGAACCATGCGTTGTAGCGGGAAAGGAACCGGTAGTTGTCAATGAAGGCGCTGCTCATGGGAGCGATTGTCGGCAATTTGCCGCCGCTGTGCCACGCCGGGGACCGCGCCGCCAAACAGCGGCAACAGGTCTGCCGTGCGCCGCTGTGCCTCGGCCTGCCCGAGGTCTTGCGCCAGGTACTGGTACAGGCTTGAGCGCAACAGCCACAGCTCGACAGCCGACGCGGCGCGCGCGATCTGCCCGGCCGCCCGGGCGCGGTGCTCGTCGCTGCAGGGCGCCACCGCCATGCGCATCGCCTGACGGATGTCGTCCAGGTCAGGCGGTGGCAATGCGGCTTCGCTGTCGGCAACGTCGTTGCGCTGCGGCCCCCAGGCCGAGGCCAGCCACCGCTGTACGCGTGATGTCATGTCCATGCCCAACTCCTTGTGCAACTTCAGGCTGCGCCGTAGCCGCCGCCGCCCGGTGTGTGAATCTCAAATACATCGCCAGGCTTCATCTCGGCCTGGCCGATGTGACCCAATTCCTCAACACTCCCGTTGCTGCGCACCACGCGGTTGATACCCACCTGGCCCGGCTGGCCGCCCGCCATGCCAAAGGCGCCATGCTTGCGCCCGTTGGACAGGATGCTGGCAGTCATGTCCTCCAGAAAGCGCACGCGGCGCACGCCGCCGTTACCGCCCCTGTACTGGCCCGCCCCGCCTGACCCCTGACGGATCTCGTAGCTGTCCAGGCGCACCGGGAAGCGGAACTCCAGCACCTCGGGGTCGGTCAGGCGCGAATTGGTCATGTGGGTCTGCACCACGCTCGTACCGTTGAAGCCCCCGACGACAGCGCCGCTGGCGTCGGTCAAAGGCCCTGCCCCGCTGCCCCCCGAAATGGTTTCGTAATACTGGTGCGACGCGTTGCCGAAGGTGAAGTTGTTCATCGTGCACTGGCTGGCCGCCATCACGCCCAGGGCGCCGTAAAGGCAGTTGGTGATGCAGGTGGACGTTTCCACATTGCCCGCCACCACCGAAGCCGGTGGGTTGGGGTTGAGCATGGAGCCCGGCGGGATGATCACCTTGAGCGGCTTCAGGCAACCCGCATTCAGCGGGATGTCGTCATCCACCAGGGTGCGGAACACATACAGCACCGCCGCCATGCACACCGCCGTGGGCGCGTTGAAGTTGTTGGTCTGCTGCGCGCTGGTGCCGGTGAAATCGATTTCTGCGCTGCGGTTGGCCGTGTCCACACGGATCGCCACCTGGATCTGCGCGCCGTTGTCCAGCGGCAGCGTGAAGGCACCGTCTTTCAGCCGGGTGATGACGCGGCGCACGGATTCTTCGGCGTTGTCCTGCACATGCCCCATATAAGCCTGCACCACGTCCAGACCAAACTGGTCGGCCATCTTGCGCAGCTCCTGCACGCCCTTTTCGTTGGCGGCGATTTGCGCCTTGAGGTCGGCCATGTTCTGCTGCGGGTTACGCGACGGAAATTCACCGCTTTGCAGCAACGCCACCATCTCGGCTTCGCGCAGCACGCCCTGGTCCACCAGCTTGACGTTGTTGATCTGCACGCCCTCTTCTTCAATGCGCGTGGAAAAGGGCGGCATCGAGCCGGGCGTCGTGCCGCCAATGTCGGCATGGTGTCCGCGACTGCCCACATAGAACAGCGGCTTGTCGTGCGCCGCAGCGCCCAGGTACACAGGCGTGATGACGGTCACGTCGGGCAAGTGCGTGCCGCCGTGGTAAGGGTCGTTCAGCACATACACATCGCCCGGCTGCATCTTGCCCGCGTTCTCGCGGATCACGGTCTTGATGCTCTCGCCCATGGAGCCAAGGTGCACCGGCATGTGCGGCGCGTTGGCAATCAGGTTGCCGTCGGTGTCAAACAGCGC
Organism: Ramlibacter sp. 2FC; assembly: GCA_943372515.1. Lineage (GTDB taxonomy): Bacteria > Pseudomonadota > Gammaproteobacteria > Burkholderiales > Burkholderiaceae_C > RAM1. The sequence continues at coordinate 39,818 of CALRYY010000003.1, read as the reverse complement.
GCAGCTGAAGTCCAGGCGCTCCTTGATGTTGACCGAGTAGGCCGTGTTCTGCAGCTGCAGGCCCATCTGCTCGGCGATGTTCATGAACAGGTTGTTGAACACCTCCAGCAGCACCGGGTCCACCGTGGTGCCCACGGCGAATTTGACAGCGCGGGGGATGCGACGGTCCAGCACCAGGTGGTCCAGGGCAGTCAGCTCGGCCTCCCAGCCAGACTCCACCACGGTGGTGGCGTTCTTTTCGGCAATGATGGCCGGGCCCGGCACCACGTCGCCGGGGCGCAGGTCTTCGCGCACCACCAGCGCGGCGTCGTGCCACTGGCCGCCGGAGTACATGCGCACGGTTTCGCGGCGCGGCACCTCGCGTGGATCATGGGTTTCATGGCGTGGCTCGGCTGGTGCGTCGCCTGCCACCACGGCCTCCACCGACACGGCCTCCACCACCAGCCGCTTGCCCTGCATCAAAAAGGCAAAGCGCTGGCGGTAGGCTGACTCGAAGCCCGCCTTGATCGTGGCCAGGTCGCCGAACGGCACCACCAGGGCGGAGTCGCTGCCTTCGTAACGCACATGCACCCGGTGGTGCACCTGCACCGTGCCGGCGTTGACCTGCTGGCGCTCCAGCTCGGCCTGCGCGGCTGCGCCCAATGCCTCCAGCTTCTCGGCCACCAGCGGCAGCGAGGCAGCGGCCAGCGGCATTTCTACCGCCTGCTCGCGGATCACGTTCTGGTCAGCCAGCCCCATGCCATAAGCGCTGAGCACACCCGCCAGCGGGTGCACGAACACGCGTGTCATGCCCAGGGCATCGGCCACCAGGCAGGCGTGCTGGCCACCCGCACCGCCAAAGCACTGCAGGGTGTAGCGCGTCACGTCGTAGCCGCGCGCCACGGAAATTTTCTTGATGGCGTTGGCCATCTGCTGAACAGCGATATTGATGAAGCCCTCGGCCACCACTTCGGCACTGCGCCCGGTCTTGCCCGCCAGCTCGTTGAACCTGGCCTCTACGGCCTCATAGCTCAGGGCTTCGTCAGCGCCGGGGCCGAACACCTTGGGGAAATAGCGCGGCTGGATCTTGCCGGTCATCACGTTCGCATCGGTCACAGCCAGCGGGCCGCCGCGGCGGTAGCTGGCCGGGCCGGGGTTGGCGCCCGCGCTCTCGGGGCCCACGCGAAAACGTGAGCCATCAAATTCGAGGATGGAGCCGCCACCTGCCGCCACGGTGTGGATGCTCATCATGGGCGCGCGCATGCGCACGCCGGCCACCTGGGTTTCAAACTCGCGCTCGAACTCGCCCGCATAGTGGCTCACGTCCGTGGACGTACCCCCCATGTCAAAGCCGATCACCTTGTCATGCCCTGCCAGCGCTGCCGTGCGCGCCATGCCCACAATGCCGCCGGCCGGGCCGGACAGGATCGCGTCCTTGCCCTGGAAGGCGTGCGCGTCTGTCAGGCCGCCGGACGACTGCATGAAAAACAGCTTGACGCCCGGCATCTCCCCGGCCACCTGCTCCACATAGCGGCGCAGGATGGGCGACAGGTACGCATCCACTACCGTCGTGTCGCCCCGGCTCACGAACTTCATCATGGGGCTGGTCTCAAAGCTGGTACTCACCTGCGTGAAGCCCGTCTCTTGGGCAATGCGTTTGGCAGCCAGCTCGTGCTCGGTGTAGCGGTAGCCGTGCATGAACACAATGGCCACGCTGCGCAGGCCGCGGCCATAGGCTGCGAGCAGGTCGCCGCGCAACGACGCTTCGTCCAGCGGCTGCAGCACTTCGCCCTGTGCGCTCAGACGCTCCTGCGCTTCAATCACCTCGGTGTACAGCAGCTCGGGCAACATGATGTTGCGGTCAAACAGGCGCGGACGGTTCTGGTAGGCAATGCGAAGCGCATCGCGAAAACCGCGCGTGGTGACCAGCAGCGTGGGCTCGCCCTTGCGCTCCAGCAGCGCGTTGGTGGCCACCGTGGTGCCCATCTTCACGCACTCCACCACGGCAGGCGTCACCGGCTCGCCACGCTTCAGGCCCAGCAGGTGGCGGATGCCGGCCACGGCGGCGTCCTTGTACTGCTCGGGGTTCTCGCTCAGCAGCTTGTGGGTGGTCAGCGAGCCATCCGGTCGCTTGGCCACGATGTCGGTAAAGGTGCCGCCGCGGTCGATCCAGAACTGCCAGCGGCTTGAACCCGGAACGGTATGAGAGTCTTGCATGGTGCGTGAGGTTAACGTTGGATGTAGTACGGCACGAAGATGTTGTTGGCCTCGTTCCCGACAGATCGTACCCATTCGCGGGAGAATTTCTCGCCCATTCGCTTGAGTTCGGCTTCAAAGTCGGCCGGGATGCGGTCCACCTTCATGCCCTTGGCTTTCAGCTCGCCGGTGGAGTCGGCTGCGACACCGCGGCTCAGGGCCCAGCCGCGCGTCTCGGCCTCCTGCGCCGACTTGAGCACGGCCTGCTGCACGGCGGGCTTCAGGGTGTCAAATGCCTTGAGGTTCACAAAGACGATGTTCTTGGGGAACCAGGCGTTGATGTCGTAGTAGTGCTTGATCTGGCCCCACACCTGGTTCTCCACCCCGGTCACGGCAGACGTGATCATGTTGTCCATACGGCCGCTGGCCAGGGCCTTGTTGACTTCCACCATCGGCACGTCCACCGGCGTGGCGCCCAGCATCTCGGCGATGCGGATGGTGGACTGGTTGTAGGTTCGCATGCGCGTGCCCTTGAAGTCGGCCGACGACCGAACCGGCGCACCGGCATACAAGCCCTGCGGCGGCCACGGCACGGCGTACAGCGCCTTCAGGCCGCGCTGGGCAAAGTGCTTGTCGATCAAGGGGCGCTGCAGGTCCCACATGCGTTTGGCATCTTCATAGCTGCTCACGACGAAAGGAATCGCGTCGGCCCCGGCGATGGGAATGTCCTTGACCATGCTGGTCATGATGGTCTCGCCGGCCTCGGCCTTGCCGTCCTGCACGGCCTGGCGGATCTCGTTGAGCTTGAACAACGCGTTGTTGGGCTGCACGTCAATGCGCAAGGCGCCGGCGCTGGCCAGCTCCACATCTTTTGCAAACTGCATGATGTTCTGCGTGTGGAACGACTCGGCGCGGTAACCGGTGGCCAGCTTCCAGGTGGTGGCGGGGGTGGCGGTCTGGGCCAGGCAAAGCTGTCCCCCCGCAGCTGCCAGTGCAGCCACGATCAAGATGCGTTTCATGGTGATTCCTTCAGCGGCGGCGTGGAGGGTGCGCTTTTGCAGTGGCCACCGCACTGCAACGCGGGTTCAGCAACAGCTTCATCGCGCAGGACCCATCACGAGGTCGGGAACGATCGTCACGATCTGGGGAAACAGGGTGATCAGTGCAATGCAGACCACCAGGCACATAAAGAACGGGATCGCCGCCTTGGCAATCAGGTTGCTGTCCTTGCCGGTCATGTTCTGCAACACGAACAGGTTGAAGCCCACGGGCGGCGTGACCTCGGCAATCTCCACCAGCAGGATCACGAAGATGCCGAACCAGATCAGGTCAAAGCCGGCCTTCTGGATCATGGGCATCACCACCGCCGCGGTCAGAACGATCATGCTGATGCCGTCCAGTGCCGTGCCCAGCACCAGGTACACCACCACGAGGCAGGCGATCAGCGCATAGGGTGACAGGTGCATGCTGTCGACCCAGGTGGCCAGTTCACGCGGGATACCGGTGAAGGCCATGGTCTTGGTCAGGAATGCGGCGCCCGCCAGGATGAACATGATCATGCAGCTGGTGCGGGCCGAGCCGGCCAGGCCTTCCTTGAAGTTCTGCCAGGTCAGCGACCGGCTCCAGGCCGCCAGGCCCAGGGCGCCCACCACACCGTAAGCCGCGCATTCGGTGGCCGTGGCCCAGCCCGCCACCAGCGACCAGCAGATGAAGACGATCAACAGGGCACAGGGAATCAGGTTCTTGGACAGCCGCAGCTTCTCGCGAAATGTGGTGCTGGGCTCGTCGGCCGGCATCTCGCTCTTGTGGCGCAACGACCACCAGGCGATGTAGGCCGAGAACAGCAGCATCAGCAGCAGGCCCGGCAGAAAGCCCGCAAGGAAGATGCGGATGATCGAGGCATCCGCCGCCACCGCGTAGACCACCATCGTGATGGACGGCGGGATCAGGATGCCCAGCGTGCCGGCCGTGGCCAGCGAACCGATGGCAATGCTCTCGTTGTAGCCGCGCTTTTTCAGCTCGGGCAACGACACCTTGGCAATCGTGGCGCAGGTGGCTGCGGACGAACCCGACACCGAACCAAAAATGCCGCAGCCCAGGATGGTGGTGTGAAACAGCCGCCCCGGTACCCGGCTGAGCCATGGCGCCAGGCCAGTGAACATCTCTTCGCTGAGCTTGGTGCGAAACAAAATTTCGCCCATCCAGATGAACAGGGGCAGCGCTGCCAGCTCCCAGCTGGCATTGCTTTCCCAGAAGGCCGAGAACAGGTTCAACCCCGGCTGGCTGGTGGTGAAGAAGGCCTGGCCCACCCAGCCGCAGATGGCCAGCGTCATTGCAATCCAGACGCCGCCCGACAGCATGAACAGCATCAATACCAGAAGAATCGCGCCAACAGCCAGGATGTCCATGGTCGTGCCCTTTCAGAGATCAGAAGAAAAATCGCCTTTGGCGTGGCGCTCTTGCACCAGGCGCACAAAGGTCGGCACACCACCGCTGGCCACGATCACCAGTTCGTCCACCACGGCCACCAGGAACAGGATGGAACCCAGCGCAAAGCTCATCTGCGGAATCCAGATCGGAATGGCCCACAGGCCCTGCGCCAGCTCGTTGAATTGCCAACTTTCAAAGGTGAACCGGCACGCCCACCAAGCCAGGTAGCCCACTGCCACGGCAGCCACAACCAGGCAAGCCAGCTCCAGCACCCGGCGAACGGGGGCAGAGACCTTTTCAAGCACCAGCGTCACCCGTACGAAGTCACCATGCTTGAAGGCATGCGCCATCGTCAGGAAGGCCGCCGCCGCGCACAGCCAGGACACCACGTCGTTGATGGCGCCGGTGGGAAAGCCGAACTGGCGCCCCAGCGTCTGCGCGATCATCAGCACACAGATCAGTGCGATGCACGCCGAACCCAGCGCGCCTGCCACCAGGTAAGCCCGGTCCAGCGCCCGCCGCAGCAGAGGGGGTTTGGTCGCGGGGACAGCAACGGCATTCATGGAAGCAGCGGCGCTGGCGGTCATGTGCATCTCACTTGCGGTTGTAGGTGTCGATCACGGCTTTGCCGTCGTCGCCAGCCAGCTTGATCCAGTCGGCCGTCATGCGATCGCCGATCGTCTTGAGTTCCTTCTTCAGGTTCTCGGCGCCGGTATCCACGTTCATGCCCTTGGCCTTGAGCTCGGTGATGTACTCACCATCCTTTTGCTCGCTGAGCTTCCAGCCGCGCTGCTCGGACGCAGCGGCTTGCTGCAGCACGGCGTCCTGCGTGGGCTTGTCCAGCGCGTCGAAGGCTTTCTGATTCACCACTACGGCATTTCGCGGCAGCCAGGCTGCCACGCCGTAGAAGTACTTGACGCTTTCATACAGCTTGCTGTCCACGCCGCTGGCGCTGGAGGTGAGGAAGTTGTCCACACCGCCGGTCGCCAGCGCGGCGGGCAACTCGGCCAGCTGAATGGTGACTGGCTGCGCGCCCACGGCCGTGGCAATGAACGACGTGGCCGGGTTGTAGGCGCGCATCTTGGTGCGGTTCAAGTCCTTGAGCGCCGACACAGGCTTGGCCGAGTACAGGCTTTGCGGAGGCCACGGCACGGTGTACAGCAGCTTCATGCCCTGGGCTGCCAGCGTCTTGACCAGCAGTGGGCGCGACGCTTCGTCCAGCCGCTTCGAATCGGCATAGCTCGTAGCCAGGAACGGGATGGAGTCCACACCAAACACCGGCGCTTCGTTGGACGCGCCCGACAATATGAACTCACCTGCTGACACCTGTGCCGATTGCACCGCACGCTTGATCTCGTTGGCCTTGAACAGCGATGCATTGGGGTGCACCGCGATCTTGAGCTTGCCGCCAGAAGCCTTATCCACGCCATCGGCGAACTGCTGCAGGTTCTGCACCTGGAAGGTGTTGGCCCCGTAGCCCGAAGGCAGGTCCCACTTGGTCTGCGCCGAGGCCGCACAGGCAATCGCTAGGGCGGACAAGCTGAACATGAACTTTTTCATCGAAATGGCTCCTTGACTTTAGAAACTGGCAAGCTGGGTGTTGAGAAGGTCGGTAATCAGCATCGCGCCGGGGGCGTGGGTGATGCAGAACGCGGGGCGGGCCTGCCGGATGGCGGCCTGCGGCGTGACGCCACAGGCCCAGAACACCGGCAATTCATCGGGCATCACCTCGACCGCGTCGCCGTAATCGGGCGCAGACAGGTCGGCAATGCCGATCAGTGACGGGTCGCCGATATGAACCGGCGCACCATGCACATCTGGGAAGCGGGAGGTGACCTGCACCGCGCGGATCACCGCAGCGGCCTTCATCGGCCGCATGGACACCACCATCGGGCCGCTGAACACGCCGGCAGGCTGCGTCTCGATATTGGTGCGGTACATGGCCACGTTGCGGCCCTGCTGCACGTGGCGCAGCGGCAGCCCGGCGTCCATCAGCGCCTGCTCGAAGCTGAACGAGCAGCCAATGACAAACGTCACCAGGTCGTTGCGCCACAGGCCAGTGATGTCACAGGGCTCTTCCACCAGTTCGCCTTCGCGCCAAACGCGGTAGCGCGGCACGTCGGTGCAGATGTTGATGTCTTTACCCAGCGTGGGCAGCAAGGCATGACCGGGCTCGGACACCGCCAGCAGCGGGCAGGGCTTGGGGTTGCGCTGGCAGTAGCGCAGGAAATCATTGGCCTGCGCTTCGGGCAGGATCACCACATTGCCCTGCACATGCTCGTCAGCCAGGCCGCTGGTGTGGTGCGTCCACAGCCCCTGGCGGATCAGGGCGCGTACATGCGCCGCGTTCTGCGTACCGTCGCCGCCAAACACCGTCCTTGCCAAATCCAGAGCTGATCCCACCGCACGTCCTTTGTTTCAAATCATGTCAATTGCATGACGATGGGCGGATTGTGGTGGGCGATCAGGGCTTGTTCAAATTCAAAATTTTCCGCTTACGTCATCGATTTTTTCGATGCTACAAAACGGGGCGTCAGCGTGATGCCGCGCGCTTTGCCGGTGCACGCTTGCCGCCGGGCTGGGCGTCAATGAAGGCAAACGCGGACTTGATCACCGTCTCTACTGCCAGTGAAGATGGGTCCGTGCGGTAGCTGGCGTGGATGGGCAGCGGCTGCAGCATGGTGTCGCACGCCAGCTGCTTCAAGTTGGGGAATGTGAGCAACCGCTGCACCGCGCGGCTGGGCAATGTGGCCACGCCAAAGCCGCCCTGCACCAGCTGCACCATGGCTGAGATCGAGGAAATCGCGTGCACGCGCCTGGGTTCCACCGCCGCCTGGCGAAACAGGTCCAGCAGCGCCACGTGCGGGTGCGAGCCGCGCTGGAAGGTCAGTATTTCCTGTTCGCCCAGCTCAGCGAGGGTGTAGCGGCGCTTGCGGTGCAGCTGGGCGTTGCCCATGAAGACCATCTCCATGGGCGGCAGAGCGCGGCTGCGCACGCCGTCGGCTGACGCGGGCAGCGCGGCAAACACCAGGTCCTGCGTGCCGCGCTGCACCTGCTCGACCAGGATGGGCGTGGTTTCTACCGTCAGCTCCAGCTCCAGCGCGGGGTGGTCGGCACGCAGCTTTTCAATCCAGGGAATCAGCCACGAGTGCAATACCGATTCAATCGCGCCGATGCGCATGGAGACGGCCAGCGGCGCGCCAGAACCCATCTCGGCCTTGACCTCGCGTTGCAATTCCAGCAGACGCTGTGCATAGGTAAAAAAACGCGTGCCCGCAATCGTCAGGCGAAACTGCTTGTCACGACGGTCCAGCAGCAGCACGCCCAGCTCTTCTTCCAGCGCGGCAATGCGGCTGGACATGGCTGATTGCGTGAGGAACAGTTTTTCTGCGGCGCGGGTCACGCTCTTGAGCGATGCCACCCAGTAGAAAGCCTCAACAAATCGCAGATTCATTCGGTCTCCTGTGGCTCAGCCACATATGGCTTGAGAGCGGGCAGATCACCCAGCGACAGCACCTGCAACCCCGTTGCGTCCCGGATCTGCTGCGCATAAGGCGGCATGTTGGTGCACTCCAGCACCACGGTGCGCAGCTGCGCCGCGCGGGCCTTCAGCGCCTCAGCCGCAGCCACCACGTCAGCGCCGGCGCGCTGCAGGTCCATCTGCGCCAGATTGCCCAGAATGGCGGTGGCAAATTCACCCCTGGGGTCAACGCCCTGCACCAGCACGTCTTTCACACGGTCACGCGGTACACCGGCGCTGCGCAGGTGCTCGTCACCCAACGCAGCGGCGCTGATCGTCAGCACCCCTACCTGCGACTGCTCTGCCAGCAGGCGCGGCAGCAGCAGCAGGCTGGACGTGACGACCGGCACCTTGCAGGCGGCCTGTAGTTCTTTTTGCAACAGCACCAGAAAGCCGCAGCTGGTGGTGATGGCGGCCACGCCGGATCGCTCCAGGTTGCGCACCACGGTCACGAAAGCGGGCGTGACCCGCCCGGCCCGCAGCCCCTTGGCGGAACGCACCACCTTGTCGGGCCAGATGCCCCTCACCACATTGAAGTTGACCGGCACGCCCCAGGTGGCCGCGTGCCCCACGTCACCTGGCGGCCGGGGAAAGCGGGTGTCCAGCATGACGATGCCCAGCACCGGCTGGGGTGCGACAGGCGCCTGCGGGACAGGCCCCGCGGGAAATACCGTAGCGGCTGGCCCGCTATTTGCATTTATGCTGCTGCTCTCGTTCATCCACACCATTGTCCCGGAGAGATCATGAAATACAAACTCGGACTCGTTGCCGCCGCCCTGACCCTGGGCGCATCGGCCTTCGCACAAACCAAGTGGGACCTGCCCGCTGCCTACCCGGCCACCAATTTCCACACCGAAAATCTGGTGCAGTTCGCCAACGACGTGGACAAGGCCACCGGCGGCAAGCTCAAGATCCAGGTGCACGCCAACGCTTCGCTGTTCAAGGCACCCGAGATCAAGCGCGCCGTGCAGGGCGGGCAAGCCCAGATCGGCGAGATTCTGCTGGTCAACTACGAGAACGAGAACGCCCTGTTCGGCATGGATGGCGTGCCCTTCCTGGCCACCGGCTATGCCGACTCCATGAAGCTGTACAAGGCCCAGAAGCCCGCTCTGGACAAGCTGCTGGGCGCGCAGAACATGCGCCTGCTGTTCACCGTGGCGTGGCCGCCCCAGGGCATCTATGCCAACAAGCAGCTCAACAGCGTAGCCGACATGAAAGGCCTGAAGTGGCGCGCCTACAGCCCCGCCACCGCCAAGATCGCCGAGCTGGTGGGCGCACAGCCCGTGCAGATCCAGGCTGCGGAATTGAGCCAGGCGCTGGCCACCGGTGTGGTGGATTCCTACATGTCGTCCGGATCCACCGGCTTTGACTCCAAGACCTACGAGCACATCAAGAACTGGTACAACACCCAGGCCTGGTTGCCCAAGAACGCCGTCATCGTGAACAGCGGCGCCTTCAATGCGCTGGACAAGGCCACGCAGGACGCCGTGCTCAAGGCCGCCGCCGACGCCGAAGAGCGCGGCTGGAAGGTCAGCCAGGAAAAGAATGGCTGGTACCTGGAGCAACTCAAGGCCAAGGGCATGAACATCGTGACGCCCGCGCCCCAGCTCATGACCGACCTGAAGAAAGTCGGCGATGTCATGCTCAACGACTGGGTGGCCAAGGCTGGCCCGGACGGCAAGGCGGCCGTGGACGCGTTCCGCAAATAAGCCGCTGAATGCGCCGCACGCTGGACTTCATCTTTGACTGCGCAGGCCGGCTGGCGGCGCTGTTCATCCTGGCGATCTTCGTCCTGATGATTCTCGCGTCCATCGGCCGCTGGGCTGGCTGGCGCGTGGGCGGGGCCAACGATCTGGTGGCGTGGTTCTGCGCGGCGGCGTCATTCCTGGCCATGGCCCATGCCTTCAAGCATGGCGACTTCGTGCGCGTGACGCTGCTGCTGGAGGCCATGCCGCCAAAGCTGCGGCGCTGGTTTGAAATCATCTCGCTGAGCATTGCCGCGCTGGCCGTGGGCTACCTGGCCTGGTGGGCCGTGCGCTTCACCTACGAAAGCTGGGAGTTCAAGGACATGGCCAGCGGCATGGTCGTCATCCCCATCTGGGTGCCCCAGCTGAGTTTTGTACTGGGCGCAATGCTGTTCCTGGCTGCGGTGCTGGACGAACTGGTGATCGTGCTGCGCGGCGGCAAACCCACCTATGTGCGCATGGTCGAAGAGCGTCATGCGCGTGGCGATTTCTCCGAAGACATCTGACAACAACAAACGCACGGAGCTGCCTTGAGCCTGCTTGCCATCGGAGGGCTGTTGCTCTTCATCATGCTGATGCTGCTGTCCGGCGGCGTCTGGATCGCCATGACGCTGGCCATTGTGGGCTGGATCGGTCAGGCGTTTTTTACCACCACCCTGCCCGGCAAGAACCTGTTCTCGGCCTTCTGGGAAAGCAACGCCAGCTGGGAGCTCGCCGCGTTGCCGCTGTTCATCTGGATGGGCGAAATTTTGTTCCGAACCCGCCTGAGCGAGCAGATGTTTACCGGCCTGGCCCCGTGGCTCAATCGCGTGCCGGGGCGGCTGATGCACACCACCATTCTGGGCTGCGGCATTTTTGGCTCGGTGTCGGGCTCATCAGCCGCCACCTGCGCCACCATCTCCAAGGTGGCCCTGCCCGAACTGGTGCGCCGAGGCTACGACGAAAAGCTGGCGCTGGGCGCCCTCGCTACCGCCGGCACGCTGGGCATTTTGATCCCGCCGTCCATCACCATGGTGGTGTATGCAGTGGCGGCAGACGCCTCCATCATCCGCATCTTCCTGGCGGGCTTTCTGCCGGGATTTTTGCTGATGCTGCTGTTCTCGGTCTACATCGGCTGGTGGAGCCTGCGCAACCCCGACAAAGTGCCTGCGGGTGAGCCGCCCATGAGCTTTGCCGAAAAGGTGCGCCGCTCGGGCAGCCTGATCCCTTGCGGCCTGCTTATCATCTTCATTGTGTGGGTGCTGGTGGCCGGCTGGGCCACCGCAACCGAATGCGCGGCCTACGGTGTGCTGGGCTCGCTGGCCATCGCCGGCGCCGGTGGCTCATTGACCTGGAAGAACTTCTGGGAAGGCCTGATGGGCACCACACGCACCAGTTGCATGATCATGTTCATCCTGGCCGGCGCCGCATTCCTGACCAAGACCATGGCGTTCACCGGCATCCCGCGCGAGCTGGCCGAATGGGTCAGTTCCATGCAGCTGTCGCCCTACGCGCTGATCAGCGCGCTGGTCGTCATCTACCTGGTGCTGGGCACCGCGCTGGACGGCATCAGCATGATCGTGCTGACCAGCGCTGTGGTGTTGCCCATGATCCAGAAGGCGGGCTTTGACCTGATCTGGTTCGGCATCTTCATCGTGCTGCTGGTCGAGATTGCCGAGGTCACGCCGCCGGTGGGCTTCAACCTGTTCGTGCTGCAGAACATGACCGGCAAGGACAGCAACACCATTGCGCGCGCCGCCATTCCGTTCTTCCTGTGCCTGGTGGTGTGCATTGCGTTGATCACGCTGTTTCCGCAGATCGTCACCTTCCTGCCCGACATGGTCATGGGCAAGGAAAAATGATCGCTGTACTGGCCATCTGCGTGGGCGCGTGCGTGGGCGCCCTGGCACGCTGGGGCCTTGCGCTGTGGCTCAACCCCGGCGCGCTCCTTCCGTGGGGCACGCTGGCCGCCAACCTCGTGGGCGGCTACCTGGTGGGTGTGTGCGTCGCGGTGTTCCATGCACTGCCGCAGATCGACCCGGTGTGGCGCCTGGCGCTGGTCACCGGCTTTCTGGGCGCGCTGACCACGTTTTCGTCATTCAGCGCCGAGGTGGTTGGCATGCTGATGCAGCAGCGCTACCTGCTGGCAGCGGGCACGGCGTTGCTACACTTGGCCGGCTCTTTGGTACTGACTGTGGCCGGCATGCGGTCTGCGGGGTACCTGCTGGCGATGCGCGGAGGTTGAGTGAAGACTGCGTTGTTCCTGCTGTGCCTGTGGTGCACCCAGGCTTGTGCCCAGACCGCCCCCAACTGGTTCACGGTGCTGGGCGACCGGGACGACCCGACCCTGAACACCATTGAAGTGGACCCCGCCCCGCTTGAAATCAGCGACGCCACCCGTGTCATGAGCATCCGTGTCAGCCGGTCCACCCAGCGCACCAGTTGGGACGGTGTGCCTTACCGGTCGTACACCGCCCGGGTCTTGTTCAACTGCACCGAGGGCAAGGCGTACTACCTGTCGCTCACGTTCTACAACCAGCCGCTGTGGAGGGGTGCGACGCACAAGACGTCTACTTACACCCTCGAGAACCCGCGCCCCATGCTGTTCCTGGACGTGGAGCCAAACCCCACGCAACGCATCATCAAGGCGGCCTGCATTTAGGCTGGCGCTTCAGCGCGCGGTCCGCGGCACGCTGCACACCAGATCACCGGGGTCGTTGGCGGGTACCGCCCGGTCGTTCTTGGCCTGGGCCACGTCCATGTCGCGCGGCAGGGTCACGCCGTTTTTGACCGCCAGGATTTCGGCCATGACGCTCACCGCGATCTCGGGCGGGGTCTTGCTGCCGATGTAGATGCCAATGGGCCCCCGAAGGCGTTTCAGGTCGTCGTCGGTCTGGTCAAAATGCTCCACCATGCGGGCATGGCGCGCGTCGTTGTTGCGCCGGCTGCCAATGGCGCCCACGTAAAACGCGTCGGTCTTCAACGCCTCCAGCAGCGCCAGATCGTCCAGCTTGGGGTCGTGCGTGAGCGCCACCACGCAGCTGCGCCGGTCGGGCTTGAAGGCTGTCACCACATCGTCGGGCATGTCGGCCACCACCTTGGCGCCGGCCACGCTCCAGGCGCCGCGGTATTCCTCGCGCGGGTCGCACACCGTCACGGCAAAGCCGCTGAACAGCGCCATGGTGGCCAGGTATTCGGTCAGCTGCCCCGCGCCGATCAGCAGCATGCGGTACTCGGGGCCAAAGGTGTTGACGAGCGCGGTGTCAGACACCGTCAGCTCTTCAGGCGCCAACGCCTGCGCCAGCGTCACTGCGCCATCGGCCAGGCGCACGGTGCGCTGCATGAGCTGGCCGCCTTCCAGCGCGGTGACCAGCGCCGCCAGCTGATCGGCGTCAGGGTCGTACTCCAGCAGCAGTTCTAGCGTGCCGCCACAGGGCAGGCCAAAGCGGTGGGCTTCGTCGGCGGTGATGCCGTACTTCACAAAGCCCGGCGCGCCGCTGGGGATGTGTTTGTCTTCGCCCTGGCCTGAATAGGCCTGGGTGAAGCGGTAGATCAAATCGTCTTCAATGCAGCCGCCTGATACCGAGCCCACGACCGCGCCGGTTTCACTGAGCGCCATGATGGAGCCGATGGGCCGGGGCGACGAGCCCCAGGTGCGCACCACAGTGGCCAGCAGCGCGCGCTGGCCGGCCGCGCGCCAGTCGCGCAGCGTACGCAGCACCATGACGTCCAGGTTTTCCATGGCGACTCCCCCGGCAAGTTAGCGCAGCAGCCAGATCGCAGCCAGCACCACCACGGCACCGGCCACCCAGGCCCAGACCGGGATTTTGCCGCCGGTGCCAGCGCCCTGCGCGGGCACGACCGCCGGTGTGGCCGCCGCCGCAGCGTAGGCGCCGGGGTACTGGCGTTGCATCTCGTCGTCAAAGCGCTTGAAGAAATCTTCGGCCATGGACTTGGCCACGCCGTCGATCAGGCGTTGGCCCATCTGGGCGATCTTGCCGCCCACCGAAGCATGCACGCTGTAGCTGAGCACGCAGCCCTGGCCCTCTTCGGGCGGCGACAGCGTGACCTGTGAATTGCCCTTGCCAAACCCCGCTGCCCCGCCTTGCCCGTCAAAGGTGATGGTGTAGCTGTTGGGCGGGTTGATGTCCGACAGCGTGATCTTGCCGTTGAATTTGGCCGACACGGGGCCGATCTTCACGGCCACGCCCACGGCGTACTGGTTGTCGCCCGTGGGCTCGACCTTGTCGCAGCCGGGGATGCAGGTCTTGAGCACCTCGGGGTTGTTCAGCGCGTCCCAGGCTTGTTGCTGGGTGATGGCCAGCGCCCGGCTTCCTTGCATTTCCATGGTGTTTTCCTTCTAGTTTTTCATCAGAGCGGCCAGACTGCCCGCCAGTTCCTCAAGCTTGGTGACGTTGTGCACCGCCAGCATGCCATGCGCATGGCGGTGCAGCACGGCGGCACCGCGCGCCAGCGGCGAATAACCGTCAAAGCGCAGCAGCGGATTGAGCCACAGCAGGCGGCGGCTGCGCCGGCGCAGCCAGGCCAGCTCCGCGTCCAGCACCTCGGGCTCGCCGGTGTCCAGACCGTCGCTGATCACCAGCACCAGTGTGCGACGGCCCACCAGGCGCCTCGCATGCTCCGAGCGCAGTGTAGCCAGCGATTCACCCAGCCGTGTGCCGCCGGCAAAGTCGTCTATCAGCGCGCTGGCGGCGCCCAGCATGGCGTCGGTGTCGGCCAGGCGAAAGGCCGGGGTCAGGTCGGTCAGGTGCGTGCCAAAGGCAAACACGTCGCGCTGGGCCCGGTGGCCGTTGGCGTTGCGTGTGGCCGCATGCAAAAACGCCAGCAGCAGCCGGGCATAGCGTTCCATGGAGCCCGACACATCAACCAGCACCAGCAGCGGCAGCGGCTGGCGTTGGCGTTGAAGGTGGCGCAGTTGCATGATCTCGCCGCCGGTACGTGCAGCGCGCTGCATCACACCCGACCAATGCATGCGGTGCCCGCGCGTACCGGGGCGCACCCGGCGCGACGGCACCTGCGGCACGGGCAGCGCCACGTCGCGCGCCAGCCGCTCGACCAGGTGGTATTCGCTGGCGCTCAGGGCGCTGAAGTCGGCATGCTTCAGTCGCTGCAGGTCGCTGGCCGTCATGGCAGCGTCAAATTCGACTTTCTGGTCTTCTTTCTTGGGTGACGCCTGCTGGCCGAAGGCTTTTTGCGGCTGCAATGCTTCGCGCACGCGCGGGCGGCGCTTGCTGGGTTCGGCCTTGCCTTCGGCACTGGGCAGCAGTTGTGACAGCAGCTTGTTGGCCACCTCGGGGTTGCGAAAGTAAACGTCAAACAGCTCACGGAACACCATGCGGTCCTGTTCGCGGCTGACCATCACGGCCTCCATGGCGGCGCCCAGGTCTGGTTTGCTGTCCACGCCCACCAGCAATGCGGCTTCCTGTGCGAGTGCAATGCGGGCGCTGTCCATTCGCACGCCTGCCCTGCGCAGGGCTCTGCCGAAGCCTGCGATGTTGGCGGCCAGTTTTCCTGTTCTGGAGTCGCCTAGTTGCATAGCTGTTGTCGCTGTGTTTCTCGCGCTGCTTCGCGGCAGGCGGTGGCCGGCGGGGGCTCACACTGTGGCGGTCTGCGCGTTGCGCAGACTGCACTGCGGTGCTCGCCGCAGGGTCGCGCCGCAGAACTCGCTACGCGCTGCGCGCTGCGCTCGGACAGCCGCGGCGAGTCAGAAACGAAGCGCGCTTCGCGCGCCGACCCTGCGCCTGCGCTCCTCGCCGCCACAGAGATCGCCCCCGCCGGCCACCGCCTGCCGCGAAGCCGGGGATGGGTACGCCACTGGTGGCGCGCCAACATCGTTTCTGCAAAGGCGTGCGCGGACACCCGGCAATGCGCCTCTAAAGCGCCGAGCAGCGCAGGGCTTGCGGCCACGCGCGAAGCGCGCACGTTGACTAGCTTGCCGCGGCTGTTTGAGCGTAGCGCGCAGCGCGTAGCGAGTTCCGCGGCGGGCCGTAAGACCGAGCAGCGCAGGGCAGTCGCCGCAGGCGACCGCTTTAGTGAAGCGTTGACGGGTGTCCGCGCACGCCTTTGCCGCGCGGTGCAACGAGCGGAACAAAACGCGAACATCTTCAAGCGTCCGCAGGCTCCGGCCTCAACAGGTCAGCGACCAGATCCTGAGTCAAAGCAGCCACATCCTCACGTTGCTTGAACAAAATGCCCGCCGTGTCCGAAACCACCTCAGGATCAACAACCAGCGTATCCAAAGCCACCAAAGCCTTCGCCCACTCCACACTCTCGGCGATACCAGGCGCCCGCTGGAACGCATTGGCAAACGGCTGGCTGCGCAAGCGGCCCACAAACTGCGCCACCTGCTGCGCCAGCGCCGCGCTGGCCTGCGGCACCTGGGCCTGCACGATGGCAAGCTCCCGGTCACGTTCGGGGTAGTCCAGCCAGTGGTACAGGCAGCGGCGCTTGACGGCGTCGTTCAGCTCGCGCGTGCGGTTGCTGGTCAGGATGGTCACCGGCGTGTGCAGCGCGCGAATCGTGCCCATCTCGGGAATGCTCACCTGGTACTCGCCCAGGTACTCCAGCAGGAAAGCCTCAAACGGCTCGTCGGCGCGGTCCACTTCGTCAATCAGCAGCACCGCACCGGGCTCGGGCGCCTGCAGCGCCTGCAACAGCGGGCGGCGGATGAGGTAGCGGGCCTGGTAGACCTCGCGCTCCACCTCCTCCACGCTTTCTCGCCCCTCCACAGCCCGCATGTGCAGCAGCTGCGCGGCGTAGTTCCATTCGTACAGCGCCTCGCGTTGCTCCAGCCCGTCGTAGCACTGCAGGCGCAGCAGCTCGCGTTTGAGCGCCTGCGACAGCGCCTTGGCCAGCTCGGTCTTGCCCACACCGGGCTCGCCTTCCAGCAGCAAGGGCCGCTGCAGCTTGAGCGCCAGGTACACAGCCGTGGCCAGGCGGCGGTCGGCAAAGTAGCCCACGCCCTGCAGGGCCTGTTGCAAAGCGTCGATGGAAGCAAATGAAGTCACTGACTGTCATCCCGGGCGTGACCCGGGATCCATGGTGCGTTGATGTGGCGTCGGCTGTCGCGCAAGTATGGACCCCGGACCGAGTCCGGGGTGACAGCCATTTCTCAGGCCAGCGCCTTGGCTACCGCACGCTGCGTCATCACGCTGATGAGGTTGGCCCGGTACGCGGCGCTGGCATGCAGGTCGCTGGACAGGTCCCCGGCATCGATCTTGACGGCCGCTGCAGCCTCGGGCGTGAAGCTCTTGCTCAAGGCATCTTCCAGCCCCTTGTGGCGGAACACACCGTTGCCGCCACCGGTCACCGCCACGCGCACGCCACTGTCGGTTTGCGCCACAAACACGCCGATCAACGCAAACCGCGACGCAGGCTGCTTGAACTTCATGTAGGCCGCGCGCTTCGGGGCGGGGAAGCTGATGGCCGTGATGAGCTCGCCGTCTTGCAGCGCCGTGGTGAACATGCCCTGAAAGTAATCGTCGGCGGCGATCTTGCGCTGGTTGGTGTGCACGGTGGCGCCCAGGGCCAGCACGGCGCTGGGGTAACAGGCCGAAGGGTCGTTGTTGGCGACCGAGCCGCCCATCGTGCCCATGGCGCGCACCTGGCGGTCGCCAATGCCGTTGGCCAGGTCGGCCAGTGCGGGGATGGCGGCCTTCACGTCGGCGTTTTTGGCCACATCGGCATGGCGCGTCATGGCGCCGATCACCACATTGCTGCCGTCTTTCTTCACACCGGCCAGCTCGGCAATGCCGCCCAGGTCCACCACCTGTTCGGCGCTTGTCAGGCGCAGCTTCATCGAGGCCAGCAGGGTCTGGCCGCCGGCCAGCAACTTGCCACCGGCGGCAGCCAGCTTGACGGCATCCGCAGCCGAGGCGGGGCGTTCAAAGGTAAATGCGTACATGGTTGTTCTCCTTATTTAGACGCGGCTTGAATCGCATTCCACACACGGCTGGGCGATGCGGGCATGTCAAATTCCTTGACGCCCAGATCTTTCAGCGCGTCGAGCACGGCGTTGATCACCGCCGGTGGCGAGCCAATGGCGCCCGCCTCACCGCAGCCCTTGGTGCCCAGCGGGTTGTGGGTGCACGGCGTGCACACGGTACCGATGCTGAACTGCGGGAAGTCGTCCGCGCGCGGCATGGCGTAGTCCATGAAGCTGCCGGTGAGCAGCTGGCCGGTCTCGGGGTCGTACACGCAGTTTTCCATGAGCGCCTGGCCGATGCCCTGCACCAGACCACCATGCACCTGGCCTTCCACAATCATCGGGTTGATGATGGTGCCGAAGTCGTCCACCGCGGTGAACTTGTCCACCCGTGTGGTGCCGGTGGCCGGGTCGATCTCCACCTCGCAGATGTAGGTGCCTGCGGGGAAGGTGAAGTTGGTCGGGTCGTAGAACGCGGTTTCGTTCAGGCCCGGCTCCAGCTTGTCCAGCGGGTAGTTGTGCGGCACATAGGCCGCCAGCGACACCTGGCCGAACGCCACCTTCTTGTCGGTGCCCTTGACGGTGAATTCGCCGTTGGCAAACTCGATGTCGGCGTCGCTGGCTTCCATCAGGTGCGCGGCGATTTTCTTGGCCTTGGTCTCGATCTTGTCCAGCGCCTTCATGATGGCAGCGCCACCCACGCTGATGGAGCGCGAGCCGTAGGTGCCCATGCCGAACGGCACGCGGCCGGTGTCGCCGTGCACCACGTCCACGTTCTCTACCGGGATGCCCAGGCGGGCTGCCACCACCTGGGCAAACGTGGTTTCGTGGCCCTGGCCGTGGCTGTGCGAGCCGGTGAACACCGTGACGCTGCCGGTGGGGTGCACGCGGATCTCGCCACACTCAAACAGGCCCGCGCGGGCGCCCAAAGCGCCTGCAATGTTGGACGGCGCAATGCCGCAGGCCTCGATGTAGCTGCTGTAGCCGATGCCGCGCTTCAGCCCCTTGGCGGCGCTGGCGGCCTTGCGGGCCGCAAAGCCTTTCACATCGGCCATGTCCTCGGCCTTGGTCATGCAGGCCAGGTAATCGCCCACGTCATATTGCAGCGCCACCGGCGTTTGGTAAGGCCAGCTGTTGATGAAGTTGCGCTTGCGGATTTCGTCCTGCGTCAGGCCCATGTCCCAGCCACAACGCGACACTAGGCGCTCCAGCAGGTAGGTGGCCTCAGGCCGCCCGGCGCCTCGGTAGGCATCCACCGGTGCGGTGTTGGTGAACCAGGCGTCCACCTCCACATAGATCTGCGGGCAGGTGTACTGCCCCGCCAGCAGCGTGGCGTACAGGATGGTGGGCACGGCGGTAGAGAACGTAGACAGGTACGCACCCATGTTGGCGTCGGTGTGCACCCGCATCGCCAGGAACTTGCCGTCCTTGTCCATGGCCATTTCGGCGTGGCTCACATGGTCGCGGCCATGCGCGTCAGACAAAAATGCCTCGCTGCGGTCGGCCACCCATTTGATGCTGCAGTTGAGCTGCTTGGCCGCCCAGGTCAGCGCCACGTCTTCGGCGTACAAGAAAATCTTGGAGCCAAAACCGCCACCTACATCGGGGGCGATCACGCGCACCTTGTGCTCGGGCAGGCCCAGCACAAACGCGGTCATCAGCAGGCGCTCGACGTGCGGGTTCTGGTTGGACACGTACAGCGTGTATTCGTCATTGGCCCGGCTGTAGCTGCCGATGGCCGCGCGCGGCTCCATGGCGTTGGGCACCAGGCGGTTGTTGGTCAGGTCCAGCTTGGTCACATGGGCTGCCTTGGCAAACGCGGCGTCCACCTGTCCCTTGTCACCAATGGCCCATTTGTAGCAGTGGTTGTCAGGCGCGGCGTCGTGCAGCGCCGTGGCCTTGGCGGCATCGCTGACGCTCACAACGGCCGACAGCACGTCGTAGTCCACCACCACGGCTTCAGCGGCGTTTTTGGCATGGTCCAGCGTATCGGCCACCACCATGGCCACGTGGTCGCCCACATAGCGCACCTTGCCCTGGGCCAGGATGGGGTGCGGCGGCTCCTTCATGGGCGAGCCATCGGTGCTGGTGATCAGCCAGCCGCAGGGCAGCCCGCCCATCTTGCCTTCAACGTCCTTGCCGGTGAAGACCTTGGCCACGCCAGGCATGGCCTCGGCGGCAGTCACGTCCACGCTCTTGATGACGGCGTGCGCATGCGGCGAGCGGACAAACACGGCCACACGCTGGTTGGCCAGGTTGATGTCGTCGGTGTAGTTGCCCGCACCCGTCAGGAAGCGGTAGTCCTCCTTGCGGCGGACGGACTCACCAATGTGGGGGAGGTTCGAAAAATCTGATGCACCCATGATGTTCCCCTTAAGCCGAAGCCATGGCGGCCTGGCCCTGCTGGACCGCCTTGACGATGTTCTGGTAGCCCGTGCAGCGGCACAGGTTGCCTTCGAGCAGCTCGCGGATTTCGCCTTCGCTGGCCTTGGGGTGGTTCTTGCACAGGTCCACCGAGCTCATGACCATGCCGGGGGTGCAAAAGCCGCATTGCAGGCCATGGCATTCCTTGAACGCGGCCTGCATCGGGTGCATGGTGCCGTCGGCCTGGGCCAGGCCTTCGATGGTGGTGATCTCGGCGCCGTTGTGCTGCGCGGCCAGCGTGTTGCACGACTTGATGGCGCGGCCGTTGACCAGCACGGTGCAGGCGCCGCACTGGGCGGTGTCGCAACCCACATGGGTGCCGGTGAGCTTGAGGTTCTCGCGCAGCGCCTGCACGAGCAGCGTGTTGGGCGCGACGTCGATGCTTGACGCGCGGCCATTGACCTTGAGTTGGACCTGCATGGGAATTGTCTCCATCTGTGGGTTTGTAGTGAACTTGGCGCGGACCATTGTTGAACTGGGCCTTGGGGCAACACCTAGGCAAAACCCTAGTTTGCGAAAGTCGTCACATGAAATTCTCAAAATGGAACAATGGCACCAGAAACAATCACCCCATGAATGCCGCCCTGCCCCCGCCTGCCCAGCAGCGCATGCTCCAGATCGAGCAGGCGCGACAGGCCGTCATGCACGAAGGCCGCTCCCTGAGCGACCTGAGCGCCAACGCCTGGTTCGAGCGGGCCTGGATCGAACGCTCATGGCGGCGCTGCCTGGCCGCCGGTCGCAGGCCCGACCAGCGCCGGGCGTTCGACATGGTCCCCGACGCCGTGCGCCGGCGCACGTCGGAAGCCAGCCACGACCTGGTCAGTGCCGCCAAACCCGTGCTGGACAAACTGGGCCGCGCCATTGCCAATACGCGCTACTTCGCCATCCTGACCGACGCGCAGGGCGTGGTGGTGGACGTGAACGGCCCGATTGACCGCAGCGACCGCCGGGCCCAGCTGATCACCCGCATCGGCGTGGATTTGTCCGAGCGCAGCGTGGGCACCAGCGCCATTGGCGCCGTGCTGGCCGAGCTGCAGCCGCTGTGGCTGCACCGCGGCGAACATTTTTTCAATGACACCAGCGTGTACAGCTGCGCCGGCGCGCCGCTGTTCGGGCCAGATGGGCGCTGCGTGGGCATGCTGGACCTGACCGGCATAGAAACGGCCGAGCGCCCCGAGCTCAAGCACCTGGTGGCGCAATCGGCCCGCAGCATTGAAAACGTGCTGGCCGTCGCCCGTGCACACAGCCTGCTGGTGCGGCTGAACTGGCCCGGGCGGGTGCTGGGCGATGAGTCTGATGGCCTGGTCTGCCTGGACGCCGATGGCTGGGTCACCGCAGCCAACCCCACGGCACGCCAGATGGTGTCGCAGCTGCTGACCCACGGCCACGCAGCCGTGCATTGCAGCGAGCTGTTTGCCATGCCCTGGGAAACGCTGTTTGACGCCGCCGGGCGCGACGCGCCCATGGAGGTGCCGCTGTGGTC
The DNA here is from genome assembly GCA_943372515.1 of Ramlibacter sp. 2FC. GTDB lineage: Bacteria > Pseudomonadota > Gammaproteobacteria > Burkholderiales > Burkholderiaceae_C > RAM1. The sequence continues at coordinate 18,117 of CALRYY010000003.1, read as the reverse complement.
GGGCCTGTGCCTGTCAGCCATGACGCAGGCGCCGGGACAGGCGGCGCCGGCTCGCGCTGCGTCACACGGCGCAGGCGCGGCCCAGCGGCTGCCGCTGAAAGACCTGGAGGTCGAGCTCATCCGGCGCGCCGTGCAGGACGCACGCGGAAATGTCATGCAGGCCGCGCAAAACCTGGGGATCAGCCGCGCCACGGTGTACCGCAAGCTGGGCAGCCGCAAGACTTCTGTGTGATTGACTGCAGCTAAAAAAATACAGGCTTTCGTCGTCCTTTGTCATCACGGCGTCAATTAGAATTAGCGCAAAAGTTCAAGCACGCCACCCGCGCCAGGGTGCGCACCCTGCCTGAAATCCACTGACAAAAGACAACCCCGGGTACGGTGCCGTGCCCCAGAACGCCTTGAAATTTGACCTGCGCAAACTCTTTGCCGGCAGCAGCAGCGGCGCGGATTCCGGCGGCTTTGAAGACGCCGCCGACACCGACTACCTGCCCGTCAACGGTGAAGGTGAAGGCCTGGAGACCGATTACCAGGGCCTGATCGCGTCGCATTTCCGGCGCTTTGGTGTGTCCAACCACTGCATCACCATCGAGGTGCGCAAAATCGGCCAGTCACCCGACGGCTTTGACGTGTTCGTGGGCCTGGTGCGGCTGGTCCGCTGGGAGCGCGATTCGGCCCTGCGCGTGATGCTGGGCATGCCCGTGCTCGAAGCCAAGATCCGCAAGGCCGTGCGCGCCACCTGGCTGGCCGACTACAGCCACTTTGGCGGACTGTGGCTGCATGCGTCTGAACGCATGAAAATCCCCAACGAACTGCGCGAGCTGCTGGGTGCCCTGGCGCCCCTGCCGGGCAGCAACCCGGGCGCAGCGCCAAGCACGTCCGGGTTCAGCAGCGGCACGGAGCCTGGCGTCAGCGTTCCGCACTCGGCCCCCTGAAGCAAGGTTTCAGTCTGCCAGCGCCAGCACCAGCGCCAGCTCGTCCACCGACAACAGTACCCGGGCGCGGGCGCGCAGCAGGCTGCGCGCCGGGGCAAACCCCACCAGCGCCAGTCCGCCATCCAGCATGGCCGACACCTCGTCGCCCTGATCGCTGCGCGCCACGCGCGTGACGCGCCCGGCCAGCAGATTGGCAACCGGTTCGCCGGCCCTGGCCGCAGGCAACACGGTCACGGCCGTTGCCTTGCACAGCACAATCGCCTTTTGTCCGGGTGCCAGCGCCAGCAGCTCGCCACTTTCGCGCGTGATGCGCGCCACCAGCGTGGCGCCGCCGGCCAGGCGCAGGTGCACGCGCGCGATGGTGCCCTGCACCTGCATGGACACCACCTCGCACGGCAACTGGTTGCGCATGCTGGTGCGGATGGACGGCGGCATCAGGGCGGGCGCGACCCCTTCCCTGGCCGGCAGTTTCTTCAGCCGCCCCAGCACCTGGCTCCTGGCCTGCGCCATCTGCGCCGCCGCGCCCAGCAGCTGGGTGCCTGCCGCCGTCAGCCGTGCGCCGCCACCACCCGCGCCCCCCACCACCCGCTCCACCAGCACGGAACCGGCCAGGTTGGTCAGCGTGTCAATCGCCTGCCACGCGGCCTTGTAGCTCACGCCGGTGTCGCGCGCGGCCTGCGAAATGGAGCCGCTGGCACCCACGGCGCGCAGGATGTCGATGCGCTTGTCGGCCGACGCATGGCTGAGCGCCGAGGTGTACGACACCGGGGAAGACACCGAAGGTTTGCGGGGCGGCATGCATGGATTTTGACCCACGCGCCGGTGGCCGCCACACGGGCCTGTCACACTGCCAGCAACTTCAGGACCGCCATGACAAAACCACCGCCCCCTTCACGCAGCGCCGACCTGCGCGGCGCCGTGCGCCTGGCCACCGACGCCACGGCCGGCCTGACCGGCCTGGTCGAGGCCCTGCACGAACGCATTGCCCGCCTGCCTGGCTTCAAGCCACCGGCGCAGGCCGGGCGCACCAGCGGCATCACCGGCCTGGTCTACAAGACGGTGCGCGGCGTCACACGCGTGGCCGGCGGGAGCATTGACGCCCTGCTGGGCCTGCTGGCACCCGTGCTGGGCACGGGTCGTGGCAGCCCTGAACGTGAAGCCATCGTCGCGGCTCTCAACGGCGTGCTGGGCGACTACCTGGTCACCACGGGCAACCCGTTGGCCACCGCCATGACCCTGCGTGTGGCGGGCCCCGCCACCGGACGCGTGGTGGTGCTGGCCCACGGCCTGTGCATGAACGACCTGCAGTGGGGGCGTGACGGCCACGACCACGGCAGCGCGCTGCACCGCGACCTGGGCTTCACGCCGGTGTACCTGCGCTACAACTCGGGCCAGCACATCTCGGTCAATGGCCGGGCGCTGGCGGCGCAGATGGAACAACTGGTGGCCCACTGGCCGGTGCCGGTACAGCGGCTGGTGCTGCTGGGCCACAGCATGGGCGGGCTGGTATCGCGCAGCGCCATGCACCATGCCGCACAAGCCGGCCAGCCCTGGGCACAGCAAGTGACCGACATGGTGTTTCTGGGCTCGCCCCACCACGGCGCACCACTGGAGCGCGCGGGCAACTGGGTGGACATCGTGCTGGGTGCCACACCGTATGCCACACCGTTTGCGCGGCTGGGCAAGGTGCGCAGCGCCGGAATCACCGACCTGCGCCACGGCAACCTGCTGGACGAAGACTGGCTGGGCCGCGACCGCTTTGCCCGCACGGCTGACAGGCGCCAGCCAGTGCCGCTGCCTGCGGGCGTGCGCTGCTACACGGCAGCCGCCACCACAGGCGCCAAAAGTGGCGACGTGAAAGACCGCCTGCTGGGCGACGGGCTGGTGCCCCTGGACAGCGCGCTGGGCAGACATGCCGAAGCAGCACGAACGCTGGCGTTTGCCAAAAGTCGCCAGAAAATTTTTCACGGCGTGAACCACCTGGCGCTGTTGAACGACCCGGCGGTGTACCAGCAACTGCGCCGCTGGCTGGCCTGAGTCAGAGCAGACGGAACGCCGCAATGGCCACCAGCGTGGGTGGCAGCGCCGCGATCAACAAACCCAGCGGGTGGATCGCGCCGTCGGTGAATTTTTCTTTCAGGATGGACACACCTGCCGGGTTGGGTGCATTGGCTATCACCGTCAACCCGCCGCCGGTGACGGCACCGGCAACCAGGGCCGTCTGGAATTCTGGCGTGAGCCCTTCCACCAGCGAGCCCAGGTAGGTCAAGGCAGCGTTGTCGGTGATGGCCGTGAGCGCCGTGGCACCAAAGAACACGGCGTTGGCATCCATGGCCAGCAGCACGGGCTGCAGCCACCATTGCTGCAGCCCGCCCAGCACCACCAGCCCGGCCAGGAAAAAGGCCACCAGCAGCGCTTCGCGCAGGATCAACGGGCTCTGGTGGCGCTGGTACGCCGCAGTGAAACCCAGAAAGAACAGGAACAGGCCCATGAACAGCACCATGTGATGCGCGAACACCACCACGCCCACCAGGAAAGCCAGATGCACGGCCACGACCGGCAGCGGCACCCCGGCGCCCTGCCCACCGGGGATCTGGCCCATGTGCGCCAGCTCACGCCGGAAAACAAGCATGGCCACAGCCGCATTCACCACCACGGCAATGGCCGCCTTCCAGCCAAAGTTGGCCAGCATGAACCAGATGTCCCAGTTCCATTTGGCAGCCACCATGAGGACCGGTGGCGCGGCAAATGGCGTGAGGGTGCCGCCGATGGAGATGTTGACGAACAGCACACCCACCGTGGCGTACTTCAGCCGCCGGGACACCTCTTGCGACAGCAAGGTGTCGCGCAGCATCAACGCGGCCAGCGTCATGGCCGCCGGCTCGGTGATGAACGACCCCAGCAGCGGCACAAACGCCAGCACCAGGAAGTACATGGCCATGCCGCGCGGCATTGGCATCCAGCGCGCGATGAACCGCACCAGTGCGCCAGAGGCCTGCAGGATGGGGCGCGTGCCCGCGATCACCATGATCACGAACACAAACATGGGCTCGGTGTAGTTGCGCGACTCCAGGTAGGCCGTGGCCTCCTGGCGCCCGCTGATGGCGAACATGAACAGCACCAGCACCATGGCCCAGAAGCCGAAAACTATTTCCACCTCGCCCAAAAGGTGCCAGATGCCGGCGTGTCGTGGATGGCGGTTGGCCAGCCCTTCGAAAAACTTGGTGCTGAAGGTGTGCAGGACGGCCGCCCCAAACAGGGTGGCGCCAATGATCTGGATCAGGTCAGGTGTGTTCATGGTCGAGCTTGTTCCGCAAAGGCGGCCCGACCTTTGCACCAACCTGCCACGGCACCCAACGCGCCATAGACACCCGTGCGCAGTCTAAACTACACTTTCGCTATTCATATTGGTAATAGCGAAAAGAACTGTCACATGCGTCTTCTCCTGCGCATCGCCTGCACACTGGTCTGCCTGCTTCTGGCGCCCCTGCTGCACGCCCAGACGGTGCAGGTGGCGGTCTCCGCCAACTTCACCGCGCCCATGAAGCAGATTGCCCAGGCGTTTGAGAAAGACACGGGCCACAAGGTGCTGCTGTCATCAGGCGCTACGGGCAAGTTCTACGCGCAAATCAAGAGCGGCGCGCCGTTTGACGTATTCCTGTCGGCCGACGACGAAACGCCTGCGCGGCTGGACGCCGAGGGTGCCACGGTGGGCGGCAGCCGCTTCACCTATGCCACCGGCCGGCTGGTGCTGTGGTCGCCCCGCGCAGGTGTGGTAGACGCCCGGGGCGACGTGCTGCGCGCCAACGCCTTTCGCAATATCGCCATTGCCGCGCCCAAGCTGGCGCCTTACGGTGCGGCGGCAGTCCAGACCCTGGAACGCCTTGGACTTCTGGCCGCGATTGAGCCGAAGTTCGTGCAGGGCGAGAGCATTGGCCAGACATTCAATTTCGTGTCCAGCGGCAATGCCGAGCTGGGCTTCATCGCGCTGTCACAGGTCTTTGAAAACGGCCAGCTCAAAAGCGGCTCGGGATGGGTGGTGCCGGCCACCTTGCACAGCCCCCTGCGCCAGGATGCGGTACAGCTGGCGCGCAGCAAGGACAACCCGGCAGCTGCCGCGCTCATGCAGTACCTCAAGACGGACCGCGTGCGCGCCATGATCCGCGCCTATGGCTACGAGGTCTGAGCCTTGGGCGCCGTCATCCTCACGCTGCAACTGGCCGGCCTGACCACGCTGATCCTGCTGGTGCTGGGCACACCCCTGGCCTGGTGGCTGGCGCGCACGCGGTCCTGGGCCAAGGGGCCGGTGGGCGCGGTGGTGGCGCTGCCGCTGGTGCTGCCGCCCACCGTGCTGGGCTTTTACCTGCTGGTCACCATGGGGCCCAACGGCCCGGTGGGCCAGGCCACGCAGGCCCTGGGTCTCGGGCTGTTGCCCTTTACCTTCGCGGGGCTGGTGGTGGGCTCGGTGCTGTATTCACTGCCGTTCGTGGTGCAGCCCCTGCAAAACGCATTTGAGGCCATCGGCGAGCGCCCGCTGGAGGCAGCGGCCACGCTGCGCGCGTCGCCGCTGGACACGTTCTTCAGCGTGGTGTTGCCGCTGGCGCGCCCCGGTTACCTGACGGCTACGGTCATGGGATTTGCCCACACCGTGGGTGAATTTGGCGTGGTGCTGATGATCGGCGGCAACATCCCCAACCAGACACGTGTGGTGTCGGTGCAGATTTATGACTATGTGGAGGCGCTGGAGTACACCCAGGCGCATTGGCTAGCGGGCGGCATGGTGGTGTTTTCGTTCACCGTATTGCTGGCACTCTATGTGTTGAACCCCACCGGCAGGCGCATGCGATGAGCGGTGTGCAGGCCCGCTTTCAACAAGCCTGGCCCGGCTTCACACTGGATGTGGCGCTGGACCTGCCCGGGCGCGGCGTCACCGCGCTGTTCGGTCCTTCAGGCTGCGGCAAGACCACCACGCTGCGCGCCCTGGCGGGCCTGCTGCAGGCCCCTGGCGGGCATGTGCAGGTCAACGGCCAGGTGTGGCAGGACGGCGCGCTGTTTGTGCCGCCGCACCGGCGCGCCACTGGCTATGTGTTCCAGGATGCGAATCTGTTCGCCCACCTGAGCGTGCGCGGCAATGTCGAGTTTGGCCTGAAGCGTGTGCCCGTGGCGCAGCGGCGCTTTGCGCTGGCGCAGGCGGTGGACCTGCTGGGCATAGGCCCGTTGATGGACCGCAGCACCGCCGCCCTGTCTGGCGGTGAACGCCAGCGCGTGGCCATGGCGCGGGCGTTGGCCACCAGCCCGCAACTGCTGCTGCTGGATGAGCCGCTGGCCGCGCTGGACGCGCAACGCAAGGCCGACGTGCTGCCCTGGCTGGACCGGTTGCACCGGGAGCTGGACATCCCCGTCATCTACGTGAGCCACGCGCTCGATGAAGTCCGGCGGCTGGCTGACCATCTGGTGCTGATGGACGCCGGACGGGTGGTGCGCAGTGGCCCCGCTGCAGATTTACTACGGCAGCTGAGGCCCGCGGATGGCACGGACAACAACAGCGCATTGATCGCAGCCACCGTGCACAGCCACGATGCAGCCCTGAACCTGACGACATTGCTGGTCAATGGTGCACTGGTTCAATTGCCCGACGCCATCCCGCGCAACGCGGGCGAGGTGGTCAGCCTGCAGGTCCAGATCAGCAACGCAGCCTGAGCTACAACGCGCAGGAGCGAAAGCCCACAAAGGCGTCGTCGCACCCCGGCATCGCAAAGCCGCGGTACTTGGGGTGCTTCATGCGTGCACGGGTGGCAAACGACGCGCCGCGCTGCACCTTGGCGCGGCTAAACCAGGGCATGGCGCCCCACTCTGACTGGTGCGTCCAGGGGTCGGGGCTGAAGTGGGGAAACGGCCGCAGCGTGGTGCCCGTCCATTCATGCACATCGCCCCATCTGAACCCCCGGCGCGCCGCCGTGTGGGCCGCCACTTCCCATTCCACTTCGCTGGGCAGGCGCCGGCCTGCCCAGCGGCACCAGGCATCGGCCTCCCACCAGCTCACATGCATGGCGGGTTGTGTACCGGCCATGCGCGCAGGATTGCCAAAGTGCGTTTGCATCACCGCACCGCTGGCCACGCCGATCTGCTCCACATAGCGCGGGCCGCGCCGGCCCTCCAGCCCGGCCTGCTCCTGAAGCCAGGCCCAGCCCTCGGGCAACCAGTATTCGGGCTCGTCATAGCCGCCGTCGTCCACAAACTCGACGAACTGCGCCCAGCTCACGGCCTGCGCGTCAATTTCAAATTCAGGCACATCCACGGCATGGGCCCAGCGTTCCACATCAAACACAAAGCCCATGGGCGGCGAGCCCAACATCCAGCGCGTGGCGGGGACCAGCAGCGGCTCGCGGGCCTGCACACCGGCGGGCAGCACCGCCTGCAGCGGCAGCGCCAGGGCCTGCGCCATGGCCATGAGCTGCTCGCCGCGCAGGTCTTCGTGAAACAGCGCCAGACGGTAAAAGTACAGCGCGTCGTCTTCGTCGCGCGTCTTGTCCAGCAGGTCCAGTGTGCTTTCAAGCGTGTCCAGCAGCCAGGAGCGGGTGGCATCTGCCGGCGGCAAGTCCAGCATCCAGCGTCCCTCATGCGGCACCAGCATCGGGCTCCACCAGCGGTCGGCATGCGGCTCGATGGACGCCAGGCGCGCTGGCTCGGCGGGGCAGTGCGAGCCCAGGCTGCGCTGTGTATTGCGGCCGATCCAGAACTCGGCAAACCAGCCGATGTGCCCTGCCAGCCACAGTGGCGGCACCAGCCCGGCGCGCTGCGGCACCACAAACCCCGTGGCACCCAGCGCCTGCTCGTACTGGCCCAGCAGGTACAGCGTGTGGTTGCGCGCGTCCATCAGGGCCAGCGACAACAGCTCACGCCCTGCACCGCGCATGTCGGGCGAGTCGATCGACGCTGTGGTGGCGGTGGGGGTCAATGGCATGGCTCATTATTGACGGTGAGCTTCCTGCGGATGCCGACCCAAGGGCAAACCCTGACTCCTAAGGGCTTACACCGTCACGTTGTTGTCAGGTTCTCTCTACAGTCACTTCATAGAATTTACTTCTTACATACATTTGACTTGCAGCACCCGGCCATCCGCATCGCACCGAGCGGGTTTTCCGGGTGCAGTCATGTGGGTAACGGTTTCTTTTTTCTCCTGGAGACAACAACATGAATGGCTTACTGAAGTTCTCGAAAGGCGTGGACTGGCTGAACACCCAGGTTGGCAAATACGTCATCTGGCTCATCCTGGCGTCCACCGTCATCAGCGGCGTCAATGCCGTGGTCCGCAAGGCGTTCGACATGAGTTCCAACGCCTACCTTGAAGTGCAGTGGTACCTGTTCGCGGCGGCCTTCCTGCTGGCTGCAGGCTACACGCTGCTCAATGGCGAGCATGTGAAGATCGACGTCATCTCGGGCAAGCTGTCCAAGCGTGCCCAGATCTGGATCGACGTGTTCGGCTTCGTGGTGTTCCTCACGCCCATGTGCCTGGCCATCCTCTGGTACGGCATCCCGTTCTTCATGAAGGGCCTGTATTCCGGCGAGATGTCGTCCAACGCCGGCGGCCTGATCCGCTGGCCGGTGTACCTGATGATGCCGCTGGGCTTCGGGCTGCTGCTGCTGCAGGGCCTGTCAGAGCTCATCAAACGCGTCGCGTTCCTCAAGGGCCTGATCGAAGACCCCACCGCCAAAAAGCTTGAAAAGACCGCGGAAGAAGAGCTGGCCGAAGCCATCCGCAACCTCGCGCAATCCAAAGCCAAGGCCGGCTGAGCAGGAACATCATCATGGAATTCTTCATTCACAACCTCGCCCCGATCATGTTCATCGGGCTCATCGTGTTCTTGCTGATGGGCTTCCCGGTCGCGTTCAGCCTGGGCGCCTGCGGCCTGTTCTTCGGCTTCATTGGTGTTGAGCTGGGCGTTCTGCCCGAAGCCCTGCTGCAGGCCCTGCCGTTGCGCATCTTCGGCATCATGCAGAACGACACCCTGCTGGCCATTCCGTTCTTCACGCTCATGGGCCTGATCCTGGAGCGAAGCGGCATGGCCGAGGACCTGCTGGACACCATTGGCCAGCTGTTTGGCCCCATCCGTGGCGGCCTGGCGCTGGCGGTGATTTTCGTGGGCGCGCTGCTGGCGGCCACCACCGGTGTGGTGGCGGCCTCCGTCATCTCCATGGGCCTGATCTCGCTGCCCATCATGCTGCGCTACGGCTACGACCGCCGCCTGGCTGCGGGCGTGATCGCCGCATCGGGCACGCTGGCGCAGATCATCCCGCCGTCGCTGGTGCTGATCATCCTGGCCGACCAGTTGGGCCGCAGCGTGGGCGACATGTACAAGGGCGCATTCGTTCCCGGCTTTGTGCTGACCGGCCTGTATGTGCTGTACGTCGCAGGCATTGCCATGTTCAAGCCGCAATGGGCGCCCGCCCTGCCGGCCGAAGCCCGCACCATCCGTGAAGACGACGGCAAGGCCGGCCTGCTGTCGCTGCTGATCCTGACCATCATCTCCACCGGCGCAGCTGTGGCACTGGGCAAGAACTACGCCCAGGTCATTGCCTGGTGGAAGAACGCCGCCGTGGCGCCTGTCGCCACCGACGAGACGATCGTCGTGGCCATGTGCGCCGGCGTGATGCTGGCCTTTGTGATCGCCGTCATCAACAAGGTCACCCGCCTGGGCCTGCTGTCGCGCATGGCCGAACGCGTGACGTTCGTGCTGATCCCGCCGCTGCTGCTGATCTTCCTGGTGCTGGGCACCATCTTCCTGGGCATTGCAACACCCACCGAAGGCGGCGCCATGGGCGCGCTGGGTGCGATCGCCATGGCAGTGGCCCGTGGCCGGCTGAGCTTCTCGCTGCTGCGCCAGGCGCTGAACACCACCACCAAGCTGTCGTGCTTTGTGGTGTTCATCCTGATCGGCTCCACGATCTTCAGCCTGAGCTTCCAGGGCGTGGACGGCCCCAAGTGGGTGGAGCACCTGCTGACCGGCCTGCCCGGCGGGCAGACGGGCTTTTTGATCGTGGTGAACATCATGATCTTCCTGCTCGCGTTCTTCCTGGACTTCTTCGAGCTGTCGTTCATCGTGGTGCCGCTGCTGGCCCCCGTGGCTGAAAAGCTGGGCATCGACCTGATCTGGTTCGGTGTGCTGCTGGCGGTGAACATGCAAACGTCCTTCATGCACCCGCCGTTCGGCTTTGCGCTGTTTTACCTGCGCAGCGTGGCGCCCATCAAGGAATACACCGACAAGCTCACCGGCAAGCTCACGCAGCCCGTGACCACCATGCAGATCTACTGGGGCGCGGTGCCGTTCGTGGTGATCCAGGTGATCATGGTCGGCCTGATCATTGCGTTCCCGGGCCTGGTCTCTGGCGGGCTGGACAAGGCCGTCAAGGTGGACATGAATCAGGTCACGCGCGACCTGCAGCAGATGTCGCCTCTGGGCACGCCCGAGGCCATCCCCGGCGCCGAGATCAAGCCAGAGGCCATCCCCACCCCGGCCGAGGCCGCGCAGACGGCCGACGACGAGCAGAAGAAGCTCGACGAGCTGTTCAACAAGAAGTAAGGCAAGGCGCGGCGGGCAACCGCGTCCCTCGCCGGCCCAAGATCGGCGCCGGCGGGGCGCTGGCCAGGGGAAGCGGGCGGTCCACGCACGCCTCTGCTAGGATTCCTTCGCCTTGAACACTCCCATCCGCAAGCCCCGCGAAAGCCGCGATCGCATCCTCGCCGCGATACGCGAAGCGGCGATCGCCGAGTTCAGCCAGAACGGCCTGAAAGGCACGTCCACACAGGCCATCGCCGCGCGCGCAGGACTCACCAAACCCCAGCTGCACTACTACATCAAGGGCAAGGAGGAGCTTTACGAAGAGCTGCTGATGTCCGTCATGGCTGACTGGAAAGGGATGTTCGACCCCGGCTCCACCGATCCGGGCAAGGTACTGGGCGACTACATCCGCTTGAAGATCGACCAGGCCTTCGACAAGCCGGAGGTGTCGCGCATCTTCACGCGCGAGGTGCTGGACGGCGGCCGTAACCTGGAAAAGTTCTGGCTCGACTCACGCATGCGCACACAGGAGAAGGTGAACGTCATCAATGGCTGGATTGCCCGGGGGCTGATGCTGCCAGTGGACCCGTACGTCCTTCTCATGAGTATCTGGTCGGTGACGCAGTTCTATGCCGATTCAGCCGTGCAGGTGCGCCAGTTGATCAAGCCCGGTGAAGTCGACTGGCAGCCCGACCGGGAAGCCCTGGTCAAGCAGCTGACCACGCTGCTGCTGCGCGGCTGCGGCATCCAGACACCCTGACATATCCACGCTCGATTCCACGCTTCCTGCCGTGAGTGGCGCGGAAGTGGCACAGTGCTTGCTAATTCTGACCAACTAGTCAAATTAGTTGGTCAGAATTGAAAACCCAGTTCGAAAATAGCGCGGCCCGTCCCCGTTTCCAGCACATTTCAGGTGCATTGGTCACGGTGGCGGTGCATGCTGGCCGGTAGCCACCATGCATGTCCTGGTTGTCTACTGCCACCCGGTCGAAACCAGTTTCGCCGCGGCTTTGCATGCCGAGGTGGTCACCAACCTCAAGGCTGCCGGCCACACGGTGGACGACTGCGACCTGTACGCCGAAGGTTTCAACCCGGTGCTGTCGCGCGAGGAGAGGCTGGGATACCACGATGTGCCTTCCAACCAGGAGGCGCTGGCTGATCACGTCGCGCGGCTGCGACAGGCCGAGGCCATCGTCTTCTGCTTTCCGACCTGGTGCTTCGGCCTGCCCGCCATGCTCAAGGGCTACTTCGACCGGCTCTTCATGCCGGGCGTGGCTTTCGACATCAGCGACCCGGCCAACGTCAAGCCGATGCTGACCCACATCAAGCGCATCTCGGCTGTCGTCACCTACGGCCGGCCGCGCTGGGTGGCCTGGTACATGGGCGACCCGCCGCGCAAGATCATCACGCGCTACATGAAGCGCCTGACCGGCAACGCAGCCCGCGTGGACTTCCATGCGTACTACCACATGAACGTGGCGACCGAGCCCCGGCTGACAGCCTTCAAGCGGCGGGTGGGCGAAGCGATGGCGAGGTTTGCATGAAGCTGGAGCGCATTGCCGGCGCCAGGCTGCCCAAGTGGCTCCTCGGCGATGCGTGGCCTACCCTCTCGGGGCAGCCTGCGCTGGCCGATTTGAAGCTGGCCGATGGCAAGGTCGAGTCCGTGACGCCTGCAGCGCCAGGCGTGCAGGACGGCGCATGGGATGTGAAGGGCGCACCGGTGCTGCCCGGCCTGGTCGATGCGCACACCCACCTGGACAAGACCTTCACCCTGCCGCGCATGCGTCGTGTGCAGCCGGGGCTGCTGGGCGCCATCGACGCGATGATGACCGACCGCCTTGGCTGGACGCCGGCCGATGTGCACGAGCGCGCCAGCCGCGCGCTGACGTGGGCGCATGAGGCCGGCTGCGTGCAGGTGCGCACCCATGTGGACTGGTGGGAAACCGACCGCGCGCCGGTGGCCTGGAGCGTGATCGCGGCGCTCGCCGATGAATGGAAAGACCGGATCGTGCTGGAACAGGTCAGCCTGATCAAACTCACCCTGTTTCAGGAGCTGGCCCAGGCCCGCAGCTTCGCGGCGCAGGTCAAGGCCACCGGCCAGCATGCCCGGCTGGGCGCCTTCGTGCACTCGGTCAACTGGGACGCGCAGGCCCTGCGCCATGTGTTCATCGCCGCAGGCGAAGCGGGGCTGGACGTGGACCTGCATGTCGACGAGGAACTGAACCCGCAGGCCCAGGGCCTGATGGAGACCGCCCGCATCCTGCGTGAGACCGGCTTTGGCGGACGCGTGGTCTGCGGCCACACCTGCTCGCTGGCCGTACAGCCTGAAGCGCAAGCGCTCGCCACACTGGACGCGGTGGCGCAGCTGCCCATCACGCTGGTGTCGCTGCCGGTCACCAACCTGCTGCTGCAGGACGCCGTCACCGGCCGCACACCGCGGCAACGCGGCCTGACGCTCGTCAAGGAAGCGCGCGAACGCGGCATCCCCGTGTTGATTGCCAGCGACAACGTGCAGGATCCGTTTTGCCGAACCGGCAGTTACGACCCGGTAGATGCGCTGGCCGCCGGGGTAATGGCCGCGCAACTTGACGCGCCCTTTGACACCTGGTCGCAAAGCCTGTGCCGGCGCGACTGGTTGTCCCGCACTCCCCTGGCGGCGCCCACGCTGGTCGGCGCCTGCGCAGACCTCGTCGTCTTCAACCGCGCCGACGCCTGGGGCTGGCCCTCGCGCGCAGCGCACCGCACGGTGCTGCGCGCCGGCGTCCCTCTTACTTCATCCGACTCAAGGCCGCCCCCATGATCCACGGTTACATCCCGGCCCACCGCTTCCTGCCCTACCTGTCCTGGACCGAGGTGACGGCCCTGCCGGACCGCGAGAACACGGTCATCGTGCTGCCCGTAGGGGCGATCGAGCAGCACGGCCCGCACCTGCCGTGCTCAGTGGACAGCGTCATTTCTTCGGGCGTGCTGGGCAAGGCGCTGGAAAAGCTGCCGGCCGAAGTTCGCGCCTTCGGCATGGCGCCCATCACTTACGGCAAGTCCGACGAGCACCTGCACTTCCCCGGCACCATGACGCTGACCGGCACCACGCTGCTGGCGACCATCACCGAGCTGGGCGAATCGGTCTACCGCGCGGGTTTTCGCAAGCTGCTGCTGGCCAACGGCCATGGCGGCCAGCCCCAGGTGCTGGAGATGGCCGCGCGCGAGTTGCGCCTGCGCCATGGCGATTTCGTCATCGTGCCCTACCACGTGTCGCGGCTGCCCAACTCCTCGGGCAAATACATCTCGGACGAAGAGCGACGCCTGTCCATGCACGCCGGCCATTCAGAGACGGCGCTGATGATGGCGCTGGCGCCCGATACGGTGCACATCGAGCGCGCGGTCGCCAATTTCCCCGCGCCTTTCCCTTCGAAAATCCTGTCGGCCGACGGCCGCCCGGCCTGCGCCTGGACTTCTCGCGACTTCGGCCCCAGCGGCGTGATCGGCGACCCCCTGCAAGCCACGCGCGAACAGGGCCTGGACATCCTGGACACGCTGTCGGACAGCTGGGTCACGGCCATTACCGACCTGTTCCAGATGCAGTGGGTCAAACGCGATGTCGAGTCCTGGGGTTACGGCCACCAGACCGGCCACATCCAGCAAAGCCTGTGAACCGGACAGGCGCACTCCTTGCATTGCCCGGCACTTCCAACTTCCTTTTCAACCCACGTCACGAGAGGTCACCCATGAAAGCTTCCATCGCACGCACCCTGCTGGCCGCTTCGCTCGCCCTGGCATTTGCCGCCGGCGCGCAGGCACAGGAAAAGCTCACCTACATGACCAACTGGTACGCCCAGGCCGAGCATGGCGGCTTCTACCAGGCGGTGGCCACCGGCATCTACAAGAAGTACGGCCTGGACGTGACCATCAAGATGGGCGGCCCGCAGGTCAACATCATCCAGATGCTGGGCGCCGGCCAGACCGACTGCATCATGGGGTCGAGCGACCTGCAGATCATGCGGGCGCGCAGCAACGGCCTGCCGGTGGTGACGCTGGCCGCCAGCTTCCAGAAAGACCCGCAGGTGCTGATCGCCCATGAAGATGTCAAGAAGTTCGAGGACATGAAGGGCAAGACCATCCTGATCGCCTCGTCCGCGCGCGAGGGCTACTGGCTCTGGCTCAAGAACAAGTACGGCTTTGACGACAGCCAGACCCGGCCCTACACCTTCAACATCCAGCCGTTCGTGGCCGACAAGAACACGGTGCAGCAGGGCTACCTCACCAGTGAGCCCTTCGCGGTGCAGAAGGCCGGCGTCAAGGCCAACAGCTTCCTGTTCGCCGATGCCGGCTGGCCTTCCTATTCCACGACCATTTCCTGCATGGAGCAAACGGTCAAGGACAGGCCCAAGGCGATGGCGGCCTTCGTCAAGGGGACCATGGAAGGCTGGAAGAGCTACCTGGCCGACCCGGCGCCTGCCAATGCCCTGATCAAGAAGGACAACCCCAACATGACCGACGAGCAGCTGGCCTACAGCGTGGCCAAGCTCAAGGAGATGGGCATCGTCACCGGCGGCGGCGCCGCCAAGGACGGCATCGGCAGCATCGACATCGACCGCGTGCGCAAGAACCATGCGTTCCTGCTGGAAAACAAGCTGGTCGATGCCGGCAAGCTTGGCCCGACCCAGGCCTACGACCTGCAGTTCATCAAGGACCTGAAGGTGATGCCGTAATGCGTGAGCTGCCCGCTGCCGTCGCAGCGGCCGAGCCTGCTGCCGGCGCGGCCGTCCCGGCCGTCGAGGTGCTGTCGGCGCACAAGACCTACCCGAATGGCACGGTCGCGCTGCAGCCGGTGGAGCTCACCGTGCAGGAAGGTGAGTTCATCACCCTGCTGGGCCCTTCGGGCTGCGGCAAGAGCACGCTCCTGAAGATGGTGGCCGGCCTGCTGGAACCCACCGACGGGAGGCTGTTGCTGTGGCGCAAGCCGGTGGCGCAGCTGGAGGAAACCCAGCGCAAGCTCGCCTTCGTGTTCCAGGCGCCCACGCTCATGCCCTGGGCCAGCGTGGCCGCCAATGTGCGGCTGCCGCTGGACCTGGCCGGCCTGCCACGGGCGCAAGCCGAGGCACGCGTCGCGGATGCCCTGGCCCTGGTGGGCCTGTCGAAGTTCGCCGGCTCGCTGCCGCGTGCGCTGTCGGGCGGCATGCAGATGCGCGTGTCGATCGCGCGCAGCCTGGTGGTGCAGCCCAACCTGCTCCTGATGGACGAGCCCTTCGGTGCGCTGGACGAGATCACGCGGCACAAGCTCGACTCCGACCTGCTGGCCCTGTGGCGCGAGAAAAAACTCACCGTCATCTTTGTGACCCACTCCATCCATGAGGCCGTGTTCCTGTCCAACCGCGTGGTCATGATGGCGGCGCGGCCCGGCCGCATCGTCGAGGAAGTGGTGATTGACGAGCCCTACCCGCGCACGCCCGACTTCATGGTCACGCCGCGGTTCGCCCAATATGCCAAGCGCCTTCAGGACAGCCTGCTGCGCGCCAGCGTCGACACCGACGAGGAAAAAATATGACTCCCCCCCGAAGCGGCTTGCAGCCGCCTCCCCCTCAAGGGGGCGCCGCCAGCGGCCCGGCAAAGCCGGTTCCGCGCCAGCCCTCGGAAAGAGTACAGAAGGTGCTCTACCCGAGCGTCGTCGCCATCGTGCTGCTGGCCGCCTGGCAGGCCCTGGTGACCGGTTTCAAGCTTCCGCCCTACCTGGTGCCTTCGCCGGTGCTGATGTTCCAGACACTGGTCACCGACTGGCAGGCGCTGGGCGGCTCGCTGCTGGTGACCATGAAGATCACGCTGTTGTCGTTTGCGGTGGCCACCGTCGTGGGGGTGCTGATCTCCTTCCTTTTCGTGCAAAGCCGCAGGATCGAGACCGCGCTGTTCCCCTATGCGGTGCTGCTGCAGGTGACGCCCATCGTCGCGGTGGCGCCGCTGATCATCATCTGGGTGAAAAACCCGACAGCATCGCTTGTGGCCTGCGCCTCGCTGGTGGCGCTATTTCCCATCATTTCCAACACCACACTGGGCCTGCGCAGCGTCGACCCGGATCTGCAAAGCTACTTCGCAATGAACCGCGCCAGCCGCGCACAGACACTGATGCGCCTGCGCATCCCGAGCGCCCTGCCCTATTTCTTCGGCGGCCTGCGCATCTCGAGCGGGCTGGCGCTGATCGGCGCGGTGGTGGCCGAGTTCGTGGCCGGTACCGGAGGCGCGGCGACAGGCCTGGCCTACCAGATCCTGATGGCGGGCTATCAGCTGAACATCCCGCGCATGTTCGCCGCCCTGCTTCTGATATCGGTGGCCGGCGTCGCGCTGTTCGTGCTGATGGCCTGGCTGACCAAACTGGCGCTGGGCTCCTGGCACGCCAGCGAACTCTCGCGAGACTGATGGCCCTCCCTCAAGCGCCTGCATAAAGTGGAATCTGTCTTATGAACGCACCTGTACACCCCATCGAACAACTGCACGCCGAACTGCCCGACCTGGACTGGGTCACCGACGAGAGCCGCATCGCGCGCCTGTCGCAGGACTTCAACTGGTACAGCCCGGTGCTCAAGCGCCAGCTGGAAGGCAAGCGCGCCGCCGCTGCGGTGCGCCCGCGCAACGAGGACGAGATTCGCGCCCTGGTCAGCCTGTGCGCCCGCCTGCGAATTCCGATCACCGTGCGCGGCAGCGGCACCGGCAACTACGGGCAATGCGTGCCGCTGCAAGGCGGCGTGCTGCTTGACATGAGCGGCTACAACGCTTTCCTGTGGGCGCGCAACGGCGTCGCCCGGGCGCAGGCCGGCATCCGGCTGTGGGACCTGGAGAAAGCCACCCGCGACCAGGGCCTGGAGCTGCGCTGCATGCCCTCGACCTACCGCAGTGCCACCCTCGGGGGGCTCTATGGCGGTGGCTTCGGCGGCGTCGGCTCCATCAACTACGGGCCACTGGGCTCGCGCGGCAACGTGCTGGGCCTCAAGGCCATGACGATCGAGGAGAACCCGCAGGTCATCGAGTTGCGCGGCCCGCAGGCGTTGGCCATGCACCATGTGTGGGGCACCAACGGCCTGGTGCTGGAGCTTGAGGTTGCGATGGCACCGGTACACGACTGGATGGAAGCCATCGTCACGTTCACGGCTTTTGACGATGCGCTGGAATTTTCTGACGCGCTCGCCTGCGCCCCCGGCATCCTCAAGAAAGAATTGGCCTTCATGGCCGCGCCCGTGCCCGACTATCTCAAGCAGCTGGCCGAGTACCTTCCCACGGGCTGCCACGCCTGCATCGTGCTGGTGGCCGAGCAGAGCGAGCCGGCTTACCTGGAACTGGTAGCCCAGTTCCGGGGTACCGTCACCTACCGCAAGACGGCGGAGGAGGTCGCCGCAGGCAACCGGACGCTGCTGGAATACACCTGGAACCACACCACGCTGCATGCCATGCGGGTGGACAAGGGCATCACCTACCTGCAGAGCGCTTTCACTCCCGGCCAGCACAAGGAGCAGGTGCGCCGCATGGAGCAAATGCTGGGCGGTGAGGTGCTGATGCATGCCGAGTTCATCCGCAACATGGACGGGCTCATGACCTGCACCGCGCTGCAGCTGGTGAAGTTCACGACCGAGGAGCGGCTG
>CALRYY010000002.1:0-95807 GCA_943372515.1 Ramlibacter sp. 2FC | reverse complement strand
CAATGGCGGCAATCCTGTGTGGCTGGCCAGCATGAGCGCCATGTTCCTCATCTACTACCAGCTGACGGACTGGCGGATTGCCACGCTGGGCAGCCTGACCGGTGGTCTGGCAGCATGGCTTGCCTTCAACACATTCGGGCCCGTGGTGCCGCCCATGTCCACCGGGCAGATCGCCACCAGCACCATCGTCCTGGCGTTCAGCTGGTACATGGCGATCATGCTGGGACTGTCGTCGTCCAACCTGCGCCGCGAGCAGATCAACTACACGCTGGCCACCATGGGCATCATGGCCCATGAACTGCGTACACCCCTGGCCACGATGTCCCTTATTGGTGACGCAGTGCGCAACGAGGCAAGGCCCCCGGCCGGCGGGGACACCGCCCGGCTGGAACTGCTGGGCACGCGGCTGCACGCGCTGGTGCGCAACATGAACCACCAGATCGACTCCCAGATCGCCAATGCCCGGATCTTGCAACTGCCCCGGCACAAGGAGGTGATCGGTGCGGCCGCTTTGGTGCAAGGCACTTTGCGCGACTATCCCTTTCGCAGCACGCGCGAACGCGAGAGCGTGACACTGCAGGTACACGGCGACTTTCGCTTCCGGGGTTCACATGCGCTGTTCTCCCAGGTGATCGACAACCTGGTGAAGAACGCCCTGCGCTCGCTGGCCGCAGCCACCACAGCCAGCAAGCCCGGTGACCTGCTGATTGAAGTCGGGACGCTGCACGAACGCGGGCGCATTGTGCTTACCGACCAGGGTGTGGGCATCGGGGCCGAACTGCAGCAACGGATTTTCGAACCCTTTTTCTCGACCGACCGCGGCACCGGCCACGGGCTGGGCCTGGCTTTCTGCAAACGTGTGGTCCACAGCGCGCGCGGCTCCATACGGGTCAAGTCTGAACCGGCGCGTGGCGCCATATTCACCATTGAATTGCCCCTCCTGCACTAGCACAATGACACAACCACCCCACTTCACTCCGGGACCCCGCCCATGAGCTTCGCCCTGTTCCAACGACCTGGCACCGTGGTCTTCCTGGATGATGACCCTGACTATCTTGAAATGCTGGCGCTGGTGCTGCCGCGCCACTGGCACCTGAAGCTGTTCTTGCGCCCCCACGACTGCATCAACTACCTGCAGCAGGAGCCGCCCTTCTGGGAGGCCGATGCCTGGAACCAGCAGCAACTGGTGGAGCACTGGCGCGAGGGCAAACCATTGATCCCCCAGTTGCTGGGCTACTGGTCCAAGTACACCGAGCGCTACGCGCTCACGCGGGTGTGCGTGGTGGACTACTCCATGCCGGCCATGGATGGCCTGCAGGTACTGGGTGAACTGGTGGACTGGCCTGGTTCACGCGTGTTGCTGACCGGCCAGGCCGATGAGCAGGTAGCCGTCAACGCCTTCAACCGCGGCCTGATCGACCAGTTCATTGCCAAACAGACGCCAGACATCTCGCACCGGCTGATCGATGCTGTAGAAAACCTGATGGCCGCGCCCAATCCGCGGCACTCACAGATCTGGCGCGCGACGCTCACGCCGCAGCAAAACGCGCTGCTGCGCGTGCCGTCCATCGGGCGTGACCTGAGCGATTTCGTCAACAAGCGCTGGGTGGAGCATGTGGTGATAGGTGACCCGTTCGGCGTGCTGGGCATGGATGCAGACGGCCAGGTGTCATGGCTGCAACTGGAACCGGTGAGCGGCCTGGAAGACCTGGCAGTGCTGGCCGAAGCGGAAGGCCTGGGCGCGTCCGCCGCGGCGGATATCCGCCACGGCCGCAAACTGGTGGACCTGGAATTGCGTCAGGCTCTGGCCCATGGTGCGCCACCGGAGCTGAACCCTGCGTTCGGCATCGGACGCGAGGAAAACCTGCTGGGTGCGCTGTTCATGGTGCCGCCGCAGCTGTGTCCCGACACAGCCAACAGCTTCGGGCGCTGGCTCGCGCGCCAGGAGCACCGCAACGTCCAGGGTTGAACCGGGCGTCTGTCAGGTCGGCGTGGCCGCGCGGCTACGCCGTGCCATCGGCCAGTCCCAGGGCTTGGCCAGAGCCAGCACATCGTGCGCGACGGCCTCCACATGGGTCATCTCGGCGTCCGTCAGTGCCGCATTGAGCGTCAGGCGCACCATGGCGCGGTTGCGGCTGGTGGCCGGTGCGCAAAATACCGCACCGAATACGCCACGCTCCTGCAGATGATCACGCAGCGCCAGCGTGTCGAATTCCGTGCCCACCTCCAGCGCGATGATCTGCTCGCTGCCGTGATGGATGGGGTAGCCCATGTCGACCAGGCTGCGGCGCAGGCGTCGCGTGTGGGCGTGCAGTTGGGCCCGCGCATCATCACGGCGCCGGATGACTTCCAGGGTGGCCGCCAGGCCTGCAATCTCGTGCGGCAGCAGCGCCGAGCTGAAGATGCCGGGGAAGCTGTGGCACATGAGGTAGTTTCGCAGCGCAGGCGGCGCCGTAAAAAAGCCTGCGCGCCCGGCAAAGGCCTTGGCCAGGCTGGCCGTGATGAAATGAACGCGGTGTGTCAGGCCCAGCTGTGCACACAGGCCGGCGCCGTCGGGGCCATGCGTGCCCAGCGAGTGCGATTCATCCACCAGCATCATGCAGCCATGGCGCTCGGCTACGTCCACCATGTCGGCCAACGGGCACAGCGCGCCGGTCGTGCTGTAGATCGAGTCCACCACGACCAGCCCCGGCCCGTGGCGCGCCGCCATTCTGGCCAGGTGTGTGGGGTCGTTGTGGCGAAACGGGTGGATGGGTGCGCCCGAGGCACGTGCCCCCTCCCACAGCGACATGTGGGCCAGCATGTCCAGGTAAACCGGCGTCAGCGGATCGGCCACCACCTGGATCAGCCCCAGGTTGGCGGTGTAGCCTGACTGGCAAAGGTAGCCGTCGTCCTTGCCGATCCAGTGGGCGATGGCGTCTTCAAGCTGGCCTGCAGGGTGATCGTCCAGCTGAAACACGCCAGACTGGATCGCAAACCCGCGGTCATTGCACAAGGACTGGAGTTGCGCCTGCACGATGTCGGGGTGGCCCGTGACGGCCAGGTAGTCGTTGCCGTCCAACCGCACGGCGTTGGGCCCTGCTGGCCGCCCGTGTGTCACAAAGCGGCCGCCCCACTCCTCTTTGAAACGCGGGGCAAATTCAGCCAACCGGCGTTTCAGGTGGGCTCCCAGCGGGGGGGAGGCTGCGCGCAACGCCGACTTGTCCAGTAACTCCATGTACACCTCGTCAAGATTGGGTGCACTGATTGAAGTTCGAAACAGACCTTTACGTTTCAGGACCCCTGTCAAGTTTGACAGGGGCCGTTGCGCCGACCGTCACCCTCGCAAACCGGTTCAAGCGAGCTTGCCGTGGCAGAGCTTGTATTTTTTTCCGCTGCCGCAAGGGCACGGATCGTTTCGACCGACCCGCGGCAATCCTTCATCTGCCGTGCGCGGCGATGCAGCCTGTGCAATGGTCTGTACTTCGCCAGTTTCGGTAGGCGCGGTGTACGTGACGTTGGTGATGCTTTCTGCGCGGGCTTCCAGGGCCTCGGCGGCCTCGCCAATCTGCTCGCTGGACTGCACGCGCACGGTCATCAGGACCTTGGTCACGTCGTTCTTCACCGAGTCCAGCAACTGGCCGAACAGCTCAAAGGCCTCACGCTTGTATTCCTGCTTGGGCTGCTTTTGTGCATAGCCGCGCAGGTGAATGCCCTGGCGCAGGTAGTCCAGCGCGCTCAGGTGTTCACGCCAGTGCGTGTCAATGCTTTGCAGCAGCACCATGCGCTCGAACTGTGTGAACTGCTCGCCACCGACCAGCGCCACCTTGCCTGCAAAAGCCTCGTTGGCGGCGGTCATGACCTTCTCGACGATGTCTTCGTCGGTGATGGCGCTGGCAGCCTCAACTTCTTTGGCCAATGGCAGCTCGATCTGCCACTCGTCAGCCAGCGCTTTTTCCAGCGCGGCGATGTCCCACTGGTCTTCCACCGATTCGGCCGGCACATACTGACGGGTCAGATCGGTAAAGCAGCCCTCGCGCAGCGACGCGATCTGCGCCGACAGATCGCTGGCGTCCAGGATGTCGTTGCGCTGCTGGTAGATGACTTTGCGCTGGTCGTTGCTGACGTCGTCGTACTCCAGCAATTGCTTGCGCACGTCAAAGTTGCGCGCCTCGACCTTGCGTTGTGCGCTTTCAATGCTGCGCGTGACAATGCCGGCCTCAATCGCCTCGCCGTCAGGCATCTTCAGGCGCTCCATGATGGCCTTGACGCGGTCGCCCGCGAAGATGCGCATCAGCGGGTCGTCCAGGCTCAGATAAAAGCGCGACGAGCCGGGGTCACCCTGGCGGCCCGAGCGGCCGCGCAGCTGGTTGTCGATGCGGCGTGACTCGTGCCGTTCGGTCGCAATGATGCGCAGGCCACCCAGGGCCTTCACGGCTTCGTGCTCCGCGCTCCACTGCTCGCGCAGCATGGCGATCTGCGCCTGTTTGGCTGCAGCATCCAGCGACTCATCGGCCTCCACGGCCTGCACGGTCTTTTCAATGTTGCCGCCCAGCACGATGTCGGTGCCGCGGCCCGCCATGTTGGTGGCGATGGTGATCATCTTCGCACGGCCCGCCTGCGCCACGATGTCGGCTTCGCGTGCGTGCTGCTTGGCGTTGAGCACCTGGTGGGGCAGGTTTTCCTTTTCCAGCAGCTGGTCGATGATTTCGGAGTTTTCGATCGACGTGGTGCCCACCAGCACGGGCTGGCCGCGCTCATAACACTCGCGGATGTCCTTGATCGCGGCCTCGTACTTTTCACGCGTGGTCTTGTACACACGGTCCAGCTGGTCATCGCGGCGGCTGGGGCGGTTGGGCGGGATCACCACGGTTTCCAGGCCATAAATTTCCTGGAATTCGTAGGCTTCGGTATCGGCCGTGCCGGTCATGCCGGACAGCTTGCCGTACAGGCGGAAATAGTTCTGGAAGGTGATGGACGCCAGCGTCTGGTTCTCCGCCTGGATGGCCACGCCTTCCTTGGCCTCCACGGCCTGGTGCAGGCCGTCGCTCCAGCGACGACCCGACATCAGGCGGCCGGTGAATTCGTCCACGATCACCACTTCGCCGTTTTGCACCACATAGTGCTGGTCGCGGTGATAGATACGGTTGGCACGCAACGCCGCGTACAGGTGGTGCATCAGGGAAATATTCGCCGGGTCGTACAGCGATGCGCCTTCGGCAATCAAGCCCAGGTTGAACAGGATGCGTTCGGCGTTCTCGTGCCCCTGCTCGGTCAGGAACACCTGGTGTGATTTTTCGTCGATGGTGAAGTCGCCAGGTTTGGTGACTCCTTCGCCGGTGCGCGGATCGGCCTCGCCTTCCTGGCGGGTCAACAAGGGCACCACGCGGTTCATCGCGATGTACATCTCGGTGTGGTCTTCGGCCTGACCGCTGATGATCAGCGGTGTGCGGGCTTCGTCGATCAGGATGGAGTCAACCTCGTCAACGATGGCGTAGTTCAGGCCGCGCTGCACGCGGTCAGCCACCTCATACACCATGTTGTCGCGAAGGTAGTCAAAGCCGAATTCGTTGTTGGTGCCGTAGGTGATGTCGGCACGGTAAGCGGCCTGCTTTTCCTCGCGCTGCATGTTGGGCAGGTTCACACCCACCGTCAGCCCCAGGAAGTTGTACAGCCGGCCCATCCACTGGGCGTCGCGATTGGCCAGGTAATCGTTCACCGTGACCACGTGCACGCCCTTGCCCGTCAGCGCGTTCAGGTACACCGGCAGCGTGGCGGTCAGCGTCTTGCCCTCACCGGTACGCATTTCAGAAATCTTGCCGTTGTGCAGCGACATGCCACCCAGCAGCTGCACGTCAAAGTGCCGCATCTTCATGACACGCTTGGAACCCTCACGCACCACGGCAAAGGCTTCAGGCAGAACGGCGTCAAGTGCTTCTCCGTTGGCCACGCGGCGCTTGAATTCCTCGGTCTTGCCGCGCAGTTCGTCGTCGCTGAGCTTTTCGAACGCGGGCTCCATCGCCGTGATGCGCTCCACCGTTTTGCGGTACTGGCGAAGGAGGCGGTCGTTGCGGCTGCCGAAAATTTGGGTCAGGAAGTTGGTGGCCATGAAAGCGTTACCGCCCTGCCAGCCCACCGGGGCCAGCAGGGCAGCGCGATCCTTTTGTCGATTCAGGAAGAAATGGGGGCTGCCGCAGCCCAATGCAATAGGCACCGGGCGCGAAAGCGCAACCGCAGATTTTACCTGCGTGTGAGTGCCTGCGCGGGAGGTGTCGCGGCGGCGGGTGCGCCGCCGGCCTGGGCCACCTGTGCAGCCGGCAGGGCCTGACCCGCCAGCAGGAACTTCTGGGGGTCCTGCGGCACGCCCTGGACCAGCACTTCAAAGTGCAGGTGCGGGCCGGTGGAGCGACCCGTGGTGCCGACCTCCGCCACCTTCTGGCCGCGCTTGAGCAGGTCACCCTTTTTGACGAACACACGCGAGGCGTGGGCGTAACGCGTGACCAGGTCATTTCCGTGATCGATCTCGATCAGGTTGCCGTATTCGCCGTGGTATTCCTGCGTTACCACCACGCCGCCTGCAGCCGCGAGGATGGGGGTGCCCGGCGCGGAGGGGAAATCAAGCCCCGTATGCAGGGCCGAACGCCCCGTGAACGGGTCAATACGCCAGCCAAAAGACGACCCCAGGTTGGCCGACACGACCGGCTGCTGGGTGGGCACCATCATGCGCTTGATCTTCTGGTCAAACAGGCGTGACTCCATGACGGTCATGAGGTCGGCGCGCTGGTCGGTCAGACGGTCCAGGTCGGCCAGTGTGGCCTGCAGTTCTTCCATGGATAGGGGGCGACCCGACACCAATGCACCGCCACGCCCAGGCTGCGTGCGGATCTCGGCAGGGTTGACGCCCGCGAGACCCGAGACGCGCTCACCCAGTGCTTCCAGCTGCACAAGCTTGGCCTGCATTTCACCGAGCTTTCGGGCCATGGCGTCGAGGTTTTCGCGCATGAAGCGGTCGCGTTGCTCGAACTCGTCGCGCACCATCAGGCGAACCAGCGAGCCGATGACAGGCCACCCTTCGCGCGCGCCCTTGAGGAACACCCAGTGGTACAGGCCGGCGGCCATGACCATAAGCACCATGGAAAGCGTCACGACCGCCATGGCAAGCCGCGTTCCGCTGAGGTGAATGGCACGGCTTTTCGCGAGCCACGCATCCGTGATAATGAAATGCACCGTTATCCCCTCAAAGCCATCCCGTCCATGAATCGCCGACTTCACCCGGTCACGCTGCAGCAGGCCGCCCTGGACTCACCCACATTGGCAAGGCTTGCGGAACTGGCGCGCGACTCCAGTGAAAGACTCAAGGCGGTGGAACTGTTGATCCCTGCCCCACTGCGTCCCGCCATCAGCGCCGGTCCCGTGGACGGGACTGAATGGTGCCTGCTGGTGAGCAGCAATGCCGCGGGCGCCAAGCTCAGGCAGGTGCTTCCAGCACTTGTAACCCGCTTGCGCGACCGGGGTTGGGAGGTTAACTCAATTCGGGTGAAGGTACAAATGCCCCGCAGGTGAGGCTGCCCGGGTAAAAAATGGTGCCGATTATCGGAATCGAACTGATGACCTACCGCTTACAAGGCGGTTGCTCTACCAACTGAGCTAAATCGGCGTGCCGCAATTTTAACGGGTGTGGCGTGTTTATTTGATTCGCTTGAGCGCGGGGCGCGGGCCTTGGGGTGGACGCGGCGGCTCCGGCTGGCTGTCGGAGCTGTCGCCTGCACCAGGCGCAGGCTCCGGCGTGACCAACTGCACCACACGGGGCTCGCCTTCCGGGCCTGCCAGGCCTGCACTTGGCATGGCAGGCACGCTGCTCAGCGGCGAAGGTCTGGCGCCTTCAGGCCCTGCGGCCGGGACGGCAGGCCCAGGGATGGGGAATGCCATGCCTTGCCCGTTTTCACGCGCATAGATTGCGATCACCCTGCTGACGGGCACCATGATTTCACGCGCTGATCCAGCGAACCGCGCCTTGAATTCGATGAACTCGTTACCCAGTTTGAGCGAGCTGGTCGCGTCAAAGCTGATGTTCAGCACGATTTCACCGTTCTTGACGTACTCGCGCGGGACCTGGACGGACTCATCCACCAGCACCGCGACGTACGGCGTGAAGCCGTTGTCGGTACACCAGTCGTAAAGCGCCCGTATCAGGTACGGACGGGTGGACGTGGACTCCAGGGCGTTCATCATCTCGATAAGAGGCGCAGTCGGTCGAAGCGTTATTTACGCATGACCTTCTCTGAAGGCGTCAGTGCCTCGATGTAGGCCGGGCGCGAGAAAATGCGCTCGGCGTACTTCAGCAGCGGGGCAGCGTTCTTGCTGAGGTCAATGCCATAGTAATCCAGGCGCCACAGCAGCGGTGCGATGGCGACGTCCAGCATCGAGAAGTTGTCGCCCAGCATGTACTTGTTCTTGAGGAACACCGGTGCCAGCTGCGTCAGGCGGTCGCGAATGTGCGAGCGGGCCTTTTCCAGGGCCTTTTCATTGCTCTTGGCAGCGCGCGATTCCAGCATGCTCACGTGCACAAAGAGCTCTTTTTCGAAGTTCAGCAGGAACAGGCGCACGCGGGCGCGGTCCACCGGGTCCCCTGGCATGAGCTGCGGGTGCGGGAAGCGCTCGTCGATGTACTCGTTGATGATGTTCGACTCGTACAGGATCAGGTCACGCTCGACCAGGATCGGCACCTGCCCGTACGGGTTCATCACGTTGATGTCTTCGGGCTTGTTGTACAGATCCACGTCGCGAATCTCGAAGTCCATGCCTTTTTCAAACAGCACAAAGCGGCAACGGTGGGAAAAAGGGCAGGTGGTTCCCGAATACAGCACCATCATGATGAAGGCTCCTTAAATCAAAAAAGAGTGGGTGCGAAAAGCAGCCCACTCTACAGGGACGCGCCACCGGCTGTGCCGGGGCGCGCAGTGTCGGTTACTTGATGTCTTTCCAGAAAGACGCGTTGAGTCGCCAGGCAATCACGGTGAACATGCCCAGGAACAAGAGCACCCATACGCCGATGCGTACACGGGTATTCTGGGCCGGTTCGGCCATCCACTGCAGGTAACCCACCAGGTCACCCACGGCCTGGTCATACTGCAACGGCGTCATGGTTCCGGGAGTGATCTGCTTCCAGCCTGTGAAGACCTTGGTGTCGTGGCCGTGCACCTTCTTGGTTTCGTACTGCGGTTCACGCTCGCCTTGCAGTTCCCACAGCACGTGCGGCATGCCGACGTTGGGGAAAGCCAGGTTGTTCCAGCCCGTTGCCTTGGTCGGATCCTTGTAATACGTGCGCAGGTAGGTGTACAGGTAATCGGCACCCGAGCCCGCATGGCCTGAACGCGAACGGGCCACCAGGGTCAGGTCGGGCGGGTTGGCGCCAAACCACTCGGCAGCCTGTTTGGGGTCAATGGCGGCCTTCATGGTGTCGCCGACCTTGGCCGAGCCGAACAGGAGGTTGTCCTTGATCTGCTGCTCGCTCAGGCCGATGTCGGTCAGGCGGTTGTAGCGCATGAACGCGGCCGAATGGCAGTTCAGGCAGTAGTTGACGAACAGCTTGGCGCCGTTTTGCAGCGCCGCCAGGTCGTTGGTGTTCTTGGGCGCCTTGTCCCAGGCAATCGAATCGCCGCCAGCGGCATGGGCACCGTTGAGGATACCGAGCGCCGCAATCAACGTGAGGATGAGTTTCTTCATTGTTGTTGTCTCCAGCTTAATGCGCGGCAAAAGTGATGCGATCCGGCACGGGCTTGAATTCACCCAGGCGGCTCCACCACGGCATCAACAGGAAGAAGCCGAAATAAAACAGCGTGCCAACCTGCGAGATCCGCTCACCCACCGGCGACGGCGGCTGAACGCCCAGGTAACCCAGCACCAGGAAGTTCACGACGAACACGGCGTAAAGGTACTTGTGCCAGTCCGGACGGTAGCGAATCGACTTGACAGGGCTGAAGTCCAGCCAGGGCAGGAAGAACAGGATGATGACGGCGCCGCCCATGACGACCACGCCCCAGAACTTGGCATCGATGGCCAGCATGACGGCCACGGCCACGACCGCCGCACCGATGATCGCGCCCTTGAACAGCGACGGCATCTTGAAGCGCATGACCGATAGCGCGGCTGCACCCACCACGCACAGGACCAGCACGTACATCATCTCGGTGGTGATGGCACGCAACATGGAGTAGTACGGCGTGAAGTACCAGACCGGTGCAATGTGCAGCGGCGTCTTCAGCGGGTCGGCGGGAATGAAGTTGTTGTATTCCAGGAAATAGCCACCGAACTCGGGCGCGAAGAAGATGATCGCGGTGAACGCCATCAGGAACACGCTGACACCCAGGATGTCGTGCACCGTGTAATACGGGTGGAACGGGATGCCGTCCAGCGGGTGTCCGTTTTCGTCTTTCAGGGCCTTGGGGCCCTTGATTTCCACACCGTCGGGGTTGTTGGAGCCGACTTCGTGCAGCGCAATGATGTGCGCGGCCACCAGGCCCAGCAGCACCAGCGGCACGGCAATGACGTGGAAGCTGAAGAAGCGGTTCAGGGTGGCGTCGGACACCACATAGTCGCCACGGATCAGCAGCGCCAGATCGGGACCGATGAACGGGATGGCCGAGAACAGGTTCACGATCACCTGGGCGCCCCAGTACGACATCTGGCCCCACCGCAGCAGGTAGCCCATGAAGGCCTCGGCCATCAGGCACAGGAAAATCGCGCAACCGAACACCCAGACCAGCTCACGCGGCTTGCGGTAGCTGCCGTAGAGCAGGCCACGGAACATGTGCAGGTACACCACCACAAAGAACGCCGAGGCACCGGTGGAGTGCATGTAGCGGATCAGCCAGCCCCAGGGCACGTCGCGCATGATGTATTCAACGGACGCGAACGCCAATGCGGCGTCGGGTTTGTAGTGCATGACCAGGAAGATGCCGGTCACGATCTGAATCACCAGCACCAGCAGTGCCAGGGAGCCGAAGAAATACCAGAAGTTGAAGTTCTTGGGCGCGTAGTACTCGGACAGGTGTTCCTTGTACAGCTTGCTCGCGGGGAAGCGGTTGTCAACCCAGTTGAGCAGCTTCTCAGCGGCGCTGGCGTTGGGGGAGATGTCCTTGAATTCAGCCATGTTGTCGTCCTCAGGCCTTCTTGTCTTCACCGATCAGGAGCTTGCTCTCTGACAGGTACATATGGGGGGGCACTTCAAGGTTGTCGGGCGCCGGCTTGTTCTTGAACACGCGTCCGGCCAGGTCGAAGGTCGAACCGTGGCAGGCGCACAGGAAGCCGCCTTGCCAGTCGTCAGGCAGCGATGGCTGCGGACCGGCGGTGAATTTGTCGCCAGGCGAGCAGCCCAGATGGGTGCAGATGCCCACGGCCACAAAAACCTCTGGCTTGATGGAGCGCGATTCGTTGCGGGCGTAGTCCGGCGTGGGATATGCCTTGCGCTCGGACTTGGGGTCGGCCACCTGGGCGTCAAGTTTTGAAAGGGCAGCCAGTTGCTCGGGCGTGCGCTTCATGATCCACACGGGCTTGCCGCGCCATTCGACAGTGAGCTTCTCGCCGGGTTTGAGGGCCGAGATGTCCACTTCAACGGCCGCACCGGCCGCCTTGGCTCGCTCGGAGGGCTGGAAGGTGCTGACGAAAGGAACGGCGGTTGCCACGCCGCCCACAGCACCAGCACAGGTGGACGCGATCAGCCACGTCCGTTTGCTGGTGTCGACTGGGGTATCACTCATGGGGGATCCTCGATGCTGGTCGCGGTATTAGGGTCAACCCGCGATTGTAGCTGAGCGAAACGGACGAATTCAATGAGCCCGCTCGTCTTGACAGCCTGCTTGAACCGGGAATACTCCAAAGCCCCCACAACAAGGAGTAAACGGCATGGGAATGATGAAGGAATTCAGGGAGTTTGCGGTCAAGGGCAATGTGATTGACCTGGCGGTAGGCGTGATCATCGGCGCGGCCTTTGGCAAGATCGTTGACTCGGTGGTGGGCGACCTCATCATGCCGGTAGTGGGCATGGTGTTTGGCAAGCTTGATTTTTCCAGCCTGTTCGTGGTGCTGGGCAGCGTGCCGCCGGGCACAGCCATGACGCTGGACGCCCTGAAGAAAGCCGGTGTGCCTGTGCTGGCCTACGGCAATTTCATTACAGTGGCGGTCAATTTCGCCATCCTGGCGTTCATCATTTTCCTGATGGTCAAGCAGATCAACCGCCTGAAGCGCGAGGAACCGGCGGCGGCACCTGCGCCTGCTGTTGTGCCCGAAGACGTGCAACTGCTGCGCGAGATCCGCGACAGCCTCAAGAAGTAAGCGTGCGCGCGACGCGTATTGCCTGCACGAGGCTGGCCGCATCGGCCCGGCCCGTGCCGGCGATATCAAACGCCGTGCCATGGTCGGGGCTGGTGCGCACCAGCGGCAAGCCCAGCGTGACGTTCACGCCTTGCTCCACACCCAGATACTTGACCGGGATCAACCCCTGGTCGTGGTACATCGCCACGACCACGTCAAATTCACCCCGGCGCGCCCGCATGTAGACCGTGTCGGGCGCGAGCGGGCCACTGACGTCCAGGCCCTGCGCACGTGCGGCATTCACTGCGGGAATGATCACGTCCAGCTCTTCACGGCCAAACAACCCGCCCTCGCCCGCATGCGGGTTCAGGCCGGCGGCGGCCATGCGCGGGGCCCTGCCCAGCACCTGGCGCAGCGCCTTGTCGGCAATCTGCAGCGTTTGCAGGACATTGTCGAACGTCACGGCTTCAATCGCGTCACGCAGCGACACATGGATGCTCACCAGCACCGTGCGCAGCTCGTCATTGGCCAGCATCATGCGCACAGGCACCTGGCCCACCGGCAGTTGCAGCCAGGCCGCGGCCTCGGCCTGCAGCAGTTCGGTATGCCCGGGAAACCGCACACCGGCAGCGGCCAGGGCCTCCTTGTGCACCGGTGCTGTGACCAGTGCCGCCACATCACCGCTCAAGGCCGCGCGCGCGGCCCACACCACGCAGTCGGCCGCCAGACGCCCTGCCGTCGCGCTGACCTGCCCCCACGGCGGCAGGTCCCCCGCCGGGCCGGCCTGCAGCACCCCGATACAGCGTGGCGGCAGGCCCTGCACGTCGGTGGCGCCCTCGATCTGCGCGACAGGCACAGGCACCTGGCCCGGCCCGGTGACCGCCTGGACAGCACGGCGCATGACGGCCACATCACCCGCCACGAAGCAGCCTGCCGTGACATCGGGCGCGTCGCGAAATGCCTTGGCAATGATTTCCGGGCCGATACCGGCCGGGTCCCCCAGGGTGATGGCGATGGGTTTCATGCGGGGTTGTCGATATCGATGAACTCGTGCTCAAGTCCCAGCTGGGCCGCCACATGGGTCGCCACGGCCGGCGCGCCGTAGCGCTCGCTGGCATGGTGGCCGCATGCCAGGAAGGCCACGCCGCATTCATGCGCATAGTGCGCCTGGGGCTCGGAGATTTCGCCGGTGATGAAAGCGTCCACCCCCGCTGCGATGGCCGCTTCGAAGTAGCCCTGTGCGCCACCGGTGCACCAGGCAATCTTCTGCACCGGCCGCTGGTGCGGCGCTACCAGCGTCACCTGTCGCTTCAATGTCTGCTGCACGTGCTGCGCCAGCGCCAGCGCATTGTCAAAAACGGCCCCGTCGGCCCGCGCACCGGCAAAACCCAGGTCCTGCTCGCCAAACCGGCTGTCCGCCTGCAGGCCCAGCACGCGGCCCAGCTGGGCGTTGTTGCCCAGCTCCGGGTGGGCGTCCAGCGGCAGGTGGTAGGCGTATAGATTGATGTCATGGGCCAGCAGCAGCGCCAGGCGCTGCTTCATCCAGCCCGTCACGCGCCCGTCATGGCCGCGCCAGAAGAGGCCATGGTGCACAAAGAGCGCGTCGGCCTGCGCGGCAATCGCGGCCTCTATCAGCGCGCGGCTGGCTGTCACGCCAGAGATGATCCGGCGCACTTCCTGCTTGCCTTCAACCTGCAGCCCGTTGGGACCATAGTCGCGAAAGCGCTGCGGCTCAAGCAGGGTGTCAAACGCGTTCAGAAGCTGCAGCTGGCTGGCCATGGGAGCAATAGGTAAACGACAGGGGGACTTGCATTGTCGGCCAAGACGACTGCGGGTCAGCCCGCATGGCAATGTGCGGTGCGCCACCCCCATAATGAATTTGCCAAACGAAAGGGCCCGATGAGCGCACTTGAGCTGGTGATCTGGAGCATGGCCGCGGGGGCCATTGGTGCGGTGGTCGCGGTTGGCCTGGCCGATGTGATCATGGTGCGCAGTGTGGGCGCGGCCCAGGGCCTGGCTTACCACCTCGGAACCCTGGTATTCGTTGTTGCGCTCAGCGGCATCCCGCTGGCTATCGATCCGGGGCTGGACCGGCGCGTCCTGCAGGGCGTGCAGGTGCTGATCGGCCCGCTGTGCAGCGGCATGGGCAACTACTGGATCCGGGGCTGGCTGTCAGCCCACCAGCGCGACCGCTTCATGTCGGTCAGCCTGCAGATCTCGGCCCTGGTCACGCCGGTGCTGGGGCTGGCCTGCCTGGCGCTGCCAGCGGGCCAGCAGCTGCCCGCGGCGGCAGCCCTGTGTCTTGTGAACACAGTGCTGGTGTTCTGGCTGGGCCTGCGCGGCTATTTGCTGGGCGACCGGCTGGCCCTGGGCATTGCCGCAGGTTGCCTGCTGATGATGCCCGCGATTGGCGGCCTGTATGCCATGGCCATTGGTCTGCCCGGCATCGGCCCTGGCCTGCAAGCCCTGTTTGCCCTGTGCGCGGCGCTGTGTGTAGCGGTGATTGGCATGATGCTGTGGCAACGCAACCGCCACGAGCGCCGGGTGAGGCCCGAGGAAACCACGCCGTCGCAGTTCGACCCGGTCACCAAGCTTTACAGCGGCATCAGCCTGGTCAAGAAGCTCATCAAGGCCCAGCGCCGGCGCCGGCGCACCCGGCGTGACGGCGCGGTGCTGGCCATCATGGTGTTCGACACCGAACGGGTACTGGCGCAGGCCGGCACCGGGGGGCTCAATGAAATGTTCATCCACCTGGCCACACGCATCCAGCGCCAGGTAGGCGTGGTCAACCCCGTGGGACGCTACTACGACCGCTGCTTCATCACGCTGGTGGAAACCATCCACTCCCCCGCCTGGTTGCGCACCCTGGGCCTGCGCGTGGCCAGCAGCCTGCGCCGCCCGATGGAAGTGAACGGGCATGACGGCCAGCGCATTGAACTGCGGGCGGACATCGGCGTGGGCGTGGTGCACCTGACCAGCGACCCCGCCGACGTGGAAGACATCCTGCACGACGCGCAGCGCATGGCCGAAGCCGCACGCGGCATGCGATCACGCGCGGCCATGCTGGACCCGCAGACGGGCGATCTGGTGCCGGTAGAGCACGCCAACCTGGGACCGCGCCGGCATGGCCACCCCGGGCTGGTGCCGCATGCCGCCCCGCACAAGCCCGCCAGCCGCGCAATACAACGGGCCTGATCCCCAGATGTCACGCGCCGCGTCTACACTGCGGTTTGTGCAACTAGCCCCCTGTTCCCGTTCATCATGCGCCGATACTGGTTGATCTTTTCGCAGGCCGTCACCGTGCTGCTGGCAGCGTGGTTTGTGGTGGCCACCCTCAAGCCCGACTGGCTGAACCGCCGCCCCACCACTGGCGGAGTGGTCGCGCTGGTGGAAGCGCCGGCCGCAAACCCGGGCAGCGTGCCTGCGGGCAGTTTCCGCACGGCCGCCCTGAAAGCATCGGCTGCCGTGGTCAGCATCAACACCAGCAAGGCCGCGCAACGCACGCCGCATGACGGCGACCCCTGGTTCCGGTTTTTCTTTGGAGAACGCGGCGGCAACCAGCCGCAGGCGGGCCTGGGCAGCGGCGTGATCGTCAGCGCCGACGGCTACATCCTGACCAACAACCATGTGGTGGAAGGCGCCGACGAGATCGAGGTCATCCTCAACGACGCGCGGCGCACCAAGGCCAAGGTCATCGGCACTGACCCCGACACCGACCTGGCCATCCTCAAGATCACCCTGGACCGGTTGCCGCTGATCGTGCTGGGCAATTCGGATGCGCTGCAGGTCGGCGACCAGGTGCTGGCCATCGGCAACCCGTTTGGCGTGGGCCAGACGGTCACCGGCGGCATCGTCAGCGCGCTGGGGCGCAACCAGCTGGGCATCAACACGTTCGAGAACTTCATCCAGACCGACGCGGCCATCAACCCCGGGAATTCGGGTGGCGCACTGGTGGATGCCAACGGCCACCTCATGGGCATCAACACCGCCATCTATTCGCGCTCCGGCGGCAGCATGGGCATCGGCTTTGCCATCCCCGTGTCCACGGCCAGGCTGGTGATGGAGGGCATCGTCAAGGATGGCGTCGTCACCCGCGGCTGGATCGGCGTGGAACCCGGTGAGCTGTCACCCGAGCTGGCCGAGACCTTCGGCGTCAAGGTAAAAGAAGGCGTGATCATCACCGGCGTGCTGCAAAACGGCCCGGCGGCGCAGGCGGGCATCCGCCCCGGTGACGTCATTGCCGAAGTGGCTGGCAAGCCCGTGACCAATGTGTCGGAGCTGCTGACCGCCGTGGCGTCCCTCAAGCCTGGAACTGCGTCAAAGTTTGATGTGCGCCGGGGCTCTGAGAAGCTGATGCTGGATGTGACGCCCGGTGTGCGGCCGCGGCCGCGGACGGTGCAGCGCTAACAAGACTCTTGGTTTTTTGCCCCGCAGGTTGGCCGCGACGGAGCCCGCCTGATCCCGAAGAAGCGCAGGCATGTCTCCCACACCCTGCGTAACCTCAAAACACTCAAGGCGTCTTGGCAGCCTCGGGGTCTTGTGCGTCATCCGGCGCCTTGGACGCCTTGACGAACCAGCGTGCCGCAACGATCCCGATCTCGTAAAGAATGCACATCGGAATCGCCAGCGCCAGTTGTGAGATGACGTCTGGCGGCGTCACCACCGCCGCAATGACAAACGCCACCACGATGAAATAGCCGCGAAACGCCTTGAGCTGCTCGATGGTGACGATGTTGAAGCGCACCAGCAGCATGACGACGATGGGCACCTGGAAGGCCATGCCAAACGCGATATACAGCGAAAGTATGGCCTCCACATACGACGATATGTCGGGTGTGGCCGAAACGCTTTCGGGCGTGAAGCCCTGGATGAAGCCGAACATCTTGTCCAGCACAAAGAACTGCACGAAGGCAATGCCCACATAAGCCAGCAGGCTGCCAAAGAAGATCAGCGGCAGCGCAAATTTCTTTTCGTGGCTGTACAGGCCTGGCGCCACAAAAGCCCAGATCTGGTACATCAGCCAGGGCAGCACGGCCAGCACGGCCACCAGCATCAGCACCTTCAGTGGCACAAAGAAGGGCGAGAACACGCCCACGGCGATCAGCTTGGAGTTGGGCGGCATGTGCGCGCGGATGGGCTGCGCGATGAAGTCGATCAACCCATTGGGGCCCGGCCAGATGGCCAGCAGGATCACCGCTACCGCAATGCCGTACACGCAATACAGCAACCGGTCGCGCAGCTCCATGAGGTGCTGGACAAAGGGCTGCTCTGTGCCTGCGAGTTCGTCTTCTTTTTTCTGCGGGTCGGACATGGTGGGAGGTGTTGGGGGTCAAGCCAGCTGGGGGCGCCAGGTACGCGGGCGGGCGCCAGGGGCGCCAGTCAACTGAGCTTTTGCGGCCGGTAGCGCGCCACACGCGCCGCCCCGGACAGCGCCTTGGTACGGATACCGGCGCGTGCCTTGTACCAGTTGGGCGTGGCGCCCTGTTTGACGCGCCACTTCTTTTTGGGGTGCCGGTATTCAGGATAGGTGGTGGGCAAATCCCCTGACAACGCGGCCTGTGCTTCGCCCGTGGTCTCGGACCACTGCTTCTCGAAGTCGCTCGCACTGGTCTGTATGGAGCTTTCGACGTCGCGCGCCGCACCCTCGACCGTGTCCTTCATTTTCTTGAGTTCGTCCAGCTCCATGGAGCGGTTGACCTCGGCCTTGACGTCAGACACGTAGCGCTGCGCCTTGCCCAGCAGCGTGCCCACCGTGCGGGCCACCCGCGGCAGCTTTTCAGGCCCGATGACGATCAACGCCACCGCGCCGATCAGTGCCATCTTGGAGATGCCGAGGTCGATCACGGCTTAAGACTTGGTCTTGGCTTCAACGTCGATCGTGGTCTTTTCGGCTTGTGCGGCCTGTGCGTTGGCGACTTGGCCCGCCGGTGCAGCCGCCTTGTCGTCAGCAGCGGTACCGCCGTCTTTCATGCCGTCCTTGAAGCCCTTGACGGCACCACCCAGGTCGCCGCCGATGTTCTTGAGCTTCTTGGTGCCGAACACCATAACGACGATCAGCAGCACGATCAGCCAGTGCCAGATGGAAAATGAACCCATGGATTACTCCTGAAGAATTGGAATGATTTTAGTGCGCGGGCGATTGCTGCGAGGGATTAACCCTTTGGGCCCCGCATTCAGCCCTTGAGCCAGGGCCGCGGGCCGCCCATCACATGCACGTGCAGGTGATGGACCTCCTGGCCACCTTCGGCTCCGGTGTTGATCACCACACGGTACCCCCCTTCGGGGTACGGGCTGCAACCTTCCTGCAGCGCCAGCCTGGGTGCCAGGGCCAGCATGCGGCCCATCAGCCCCTCATGCTCAGGCCCGATATGGGCCATGGACGGAATGTGGGCCTTGGGGATCATGAGGAAGTGCACCGGCGCCCAGG
The DNA here is from genome assembly GCA_943372515.1 of Ramlibacter sp. 2FC. Classification (GTDB taxonomy): domain Bacteria; phylum Pseudomonadota; class Gammaproteobacteria; order Burkholderiales; family Burkholderiaceae_C; genus RAM1. The sequence continues at coordinate 77,089 of CALRYY010000002.1, read as the reverse complement.
GGTGGATGTCATGGAACGCAAGGATTTCGTCGTCCTCATGGACCTTGCGCGAAGGGATCTTGCCTTCAACGATCTTGCAGAAAATACAGTTCGGATCAGCTGTCATGTCGGTTGGATCTGGAAAATTTCAGACGGGCTTGCCGTCCACAAAGCGCAGCCAGCCGCGAATGTAACGGTAAAGGTACCAAAGGCCGATCACACTGTAGGCCACCATGCCCGGCAATACAAAGAACAGCCACAGCGGCGACAGCACCAGCAGCCACAGTACGGCCCACCAGAAAGTGCGGATCATGTAGGCGTGGTGGGTCAGATACAGGGCGTCGTTCTCGTCGCCTTTGCGCAGGTAATTGACGATCAGCGCCACCACCGACAGCGTCAGCATGGTGAACGGCGCCAGTGTGTGCAGACCGTACAGCACGTGCATGACGGTGCGGTCGCCCTGTGTTTTGCCTGCAAATGCCGCAAAGTCGGTTTCAGACATGCTCAACCTCCGGTGTTGTCGCGCGCACTTTCGCGAAGAAGGGCCTTGCGCAAGGCCTTTTCCTCGATGCCGCTGGTGCCTTCGCGGCGCTCCAGCTCGGCAATCACATCCGCAGGCGTCAGGCCGTAATGGGCCAGCGCGATCATCGAATGAAACCACAGGTCGGCCACCTCGCCCACCAGCTTTTTCGGGTCGCCGCCGTGATCCAGGTCCTTGGCGGCCATGACCACCTCAGTGGCTTCTTCGCCCACCTTTTTCAGGAAAGCGTCGGGGCCCTTGTGCAGCAGGCGCGCGACGTAGCTCTTTTCGGCATCGCCACCATTGGCGGCCTTTCGGCTTTCAATGATGGCCGCCAGTCTGGCAAGGGAGTCGTTGGAGGTCATTTCTTTACTTGTAGATGGATCCGGGGTCTTTCAAGACCGGCTCGCTGACCTGCCAGGCGCCGTCCCGGTAAAGCTGGAAAAAACAGCTGTGGCGCCCCGTATGGCAGGCAATCGACGGGTCGTGTCCCTCCTGCGTGACCTTGAGCAGCAACACGTCGTTGTCGCAGTCCATGCGGATTTCATGAACGCGCTGCACATGGCCGGATTCTTCACCCTTGAACCACAGCTTGCGGCGCGATCGGCTGAAATACACGGCGCGGCCGAGTTCAGCGGTCTTTTGCAGGGCCTCGCGGTTCATCCAGGCAAACATCAGCACGTCGTTGCTGCTGCGTTCCTGGGCGATCACGGGGATCAACCCCTGCGCGTCCCATTTCACTTCATTGAGCCAGTCCATGGCCCGTATTGTCAGCGATGTGGGCGTCAGGCCCGGGCCGTGCGCCGCACCGGGATACCGCGTTGGGCCATGCGCTCCTTGGCCTGGTCCACCGTGTATTCGCCGTAATGGAAGATGCTGGCGGCCAGCACCGCGTCTGCCCCGCCTTTCTGGATGCCGTCGGCCAGGTGGTCCAGGTTGCCCACGCCACCGGAGGCGATCACGGGGATATCCAGCGCATCGCTGACCGCGCGGGTCAGTTCCAGGTCAAAACCTGCCTTGGTGCCGTCCCGGTCCATGCTGGTCAAAAGGATTTCACCCGCGCCGCGCGCGGCCATGTCGCGCGCCCAGGTCACGGCGTCCAGCCCGGTATTTTTGCGCCCGCCGTGGCTGTAGACGTCCCAACCAGGGCCGCGGGTTGCCGCGTCTTCGGCGGTGCGGCGCTTCGCGTCGATTGCCACCACGATGCACTGGGCGCCGTATTTGGCCGAAGCCGCCACGATCACATCGGGGTCGGCAATGGCGGCGGAGTTGAAGCTGGTTTTGTCGGCGCCCGCATTCAACAGGCGGCGCACGTCGGCCACGGTGCGCACGCCGCCGCCCACGGTCAGGGGAATGAACACCTGCGACGCCACGGCCTCGATGATGTGCAGGATCAGGTCGCGCCCGTCACTGGTGGCGGTGATGTCCAGAAAGGTCAGTTCGTCTGCGCCCTGCTCGTTGTAACGCGCGGCGATTTCCACTGGGTCGCCGGCGTCGCGCAGCTCCACAAAGTTCACGCCCTTGACGACCCGGCCGCCTGTGACGTCCAGGCAGGGAATGATGCGTTTGGCTAACAAGCGTTATCCGTTGAGTTCGTCGGCGCGTTCCTGCGCCTTGGCGAAATCGAGGTCGCCGCTGTAGATCGCGCGGCCGCAGATCACGCCTTCGATGCCCTCGTCTTCCACGGCGCAGAGCTTTTCAATGTCGGCCATGCTGCCCAGACCCCCCGAGGCAATGACGGGGATAGTCAGCGCCTGGGCCAGCTTGACGGTGGCATCGATGTTGATGCCGCTCAACATGCCGTCGCGCCCGATGTCGGTGTAGATGATGGATTCGACACCCCAGTCCTCGAACTTTTTGGCCAGGTCGACCACTTCGTGCCCAGTGAGCTTGCTCCAGCCGTCGGTGGCTACCTTGCCATCTTTGGCATCCAGGCCCACGATGATGTGGCCGCCGAACGCCGTGCAGGCGTCTTTCAGGAAGCCGGGGTTCTTGACCGCTGCGGTGCCGATGATCACGTAGCGCAGGCCGCCGTCGATGTATTTTTCAATGGTGTCCAGGTCGCGGATGCCGCCGCCCAGCTGCACCGGGATGTCGTCGCCCACGGCCTTCAGGATGGATTTGATGGCCGCGAAGTTTTGTGGCTTGCCCGCAAACGCACCGTTCAGGTCCACCAGGTGCAGGCGGCGCGCGCCTTTTTCGAGCCAGCTGGCCGCCATGGCCCCCGGGTCTTCGCTGAACGTGGTGGCCTGGTCCATGTCGCCCTGTTTGAGGCGCACACAGTGACCGTCTTTCAGATCAATCGCGGGAATCAATAGCATGGTGCTGAAGGCAGCGAGTGGGGATTCAGGGTTGCCAGGCGAGAAAGTTGCGGTACAGGGCCAAGCCGTGATCGGCACTTTTCTCGGGGTGGAACTGGGTTGCAAAAATATTATCGCGTGCAATGGCAGCGGTAAAGCGCCCGCCGTAGTCGGCCTCGCCCACGCTGTGGCGCGCATCTGACGGTCGCGCGTGGTAGCTGTGGACGAAATAGAAGTAGCTGCCGTCCGGCACGCCCGCCCAGATGGGGTGGGGTTGCGCCTGCCAGACCTCGTTCCAGCCCATTTGCGGCACCTTGTACCGGCTGCCGTCGGGTTGCAGCTGCCCGGCCAGCTCAAACCGCACGACCCGACCGTGAATCAGGCCCAGGCCGTCGGTCGGGCCTTCGTCGCTGGTATCCAGCAGCATTTGCATGCCCACACACACACCAAAAAGGGGTTTGGTGGCGGCGGCTTCCAGCACGGATTCGAGCAGGCCGGACTCGCGCAGTTCTCGCATGCAGTCGGGCATGGCGCCCTGGCCGGGCAAGACGATGCGCTCGGCGGCGCGGACGTCTTCCGGGCGCGAAGTGATGACAACGGAAAAGCCGCTGTCCTGGGCGACATGCTGGACGGCCTGCGAGACCGAGCGCAGGTTACCCATGCCGTAATCGACGACTGCAACAGTTTTCATGAGACTTGTAGTCAACCGGCAGGTGTCAGAGCGAGCCCTTGGTGGAAGGGATGGTGCCGGCCGAGCGAGGGTCCAGCTCCAGCGCAAATCGCAGGGCGCGCGCAAATGCCTTGAACACGGTTTCGCACTGGTGGTGGGCGTTTTCGCCGCGCAGGTTGTCGATGTGCAGCGTGACGAACGCGTGGTTCACGAAGCCCTGGAAAAATTCATGCGCGAGCTGGCTGTCAAAGGTGCCGATCATGCCGCTCTTGAACGGCACGTTCATGACCAGCCCCGGGCGGCCGGAGAAGTCGATCACCACGCGCGACAGCGCCTCGTCCAGGGGCACATAGGCATGGCCATAGCGGCGGATGCCCTTTTTGTCGCCAATGGCCTTGGCCACGGCTTGGCCGAACGTGATGCCCACGTCTTCCACCGTGTGGTGGCCGTCAATATGCAGGTCGCCGTCAGCCTTGATGTCCAGGTCGATCAGGCCGTGGCGGGCGATTTGGTCCAGCATGTGGTCAAAAAAGCCGATGCCGGTGGCAAGCGACGCGCGGCCTGTGCCGTCCAGATTGACCCGGACAGTGATTTTGGTTTCTGCCGTGTTACGGGCAACTTCGGCAATGCGGTCGGTGGTCATAGGGAGGCTTCAAGTGCGGCCATCATCTGCGTGTTCTCGTCGGCCGTTCCGACGGTCAGGCGCAGGCAATGAGCCAGCGATGGGTGCATTTTAGAAACGTTCTTGACCAGCACGCCGCGGGTTTGCATGCCTTGGAAAGTCTTGGCGGCGTCCGGTACACGCACGAGGATCATGTTGGCGTCGCTGGGCCAGATTTTCACGCCGGGCAGACGGGCCAGCGCCTGCTGCAACCGCTCGCGCTGGACGCGCAGGTCCTGCGCCTGGGCGGCGAACACGTCCGCATGCTCGAGCGCAAACAGCGCCGCCTCGGCATTGAGCACGCTGATGTTGTACGGCGGGCGCACCTTGTCCACCTCGGCAATCAGCGCCTTGGGGCCCATCATGTAGCCCAACCGCACACCGGCCAGACCGAATTTGCTGAGCGTGCGCATCAGCAGCACATGCGGGTGGCGCACCACGCGGTCGATGTAGCTGCGGCTGGCGAAAGGTTGATAGGCCTCGTCCATCACCACCAGGCCGGGGGCGACAGCAATGATCTTTTCAATGACCGCGTCGTCCCACAGGTTGGCCGTGGGGTTGTTGGGGTAGGCCAGGTAGATGATGGTGGGCTGGTGCTTGTCGATGGCGGCCAGCATGGCTGACTCGTCCAGCTCAAAGTCGGGCGTCAGGTCCACGCCAATGAATTTCAGCCCCTGCAGCTGCGCGCTCATGGCGTACATGACGAAGCCGGGCACCGGCGCCAGGATGGACGCACCGGGTACGTCGCAGGCCATGGCCAGCAGCGAGATGAGTTCGTCCGAGCCGTTGCCCAGCATCAGGTCAAAACCGTCGGGCAGCCCGGCGTAGGCGGCCAGCGCAGTGCGCAGGTCGTTGACGCGGTCGCCGGGGTAACGGTTCAGCGCCAGGGCACCCAAGCGCTGGCCCAGGTGCGCCTGCAGGTCGGGCGGCAGGCGGTGCGGGTTCTCCATGGCGTCCAGCTTGAGCAACCCGGCGGAGGGTTGCACGGCATAGGCGTGCATGGACTGCACATCGGCGCGAAAAACGCGGGACGCCAGATCGCTCATGGCTTGAGCCTCATCTGCGCCGCCATTGCGTGGGCCTGCAGGCCCTCGCCATAGGCCAGCTCGGCGGCGATCTTGCCCAGCTTCTGCGCGCCCGCTTCGCTCACCTCAATCAGGCTGCTGCGCTTTTGAAAGTCATACACCCCCAGCGGGCCCGAGAAACGAGCCGTGCCCGAGGTGGGCAGTACGTGGTTGGGACCGGCGCAGTAATCGCCCAGGCTTTCGCTGGTGAAGGCACCCAGGAAGATCGCCCCGGCATGGCGCAGCAGCGGCTCCCAGCGGTGCGGGTCGGTGCTGGAGACTTCCAGGTGTTCGGGCGCGATGCGGTTGCTCAGTTCGCACGCCTCTTCCATGCTGCGGGTGTGGATCAGCGCGCCACGGTCGTTCAGGCTTTTGGCAATGATGGCCGCGCGCGGCATGGTGGGCAGCAGCCGGTCGATTTCGGCCTGCACGCGGTCAATGTAGGCCGCATCAGGACACAGCAGGATGCTCTGCGCCAGTTCGTCGTGCTCGGCCTGGCTGAACAGGTCCATGGCCACCCAGTCGGGCCGCGTGGTGCCGTCGGCCAGCACCAGGATTTCGCTGGGCCCTGCAATCATGTCGATGCCGACCTGGCCGAACACCCGGCGTTTGGCGCTGGCCACGTAGGCATTGCCGGGGCCGGTGATCTTGTCCACCCGGGGCACGGTTTGCGTGCCATAAGCCAGCGCGCCCACGGCTTGCGCGCCACCGATGGTGAAGGCGCGCGTCACACCCGCCAGGTAGCCAGCGGCCAGCAGCAGCAGGTTTTGCGCGCCGGGGTTGGGCACAACCATGATGATTTCGCTGACACCGGCCACGTGAGCCGGGATCACGTTCATCAGCAGGCTGGACGGGTACGCCGCCTTGCCGCCGGGCACATAAGTGCCCACGCGGTCCAGCGGCGTGACCTTCTGGCCCAACAACGTGCCGTCTTCGTCGCGGTAGGTCCAGGTTTCGCCACCGGCTTTCTTTTGTGCCTCGTGGTAGCTGCGAATGCGCCGGGCCGCAGCCTCCAGCGCATCACGCTGCGCAGCGGGAATAGCCTCGAACGCGGCCTTGAGTTCGGCTTGCCCCAGCTCCAGCTCTCTCATTGACATGGCGCTGAGCTTGTCAAAGCGGTTGGTGTATTCCAGCACGGCGGCGTCGCCCCGGCGCTGCACGTCGGCCAGGATCTGCGCCACACGCGCCTCGATCGCGGCGTCGGCGTCTGCTGCCCAATGCAGCCGTGCCTTGAAGTCCGCCTCGAACGAGGTGGCCGTGGTGGCAAGGCGTAGCGGTGCAGCTTTGAGTTCCATGGTGTCAGCGGTGGGTATCAGTTCTTGCCGATGGCACCGGCAAAGGCGTCGATGATGCGGCGGATCGGTTCCTGCTTGAGCTTGAGCGCGGCCTGGTTGACCACCAGCCGCGAGCTGATGTCCATGATGCGCTCCACCTCCACCAGATGGTTGGCCTTGAGGGTGTTGCCGGTGGAGACCAGGTCGACAATGGCATCGGCCAGCCCGGTCAGGGGCGCGAGTTCCATGCTGCCGTACAGCTTGATCAGGTCCACGTGCACGCCCTTGGCGGCAAAGAAGTCGCGCGCAATGCCCACGTACTTGGTGGCCACCTTCAGGCGCGAGCCCTGCTTGACGGCCGATGCGTAGTCAAAGTCGGCACGCACGGCCACGCTCACGCGGCATTTGGCAATCTGCAGGTCCAGCGGCTGGTACAAGCCCTGGCTGCCGTGTTCGATCAGCGTGTCCAGCCCGGTCACACCCAGGTCGGCGCCGCCGTACTGCACATAGGTGGGTACATCGGATGCGCGCACCAGCACCACACGCACCGCGGGGTGGCTGGTGGCCAGGATCAGCTTGCGAGACTTCTCGGGGTCTTCGAGCACCTCAATGCCTGCGGCTTTCAGCAGCGGCAGGGTTTCGTCAAAGATGCGCCCTTTGGACAAGGCCAGGGTGATGGTCATTTGATTCGCTCTATGTCTGCACCGATGCCACGCAGCTTGGCTTCCATCTGGTCGTAGCCGCGGTCCAGGTGATAGATGCGGTCAACCAGGGTTTCGCCCCCGGCCACCAGGCCGGCAATCACCAGGCTGGCCGACGCGCGCAGGTCCGTCGCCATGACGGTGGCGCCCGAGAGTTTTTCAACGCCTTCGATCACAGCCACCTTGCCGTCGGTCTGGATCTTTGCACCCAGACGAACCATCTCGTTGACGTGCATGAAGCGGTTTTCAAAGATCGTCTCCGTGACCTTGGATGGCCCTTCGGCGATCACGTTCAGTGCCATGAACTGCGCCTGCATGTCGGTCGGGAAACCCGGGTATTCGGTGGTGCGAAACGACTGCGCCTTCAACCGGCCGCTGGCCGCCACGCGGATGCCGTCGGGCGCCGCGGCAATCACGGCGCCGGCTTCGCGCAGTTTTTCAATCACCGCGTCCAGGTGGTCGGCCCGGCCGTGACGCAAAAAGACTTCGCCACCCGCAGCGGCCACGGCACACAAAAAGGTGCCTGCTTCAATGCGATCGGCTACCACCTGGTGGGTGCAGCCATGCAGCTTGTCCACACCCTGGATGCGGATGCGGCTGGTGCCGTGCCCTTCAATCCGTGCGCCCATCTTGATGAGCATTTCGGCCAGGTCGGGGATCTCGGGTTCCTGCGCGGCGTTTTCCAGAATCGTCTCGCCCTCGGCCAGCGCGGCGGCCATCAGGAAGTTTTCGGTGCCGGTGACGGTGACCATGTCGGTGGTGATGCGCGTGCCCTTCAGGCGCGTGCGGCCCTTGGGCAGCTTGGCGATCATGTAGCCATGCTCGACCACGATCTCGGCGCCCATGGCCTGCAGGCCCTTGATGTGCTGGTCTACCGGTCGCGAGCCGATGGCGCAGCCCCCGGGCAGCGACACGGTCGCCTCGCCAAAGCGAGCCAGCAGCGGGCCCAGGGCCAGCACCGACGCCCGCATGGTCTTGACCAGCTCGTACGGGGCCTCGGGCGAGCTCAGCGGGCCGGCATCAATGCGCACGGTGCCGTCGTCATCCCGCTGGGCGCTCACACCCATGTTGCGGATGAGCTTGAGCATGGTGGCCACGTCCTGCAGGCGCGGCACATTGGCCAGCGTGACAGGCTCGGCCGTGAGCAGCGCGGCGCACAGCTCGGGCAGGGCGGCATTCTTGGCACCGGATATCCGGACCTCGCCGTGGAGCTGGCGGCCCCCGCGAATCAATAGCTTGTCCATCTGGATTTCAGTGGTGTGTTTGGGTCGCCCACTCGGCGGGCGTGAACGTTTTCATCGACAAGGCGTGTACCTCGTCAGTATGCATTTTGGCACCGAGCGTGGCATAGACCTTCTGGTGGCGCTGGATCAGGCGTTTGCCTTCAAACTCTGACGACACGATGGTGGCGTACCAGTGGCGTCCGTCGCCCTCGAGCTGGATGTGTTCGCAGGACAGGCCGGCGGTGATGATGGATTGGAGTTCTTCGGCGGTCATAGTGGCTTTCAGCCCCGGATTTTGTAGCCGATGCGCAGCAGGTGAATCGCAACCGCGCTGACCACAGTCAGCGCAAGGCCGACGATGCCCAGGCTCAGCCAGGGCGACACGTCGCTCACACCAAAGAAGCCGTAGCGAAAGCCGTCGATCATGTAGAAAAACGGATTGAGGTGGCTCACGCCCTGCCAGAAGGCCGGCAGCGAATGGATGGAATAGAACACGCCCGACAGGAACGTCAGCGGCATGATGAGAAAGTTCTGGAAGGCCGCCATCTGGTCGAATTTGTCGGCCCACAGGCCTGCAATCAGCCCCAGCGTGCCCAGCATGGCCGCGCCCAGCACGGCAAACACCAGGATCCACAGCGGCGCCACAAAGCTCAGCTTGGCAAACCAGGCCGTCACGATGAACACGCCCGTGCCCACCGCCAGGCCGCGCACGATGGACGAGCCCACATAAGCCACAAACCAGCTCCAGTGCGACAGCGGTGTGAGCAGCACAAACACCAGGCTGCCCATGATCTTGCTTTGCACCAGTGACGACGAGCTGTTGGCGAATGCGTTTTGCAGCACGCTCATCATCACCAGGCCCGGGACCAGAAAGGCGGTGTAGCTGACGGTGTCGTAGACCTTCACGTGGTCTTCCAGCACGTGGCCAAAGATCAGCAGGTACAGGATGGCGGTCAGCACCGGCGCCGCCACGGTCTGGAAACCCACTTTCCAAAAGCGCAGGATTTCCTTGTACAGCAGCGTTTGCCAGCCGGTCATAGACGGACCCCCACGCTTGTCACTTCGTGTACTGCGCTGCCCCCCGAGGGGGCCTTCGCGCCTTGGGACGGCCCGGCGGCGCTCATGCCGATGCCCCCATCACGTCCAGGAACACATCTTCAAGATCGGCCTTGCGGATTTCCACATCTTCAGCGTACAGGCCTGCCTCACGAACAGCCGCCAGATACTGCTCGATCTCGCCGGCGTTGTGCGCCGGAAACTGCACGATGCGTCCGGTCACTCGGGCCTGGGCGGCCAGGGTGGGCGGCAGCTCACCGTCGAGCTTGAAGCGCAGCACATTGCTGGAAGCGGCCTTCAGCAGCTCGCTGGTGCGTGCAAGCGCCACCACGCGGCCCTGCTTGAGCATGGCGATGCGCGAGCACAGGGCTTCGGCCTCTTCAAGGTAATGCGTGGTCAGCAGCACCGTGTGGCCCTGCTTGTTGAGTTTGGCAATGAACTGCCAGAGCGTCTGGCGCAGCTCCACGTCCACACCAGCCGTGGGTTCGTCCAGGACGATCACAGGCGGCTTGTGCACCAGGGCCTGCGCCACCAGCACCCGCCGCTTCATGCCACCCGACAGCTGACGCATGTTGGCGCCCGCCTTGTCGGCCAGGCCCAGGCTTTCCAGCAGCTCGTCAATCCAGGCGCCGTTGTTTTTCACGCCGAAATAGCCCGACTGGATGCGCAGCGCTTCGCGTACCGTGAAGAACGGGTCAAACACCAGCTCCTGCGGCACCACACCCAGCTGGCGGCGCGCCTGTGCGTAGTCGGCCTGCACATCGTGACCCAGCACCTGAACCTGGCCGCCACTGGCGCGCGACAGGCCCGCCAGGATGCTGATCAGGGTGGTTTTACCGGCGCCGTTGGGCCCCAGCAGGCCAAAAAACTCGCCCTGCTGGATGTCAAAGCTCACGCTATCCAGGGCCTTGAAGGGACCCTTGGCGGACGTGTAGGTTTTGGAGACAGACTGGAACGAGATCGCGGGCATGGGAGCCCACGATTCTAGGGTGTCCAGCCGGCACGCGCTGACGGGTGCGGCAAAGCCTCAGGCAGCGGCGGGCAGCAAGCCGGCAACGCCGTACAGTCCCGCCAGGTCGCGCAGGCGTGCGGGCAAAGCCTTGACGGCAAAGCTCTTGCGCTGCAGCAGGGCCTCGCGGCGGCATTCCAGCAGCACCGCCAACGCCGATGAATCGAACTTTTGCAGTGGTGAGGCGTCGGCTACCACGGCGGTCCCGACCTCGGCCCGCACCGCCTGCGCCAGCATGCGCGCGCAGGCTGGCGCCTGGGCGTGTGTCAGGTCGGAGGGCAGCACGATCATGGGTCAGCTCTTCTTGGCCGTGTTGCTCTTGTTGCGCGCCACCAGCGTGGCAATCAGCCCGTCTACGCCCTTGGCATTGATTTCCTGTGCGAACTGGCTGCGGTAGGTTTCCATGAGCCACACGCCCAGCACGTTGAGGTTGAAGATCTTCCAGCCTGCCCCCTGCCCGGGCGTCTTCTCAAGCCGGTAGTCCAGCTGGATCGGGTCACCGCGGCCGCGGACTTCGGTGCGCACGATCACTTCGGTATCCGCCGCTTCGGCACGCAACGGCTTGACCGAAATGGACTGGTCGTTCACCTGCGCCAAAGCGCCGGCATAGGTGCGCACCAGCAGGGTCTTGAACTCATCCTGCAGCTGCTTTTTCTGCTCGGGCGTGGCCTGACGCCAGGCCGGGCCGACCGCCGACGCGGTCATGCGCTGGAAATTCACGTTGGGCATGATCTTGCTGTCCACCAACGCGATCACGCGGCCGATGTCACCCGTTTGCAGGGTTTTGTCAGCCTTGATGGTGCCGATCACATCCTCGGACAGGCGCTTGATCAGCGCATCCGGCGCTTCGTCGGCGGCCCGTGCTGCGCCCGTCATGGCCAGACCCAGGGCAGCGACTGTCAGGCTTGCCAGCATTTGACCCAGAAAACGTCTCTTCATAATGACCTTTCAATGCGAGTACGACTCGCGGACTCGTTGGGGTGCACCCTACAGCACCCGTTCCAGCTGCTGTGTACCGCGTCTGCGAATACGTGCAACAGCATGCAACACTTCATTTCTTGGGGGGCGCTTGATCAGGCGTCTCGGCCGCATCGGGCACGTTGCCGTCAAACAGCTCGGAGCGGCGGCGCTGCAGGTAAGCGTCGCGGGTGAAGCTGTATTTGTCCAGGGCGGCCTCGTCCAGCACCGAACTGGCACGCAACAGGTTGGACCGGATGTCCACGGCGCGCAGCAGGTACGCGCCATTGCGCGAGGCTTGCGGCGTGATGTCCTGCAGCGGGTCGCCACGACGGTCCACCGGCAATGCAATCGTGTCGCGCAGCGTGGACGAGCCCAGGAATGGCAACACCAGATAGGGGCCGGCCGGCACACCCCAGTGGCCCAAGGTCTGGCCGAAGTCCTCGCGATGACGGTCAATGTTCATTTCGCTGGCGACGTCCAAAATGCCGCCCAGGCCGAAGAAAGTATTGACGTTCAGGCGCATGAAGTTGTCTGCAGCATTCTGGAATTTGAACTGCAGCGCGCTGTTCACAAACGACCAGAAGTCGCCCAGGTTGCCAAAGAAGTTGCTCACGCCCGTGCGCACCATGGGCGGGGTAACCTCGCGGTAGGCAGTGGCCACGGGCTTGAGCACCAGGGAGTCGATGTTGTCATTGAACTCGGACACACCGCGGTTCCAGCGCTCGAACGGGTCGCGCGACGATACATCGGAGCGCGTGGCGCAGCCGGTGGTCAGCACCAGGGCCATCAACGCGGCCCACACCCCGGCGCGCAGGCCGGGAAGGAAAGATGTCGTTGTCATTTTTTAGCCGTATTCCCTTGCGCAGTGCCACCTTCTGCCGCCTTGCTGTACAAAAACTGGCTGATCAGGTTTTCAAGTACCACCGCCGACTGCGTGGAAGAGATGGTATCGCCAGCCGCCAGATTTTTCTCGTCCGCGCCAGCCTCAACGCCAATGTACTGCTCACCCAGCAGCCCGCTTGTCAGTATCTTGAGCGAGCTGTCTTTGGGGAAAACGTACTGGCTTTCCAGTGCCAGCGTCACGCGGGCGCGGTAAGACTTGTCGTCAAAGGTAATGGATTCCACACGGCCCACCACCACACCCGCGCTTTTGACAGCGGCCTGGCGCTTGAGCCCGCCGATGTTGTCAAACTGCCCTGACACCCGGTAAGTGGACTGGAAGCTGAGGTTCAGCAGGTTGGCCGACTGCAGCGCCAGAAACAGGATGGCCGCGCCCCCGATCAGGACAAACAGGCCCACCCACACGTCGTTTTTGGATCGTTCCATTGCTCTACCCCTATATGCTGAACATGAGCGTCGTCAGCAGAAAATCCAGCCCCAGCACCGCCAGGGAAGCCACCACGACGGTGCGGGTCGTTGCGCGCGACACCCCTTCCGGCGTGGCCTGGGCCATATAGCCCTGCAAAACCGCAATGAAGGTCACGGTCACGCCAAACACAAAGCTCTTGATCACGCCATTGCCCACGTCCTTCCAGACGTCCACCCCGCCCTGCATCTGGCTCCAGAAGGCCCCCGGGTCGACGCCGAGCAGCATCACGCCCACCACCCAGCCACCTACGATGCCTACGGCGCTGAACACCGCGGCCAGCAGGGGCATGGTGATGACGCCAGCCCAAAAGCGCGGCGCCAGGATACGGCGCACCGGGTCCACCGCCATCATTTCCATGGCGCTGAGCTGCTCACCTGCCTTCATCAGGCCGATTTCAGCCGTGAGCGACGTGCCGGCACGCCCGGCAAACAAAAGCGCTGTGATCACCGGCCCCAGTTCGCGCACCAGGCTCAAGGCGACCAGGAGGCCCAGAGCCTCGGACGACCCGTAGCGCTGCAACGTGTAATAGCCCTGCAATCCCAGCACAAAGCCGACGAACAAGCCCGACACGGAAATGATCGCCAGCGAGTAGTTGCCCAGAAAGTGGATCTGGTCACGCACCAGGCTGAAACGGCGCAGCGTCGGCCCGACGAGCGCCACCAGCCGCCAGAGCAGGCGCGTGGCGTGCCCCATATCGGCCAGCTTGCTGCGCACCGAATAACCCAAATCGGCGGGGTTTAACCAGCTCATGGGGCCAATCCCCCACTGAAGTCCTGCGCGACTGTTGGGCCGGGGTAATGAAACCCTACAGGGCCATCGGCGCGTGCATTCACAAACTGCTGCACCAGCGGGTCGGTGGAGTTGCGCACCTCATCGGGCGTGCCCTGGGCGGCCACGCGGCCATTGGCCAGGACGATGACCTGGTCGGCGATGTGAAAGGTCTCTTCCAGATCGTGCGACACGACGATGCTGGTGATGCCCAGGGTATCGTTGAGCCGGCGGATCAGCTGGGCGGCGGTGCCCAGCGATATCGGGTCAAGGCCGGCAAACGGCTCGTCGTACATGATGAGTTCAGGGTCCAGCGCAATGGCCCGTGCCAACGCCACACGGCGCGCCATACCGCCAGAAATCTCGCTGGGCATGAGGTCACGCGCACCGCGCAGGCCCACCGCGTTGAGCTTCATGAGCACGATGTCGCGCACCAGGTCTTCAGGCAGCGTCGTGTGCTCGCGCAGGGGGAACGCCACGTTGTCAAACACGCTCAGGTCAGTGAACAGCGCGCCGAACTGGAACAGCATGCCCATGCGACGGCGCGCCGCATACAGGCCCGCCGGGTCCATCGCGCCCACGTCCTGCCCCTCAAACAGGGTCTGGCCTTTTGTCGCGCGGATCTGCCCGCCGATCAGCCGCAGCACGGTGGTCTTGCCGCCGCCGGACGCGCCCATCATCGCTGTGACCTTGCCCCGTGGCACGGTCAGCGACAGCCCATCCAGGATGAGGCGCTTGCCGTAACCAAAGCTCAGGTCACGCAATTCGACGACGGGGGTGGTAGCGGGGATGTCCATAAAAACGAAAAAAGCCGGATGCGATCCGGCTTCTGGATGATACGGGAATACAACCCTTTGATGTATTAGCCCCGTATTACCAGCGGCTTACCGGGGCAGGTCGCTGTAACCCATCAGGAATTCATCCACCGAACGGGCGGCCTGGCGGCCTTCACGGATGGCCCATACCACCAGCGACTGGCCGCGACGGATGTCGCCGGCTGCAAACACCTTGGGGACGTTGGTCGCATAGCCGTTGGTGAATTCGGTCGTAGCGCGGGCGTTGCCACGCGCGTCCTTTTCAATGCCGAATTGCTCCAGTACGCTGGCCACCGGGCTGACAAAACCCATGGCCAGCAGCACCAGATCAGCCTTGAGCACCAGTTCGCTGCCCGGCACTTCGACCATCTTGCCGTCCTTCCACTCCACGCGCACGGTCTTCAGGCCGGTGACCTTGCCCTTTTCACCGATGAACTCCTTGGTGGAGATGGCAAACTCGCGCTCGCAGCCTTCTTCGTGGCTGGAGCTGGTGCGCAGCTTGTACGGCCAGTAGGGCCAGGTCATGGGCCGGTTTTCTCCTTCGGGCGGCTGGGGCATCAGCTCGAACTGGGTCACGCTGGCCGCGCCGTGGCGGTTGCTGGTGCCCACGCAGTCCGAGCCGGTGTCACCGCCGCCGATCACGATCACGTGCTTGCCATCGGCACGCAGCTGGCCCTTGACCTTGTCGCCCGCGTTGACCTTGTTTTGCTGCGGCAGGAATTCCATCGCAAAGTGAATACCGTCCAGGTCGCGGCCAGGCACGGGCAAATCGCGCGACTGCTCGGCGCCGCCGGTCAGCAGCACGGCGTCAAAGTCCTTTTGCAGCTGTTCAGGCGTGATGGTTTCCTTGGCCCAGTTGGTGACCTTGGAGTCCTTGGGCAGGTTGCCCACCATGACGCCGGTGCGGAAAGTGACGCCTTCGGCCTTCATCTGCTCGACGCGTCGGTCGATGTGCGACTTTTCCATCTTGAAGTCGGGAATGCCGTAGCGCAGCAGCCCGCCCACCCGGTCGTTCTTTTCAAACAGCGTGACGTCGTGGCCGGCACGCGCCAGTTGCTGGGCTGCCGCCATGCCGGCCGGGCCGGCGCCCACGACGGCAACCTTCTTGCCGGTCTTGTGCTTGGCCGGGCGGGGCGTGACCCAGCCTTCTGCCCAGGCGCGGTCGATGATGGCGTGCTCGATGGACTTGATGCCCACCGGGTCGTCGTTCACGTTCAGCGTACAGGCCGCCTCGCACGGGGCGGGACAGATGCGGCCGGTGAACTCGGGGAAGTTGTTGGTGCTGTGCAGCACGGCAATCGCGTTTTGCCAGTCGCCGCGAAACACCAGGTCGTTGAAGTCCGGGATGATGTTGTTGACCGGGCAGCCGCTGTTGCAAAACGGCGTGCCGCAGTCCATGCAGCGCGCGCCTTGCACCTTGGCCTGCGCGTCGTCCAGGCCGATCACGAATTCCTTGTAGTTCTTGAGCCGTTCGGGCACGGGCTTGTAGCCCTCTTCAATGCGCCCGTATTCCATGAAGCCGGTGACTTTTCCCATGCTCTTGTCCAGTCTTGTCTGTATCGTGGGGATGGCCGCGCCTTACTTGGCGGCAACCACTTCCTTGTTGGCGGTGGCAGAGCCGGCGGCGGTTTCGGTCGCGGCGGCCAGCTTGCGGTCGTGCATTTCCTGCAGGGCGCGCTTGTACTCGCTGGGGAACACCTTGACGAACTTGCCGCGGGCTTCGGCCCAGTTGTCCAGCAGCTCGCGCGCGCGCTTGCTGCCGGTCCAGCGGTTGTGCTCTTCGAGCAACTTGCGCAATTGCGCCTCGTCGGTCTGCTCGCGGTGCCACAGGCCCTTGGCGCTGGCGGCTTGCTGTTCGGTGGAGCTGACCACCTTTTCCAGCGCAACCATGGCCGTGTTGCAGCGGCTGGCAAACTGGCCATCTTCGTCATAGACATAGGCCACGCCGCCGCTCATGCCGGCTGCAAAGTTGCGGCCCGTCTTGCCCAGCACCGCAACCGTGCCGCCGGTCATGTATTCACAACCGTGGTCGCCCGTACCCTCCACCACCGCCGTGGCCCCGGACAGGCGCACCGCAAAACGCTCACCGGCCACACCGCTGAAGAACGCCTCGCCCGTGGTGGCACCGTACAGCGCCGTGTTGCCGATGATGATGTTGCGCGTGGCTTCACCGCGGAAATCGATGCTGGGGCGTACCACCACGCGTCCGCCGGACAGACCCTTGCCGGTGTAGTCGTTGGCGTCACCAATCAGGTACAGCGTGATGCCGCGGGCCAGGAACGCGCCAAACGACTGGCCGCCCGTGCCTTCGAGCTGGATGCGGATGGTGTCGTCGGGCAGGCCTTCGGGGTGCACCTTGGTCAGTGCACCTGACAGCTTGGCACCGACAGTGCGGTTGACGTTGCGCGCGATTTCAATGAACTGGACCTTCTCGCCCTTGTCGATGGCAGCGCGTGACTTTTCGATCAGACGCGTGTCCAGGTTGTTTTCCAGGGCATGGTCCTGGTTTTCGACGTGGTAGCGCGGCACATCGGCGGGCACCTGGGGGCAGGCCAGCAGACGGCTGAAGTCCAGGCCGCGCGCCTTCCAGTGCTCGATGCCCTGCTTCATGTCCAGCAGGTCGGCACGGCCGATCATGTCGTCGAACTTGCGGATGCCCAGCTGCGCCATGATCTGGCGGACTTCTTCGGCGATGAAGAAGAAGTAGTTGACGACGTGCTCGGGCTTGCCCGAGAACTTCTTGCGCAGCACCGGGTCCTGCGTGGCCACGCCCACCGGGCAGGTGTTCAGGTGGCACTTGCGCATCATGATGCAGCCCTCCACCACCAGCGGCGCGGTGGCAAAGCCGAATTCATCGGCGCCCAGCAGCGCGCCGATGGCGACGTCGCGGCCGGTCTTCATCTGGCCGTCCGCCTGCACCCGCACCCGGCCGCGCAGGCGGTTGAGCACCAGCGTCTGCTGGGTTTCGGCCAGGCCGATTTCCCAGGGGCTGCCCGCGTGCTTGATGGACGACCAGGGCGATGCGCCCGTGCCGCCGTCATGCCCGGCAATCACGATATGGTCACTCTTGCACTTGGTCACGCCCGCGGCGATGGTACCCACGCCCACCTCGGACACCAGCTTGGTGGAGATGCTGGCATGCGGCGCCACGTTCTTCAGGTCGTGAATGAGCTGCGCCAGGTCTTCAATTGAGTAGATGTCGTGGTGCGGCGGCGGGCTGATCAGGCCCACACCCGGCACGCTGTAGCGCAGCATGCCGATGTAGTTGGACACCTTGCCGCCGGGCAGCTGGCCGCCCTCTCCCGGCTTGGCGCCCTGGGCCATCTTGATCTGGATCTGGTCGGCGCTGCTCAGGTATTCGGCCGTGACGCCAAAGCGCCCGGACGCCACCTGCTTGATGCGTGAGCGCAGCGAGTCGCCGGCTTTGAGCGCGTAGTCAGACTCGATGACGTCCTTGCCGATGATGTCCGACAGCGTCTGGCCCTGGGTGATGGGAATGCCCTTGAGTTCCTGGCGGTAGCGCGCCGGGTCCTCGCCGCCCTCGCCGGTATTGCTCTTGCCGCCGATGCGGTTCATGGCAACGGCCAGCGTGGCGTGCGCCTCGGTGCTGATGGAGCCCAGCGACATGGCGCCGGTAGCAAAACGCTTGACGATTTCGGCGGCTGGCTCCACCTCTTCCACAGGGATGGCCTTGGCCGGGTCGATGCGGAACTCAAACAGTCCGCGCAGCGTCATGTGGCGGCGGCTCTGGTCGTTGATGAGCTGCGCGTATTCCTTGTAGGTGTTCCAGTTGTTGGCGCGCGTGCTGTGCTGCAGCTTGGCGATGGCGTCGGGCGTCCACATGTGCTCTTCGCCACGCACACGCCAGGCGTATTCGCCACCAGCGTCCAGCATGCCGGCCAGCACCGGGTCGTCACCGAATGCGGCCTTGTGCATGCGGATGCCTTCTTCTGCGATCTCGAACACGCCGATGCCCTCGACCCGGCTGGCGGTGCCGGTGAAGTACTTTTCCACGGTCTCGCTGTTCAGGCCGATCACTTCGAACAACTGCGCGCCGCAGTAGCTCATGTAGGTGCTCACGCCCATCTTGGACATGATCTTGGACAGGCCCTTGCCGATGGCCTTGACGTAGTTGTAGATGGCTTTCTCGGCGCTCAGGTCGCCGGGCAGTTCCTTGTGGATGGAGGCGAGCGTCTCCATGGCCAGGTAGGGGTGCACGGCTTCGGCGCCGTAGCCGGCCAGCACGCCGAAGTGATGGACCTCGCGCGCCGTGCCGGTTTCCACCACCAGGCCGCAGGTCGTACGCAAGCCCTCACGCACCAGATGCTGGTGGATGGCCGACAGCGCCAGCAGCGCCGGGATGGCCACCTGGGTGGACGTGACCGCGCGGTCGCTGATGATGAGGATGTTCTTGCCGCCCTTGATGGCGTCCACCGCCTCGGCGCACAGCGACGCCAGCTTGGCTTCCACGCCCTCGTGGCCCCAGGCCAGCGGGTAGGTAATGTCCAGCGTATAGCTCTTGAACTTGCCCTGCGTCGTCTGGTCGATGTCGCGCAGCTTGGCCATGTCGGCAAAGTCCAGGATGGGCTGGCTGACTTCGAGCCGCATTGGCGGGTTGACCTGATTGATGTCCAGCAGGTTGGGCTTGGGGCCGATGAACGACACCAGGGACATCACGATCGCCTCGCGGATCGGGTCGATCGGCGGGTTGGTCACCTGCGCGAACATCTGGCGGAAGTAGTTGTACAGCGGCTTGTTCTTGCTCGACAGCACGGCCAGCGGGCTGTCGTTGCCCATGGAGCCAATGCCCTCCTCGCCGGCCTGCGCCATGGGGCTCATCAGGAACTTGATGTCTTCCTGCGAATAGCCAAACGCCTGCTGGCGGTCCAGCAGCGATACGTCGCTGGCCGGGGCGTTGCCCGAAGTCTCGGACAGGTCGTCCAGCTTGATGCGCAGGTTTTCGATCCACTGCTTGTAGGGCTTGCTGTTGGCCAGGTTGGCCTTGAGTTCCTCGTCGTCGATCATGCGACCCTGCTCGAAGTCGATCAGGAACATCTTGCCGGGCTGCAGGCGCCATTTGCGCACGATCTTGTTCTCGGGCACGGGCAGCACGCCCGATTCAGAGCCCATGATGACGAAGTCGTCGTCGGTCACGCAGTAGCGCGCCGGGCGCAGGCCATTGCGGTCCAGCGTGGCGCCGATCTGGCGGCCGTCGGTGAACACGATGGACGCGGGGCCGTCCCACGGCTCCAGCATGGCGGCGTGGTATTCATAGAAGGCGCGGCGGCGCTCGTCCATGGTGGTGTGCTGCTCCCACGGCTCGGGGATCATCATCATCACGGCCTGGCTGATCGGGTAGCCGGCCATGGTCAGCAGTTCAAGGCAGTTATCGAATGTGGCGGTGTCGGACTGGCTGGCAAAGCTGATGGGGTAGAGCTTTTTCAGGTCGGCACCCAGCACGGGCGAGGACATCACGCCTTCGCGCGCCTTCATCCAGTTGTAGTTGCCGCGCACCGTGTTGATTTCGCCGTTGTGGGCGACGTAGCGGTACGGGTGGGCCAGCGGCCACTCGGGGAAGGTGTTGGTCGAAAAGCGCTGGTGCACAAGGCCCAGGGCCGACACGCAGCGCGGGTCCTGCAGGTCGCGGTAATAGGTGCCCACCTGGTCGGCCAGCAGCAGGCCCTTGTAGACCACGGTGCGGCTGGACATGCTGGGAACGTAGTATTCCTTGCTGTGCTTGAGCTTCAGGTTCTGGATCGCCGCGCTGGCGGTCTTGCGGATCACGTACAGCTTGCGCTCCAGCGCGTCCTGCACGATCACGTCGCTGCCGCGGCCGATGAACACCTGGCGCAGGATGGGCTCCTTTTCGCGCACGGTGGGCGACATCGGCATGTCACGGTTGACCGGCACATCGCGCCAGCCCAGCAGCACCTGGCCTTCGGCCTTGATCGCACGCTCCATCTCCTGTTCGCACGCCAGACGCGACGCATGCTCCTTGGGCAAAAAGATCATGCCCACGCCATATTCACCGGGCGGGGGCAATTCAACGCCCTGGTGCGCCATTTCGGCGCGGTACAGCAGGTCGGGCAACTGGATCAGGATGCCGGCGCCGTCGCCCATCAGCTTGTCGGCGCCCACGGCGCCGCGATGGTCGAGGTTCTCCAGAATCTTGAGGGCCTGCTGGACGATGCCATGGCTTTTCTCGCCCTTGATATGGGCCACAAAACCCACGCCGCAAGCGTCATGCTCGTTGGCCGTGGAATACAAACCGTGGTCTTTGAGATGCTGGATCTCGGCAGCCGTCGTCATGGCGTGCTCCTAGTTATGTCGCAGGGATAGGGAGGATAGTGCACTGCAACAACAATGCCAAGAAGAATAATTGGGGTCAGATTCCAATTATTTGAAGTTCCCCACCAATTCGATTTAATTGGGGACAGATTACATTTGCTGCTCAGTCTTTTGAAACGGCCGCCCCGCGCGGGATTTGGCCACGCGGCGCTCGGTGCGCTTTTGCAGATCCGCCACAAAGTCAGCCTCGCCCAGCGCCCAGCCGCCCAAGGCTGATTTCGTCAGGGCATCGCGAACAGGCGTCGCAATCCCTGCACGCACCAATTCGGCGTATGCCGCTTCGCGTGCAAATGGGGTGTTGCCCATCGTCCAGTACAGCGGATGCGGCGTGATCAGCCGGTCATGGCGCATGCCGGTGTAGTGACCATGGCTGGACCAACGGTAGTCAGCCGCGTCGGCCACCATGCTGGCGCGCACCGGATTGAGGTCGATGTAGGCCATGCAGGCCAGCATATGCCGCTCGGCCTGAATGACGGCCGAGCGGTAACGACCCTCCCACAGGGTGCCGGTTCTCCCCTGGCTGTCGTTGAAGTAACGCACGTAGCGCCGGCCCACAGCTTGCATCATCTCGGGAATGGACTGCGACGACTCCGGCGTGGCCAACAAGTGAAAGTGATTGCTCATGACCACATAGGCATGCAGCGCAACGCCGAACCTGGCCGCGTTGTCCGCCAGGAGTGACAGCAGCATCTCGTAGTCACCCGTGGCGGCAACGATGGGCTGGCGGTTGTTGCCGCGCTGGATCAGATGGTGCGGGTAGCCGGGAACGGTAAGACGGGGAAGGCGGGCCATGGAGCGCTCACTGGAGTACGCCTCATGTTAATTCGGATCCGTTAATTGGAATCTGACCCCGATTAATGACTCCAGCCCGAATTCGGTCAGGATCTGGCGCAGGCGCTGGGCGGAGCTGTGCTTTTTCTGGCCGGTATAGCGGGCGATGATGAGTTCGTTTTTCAGGCTGTGCTCCCAGCCGACCAGCTCGGTCACCGTCACCTGGTAGCCACTGGCTTCCAGGTACAGGCAGCGCAGCACGTTGGTGATCTGGCTGCCCATCTCGCGGGTGTGCAACGGGTGGCGCCACAGCTCGGCCAGCGGGGTGCGCGCCAGCGCCAGAGCCTTGGTTTCGCGCAGGCAGGCCGCCACCTCGGCCTGGCAACAGGGCACCAGCACCATGTAGCGCGCCTGCTTTTGCAGGCCGAAGGCAATGGCATCGTCGGTGGCCGTATCGCAGGCGTGCAGCGCCGTCACAACGTCGACGCGATGCGGCAATTGCGGCGCGTCCACGGATTGCGCCACGCTCAGGTTCAGGAACGACATGCGCTCAAAGCCCAGCCGCTGTGCAAGCTCGGCCGACTTTTGCACCAGATCGGCGCGTGTTTCGATGCCGTAGATGTGGCCTGCTGCGCGCGACTTGAAGAACAGGTCGTAAATGATGAAGCCCAGGTACGACTTGCCGGCACCATGGTCGGCCAGCGTCATGGCGGCATCCGCGGGCAGTTCTTCCAGCAGCTTTTCAATGAACTGGAACAGGTGGTACACCTGCTTGAGCTTGCGCCGCGAGTCCTGGTTGAGCTTGCCCTCGCGCGTGAGGATGTGAAGCTCCTTGAGCAGCTCGGGCGACTGGCCCGGGCGGATCTCGGGCGCCAGCGTCGTGGCGCCCTGCGCGGCAGGCTTGCGCGGCTTCATGCGTGCGGCCCTACGTCCAGCGCCGCCCAGCCATCTGGCCCCAGCCGTTTCAGGGTTTGCATGTTGGATTCAAAAATTGCTTCGGGGTCCGGAAAGACTTCCACCGCCCTGTCAATGCTGGCCTCGCGCAGCAGGTGCAGGGTGGGGTAAGGCGAACGGTTGGTGAAGTTGGTGATGTCGTCTGTTGCCGTGCCGCCGAACTGGTAGAGGGGGTGGAAATCCGCGATCTGGAGCTCGCCTTCCAGGCCGAGTTCTTCCAGCAGCGCCTGCGCATCACCCATGAAGTCATTGAAGTCCAGAAAGTCATGCAGCATCTGCGGCACCACCAGCAGCGTGGTGTCGCGCACGGCGGGGTCTGTTGTCTGAAGGTCGGCCAGTTCGCGGCGCAGCTCGGCCAGCAAGTCTGCCTCTGTAAGTGCATCGCTGACGCACAAATGCACCTGCCCCTTCACATGTACGGCCTTGGCAAAGGGGCACAGGTTCAGGCCGATCACGGCGCGCTCCAGCCAGGCGAGTGTGTCGCGCTGAGCCTTTTGCTTGATGGGAGTGTTCTCAACCAAAACGGCTGGGCTGGGCAACGATGAGCTTGGCCAGTTCGTCGAGCATCTCGGTTTGTACCTTGGCGGCAGGCCACTGGCTGCTGATCACGCCAAAGCCGCCGGCATTGGTCACGCGAAACGCGAGTTGCCCCTTGTCATGATCAGGCTTCACGGTGACGTAGCCGCGCGCCTCGGTCGTGTAGTCAAAGCGGATGGCTTGCAAGGTATTCTTTTCGGGGTGGCGCTGCTCCGTGCGGTCATGCTTGACAGCGCCGGCGGCAAGCCGGCTTTCCACACGCTCCAGATCGGGCGGAAAGTTCACGCTGACGGTGCCCCCCACGGCAGCCCCGACCTGCGGCACGATCTGCCAGCCCATGGAGATGTAGTCAAACACTTCCTTGTCGCGCAGGGTTTTCTTGCGCGCATCGGTGCGAAAGTTCACCAGCTTCATTGCGGGCCAGGGCGTTTTGCCGTCAAGGCTGAATTTACCGGCGGGAGGATTCAGGACGTTGAGCTGTTTGGCCAGTTCGCCCAGGTAGTGCTGCGCGATACGGCAGGCAGACTCTGCCTGCGCGGTGTTGGCGTCCGCGTTTTGCGCCTGCATGGCGCCCTGGCTTTGCAGCGCATTAGCCTGCGTTTTGAGCTGGTTGAGAAAGCTCATGGCAACTTCTCCTTTTGTCCCTGTGATTATTTTTTCACGCCTGCATTATCCGTGGCCTTGGTCAGCGCCTGCGCGGCGATGGCCCGGGCCAGCATCAGCCCCGCCGCACAGCAGCCGCCAGTCGCCACCCAGGTCCAGTGCCAGCCTCCAGCGGCGCTGGCCACCCAGGCCACCAGCGGGGGCCCGGCAAACTGGCCCAGTGACGACAGCTGCTGGACCCAGCCTACCGTGGCGGCCACGGTATCGTCTCCGGGCGCAAAACGCACGGCCAGCGAGAACAGCGTGGAAGGGATCATGCCGCCGAGCATGGAGAACAACACAATCGCGCCATAGCGCAAGATCGGGCCCTCGCCCCAGGGCGCGAAGGCGACGGCAGCCCCGCACGCCATGGCGGTAAAGCCTGCATACAGCAGCACCTGCGGCGCGACGCCGCGCTGCAGCAGGCGGCCCGCTGTTACGTTGCCCAAAATGTTGACCGCCGCGGCCAGCGCGGTCAGCGCAGCGCTCACGCTGCTGGCCAGACCCGCCTGCGCATAGATGGACGGCAGGAAACCAATCACCGCGAGCCATTGGCCCGAGTACAGCGCAAAGCTCACCGCGACCAGCCACGTGGCGCGTGATGAAAGCGTTCGTTGCAGGCGTTGCGTCCAGCTGCCCACGCGCACGGGAGCGGCCGTCGCGTCCGCCGGTACCACCGCCACCACCCACACCGCCATGCCCAGCGACAGCGCGCCCATCAGCGCCCACCAGGCGGGCCAACTGGTTGACGCGATGAACGGTGGGCCACACAACAACGCCACAGCGGCGCCCAGCGGCATGTACGCTCCCCACAGCCCCAACATGGCACTGACGCGTTGCGGCGCCACCAGCCGGCGGATCAAGGCGGGCGCTGGCATGGAGGCCAGCAGAAAGCCCAGGCCTTCGAGAGCACGAAGTGCAAACAGGCTCGCCGCGTCACGAGCCCAGGCGCCGGCCAGGCTCGCCATCCCGAGCACCAGCAACCCGCACAGCATGCTGCGGCGCAGGCCGATCCGGTCAGCCGCCAGCCCGGCGGCCAGCCCCAGCGACATGCCGGCCAGCTGTACCAGCGACAACAGAAAACCGGCCTGCACCAGCGTCAGGTCCAGCGCATCGCGCAGTACCGGCAGCGCCGGTGGCAGCTTGCCCACGTGCAGGGCCGCACTGACGCCGGCCAGTACCACCACCAGCGCCGGGTCCATCCGCTTCATGGGCGCCTCATGCGGCGGCAACATCCAGCAGCCGCCTGCCAGTCAAACGCTCATGCTCGCGCGCGGCAAAACGGTCGGTCATGCCCGCGATGTAATCGGCCACAGCCCGGGCCCGGTCGGTGCGCACGGCAAAGCCGGCCTGCATCTGGGCCGGGTCGGCGCTGTAGGCAGAGAACAGCTCTCGCACCACCTGCTGTGCCTGCTCGGTCGTCTGCGTCACCTGCGGGTGACGGTACAGGTTTCGAAACAGGAACTGCTTGAGCGCAGCCGACTGCCCGGCCATGGCCGGGCTGAAGCCCACCAGCGCTGGCATGCGACGGACATCATCCGCGTCAACCGGTGCCGCTGCCGCCAGCGCCGCGCGCATCGTGTCGATCACGTCATAGACCTGGGCGCTGAGCATGCGGCGGATCGCCTCGTACAGCACGCGGCGGCCTTGCAGCTGCGGGTGCGCGGCCAGGGCCTCACGGCGGAAACCGTCAAACAGCGCCACCTCTTCCAGTTGCTCCAGCGTGATCAACCCGGAGCGAACGCCGTCGTCAATGTCATGTGCGTTGTAGGCAATTTCGTCGGCCAGGTTGCACAGCTGGGCTTCCAGGCCGGGCTGTGTGCGGTCGATAAAACGCCTGCCCACACCGCCGGGGTCTGCGACCTCGAGCTTTTCGGCATTCGCGCGCGAGCAGTGCTTGAGGATGCCCTCGCGTGTTTCAAAGCTCAGGTTCAGGCCGTCGAAGTCGGGGTAGCGCTCCTCCAGCGTGTCCACCACACGCAGGCTCTGCAGGTTGTGCTCGAAGCCGCCCTGCCCTTGCATGCACTCGTTCAGCGCGTCCTGCCCGGCATGGCCGAACGGGGTGTGGCCCAGGTCGTGCGCCAGTGCAATGGCCTCCACCAGGTCTTCATTGAGTTGCAGCGAGCGGGCGATGGATCGGCCCAGCTGCGCGACTTCCAGCGAATGGGTCAGACGGGTGCGAAACAGGTCACCCTCGTGGTTCAGGAACACCTGCGTCTTGTAGACCAGGCGCCGGAACGCGGTGGAGTGAACAATACGATCCCGGTCGCGCTGGAAAGCGTTACGCGTGGGCGCGGCCTCTTCCGGGTGGCGCCGCCCACGGGAGCGCGCCGGGTCGCTGGCATGGCGGGCAAGCATGCCGTCCTTACTCAAACGCAGCAATCGTCGATGACTTGCGCCACCAGCGCGTCGGGCGCGGCACGCAAACTGGCCTGGCCCGGCCCGTCAATCACCACGAACCTGATCTCGCCGGCCTCGGCCTTCTTGTCCACGCGCATCAATTCCAGGTAGCGGTCAGCTCCCAGGCGCGGGCCCCTGATGGGCAAGCCTGCCGCTGCGATCAACGCTGACAGCCTGTGCGCAAAGGCGTCATCCACCAGGCCCAGCTTGTGGGACAGCTGGGTCGCCATCACCATGCCGCAGCCCACGGCCTCGCCATGCAGCCATTCGCCATACCCCAGGCCCGACTCAATGGCATGGCCAAAGGTGTGGCCAAAATTGAGGATGGCCCGCAGCCCCGATTCGCGCTCATCCTGGCCCACGACCCAGGCCTTGATCTCGCAGCTGCGCCGCACGGCATGCGCCAGCGCCGCCGGCTCGCGCGCCAGCAGGGCTGCCATGTTGGCCTCGATCCAGTCCAGAAACGCCATGTCGGCGATGGGACCGTACTTGATGACTTCGGCCAGACCGGCGCTCAGCTCGCGCACAGGCAGCGTCCTGAGCGTGTCCAGGTCGCACACCACGCGCTGGGGCTGGTAGAACGCGCCGATCATGTTCTTGCCCAGTGGGTGATTGATGGCTGTCTTGCCGCCCACGGACGAATCCACCTGCGCCAGCAGCGTGGTGGGCACCTGCACAAACGGCACGCCGCGCATGTAGCTGGCCGCGGCAAATCCGCTCATGTCGCCCACGACACCGCCACCCAGCGCATAGACCACCGTCTTGCGGTCGCAGCCATTGGCCAGCAAACCGTCAAAAATGAGGTTCAGGGTCTGCCAGGTTTTGTGCTCCTCACCATCGGGCAGCACCACAGTGAGGATGGCGCGGTGCCGCCCCGCAAGCTGGGCCTGCAGACGTGCCGCGTACAGCGGGGACACGGTTTCGTTGGTGACAATCAGCGCGCTGGCCGCCTGGGGCAGGCCATCCCAGGCAGACGGATCGTCCAGCAGGCCCTGGCCGATGAGGATGGTGTAGCTGCGCTCGCCCAACTCGATGGGAACCTGTTGAACGCAAGAGGCGGAAGCAGTTTGCATCCCCCAAGTTTAGGCGCTCGCGCGAACCCTCAGCGCGGCACCACGCCCGCAAGCTCCAGCTGCATCACGATCATGTTCGCCAGGGTCGGCACCGAAGGGCGGCCGGTCTCGATGACGAAATGCGCTGTCTCCCGGTACAGCGGATCGCGCACGGCGTACAGGTCGCGCAGGCGCGCCAGCGGGTCCGCCACCTGCAACAGGGGCCGCTGGGTGTCGTGGCGCAGCCGGCGATAGACGTCGTCCGGCGCTGAATGCAGATAGACCACCTGGCAGCGGTTGTGCAGGTGCGCCCGGTTTTCTGAGCGCAGCACGGACCCACCGCCGGTTGAGAATATGCCTTCATCCGCCACGGTGAGTTCGTCGATCGCAGCCGCTTCCACGTCGCGAAAGCGTTCCTCACCTTCGCGCTCAAAGAAGGACCGGATGCTGCTGCCGATGCGCGACTCGATGCTGGCATCAATGTCCACGAACGGAACAGACAGCCTGCGCGCCAGCTGGCGCCCAACCGTGGTCTTTCCACAGCCTGGCAAGCCAACGAGCGCGATCTTCACCATTCAGGCGCCCGTCACCCCAGGTTCAGTTGGCGGTTGAGCAGCTGTTGACCCCGTAAGGCGGCAAGCGGAATGAACCATTGGGCACATCCCCTGCGATGACATCCGTCACAAACAGTCGCTCAGCCATGCCTTGCGATCCCGCCACGTTGGCCGTCACCCGCACCTTGTAGGCGAGCCACGTGCCGAAGCGCTGGGAATACTGCACCTGGATGAGCAGTACACCTGAGGCATTGGTCGTTGTGACCGACGCAGTCTTGTAACTCACCAGCAAATCACTCTTGCGCGGCTCCAGGGTCGTCTGGCCATTGCCATCAATGCTGCCGTCGATGTTTTCGCCCGCATCAACGTTGCCGTTGCGGTTGGTGTCTTCGTTGGCGCACCAGACCCGTCCGGTCGCCGATCCGGGCACCGTCGTCGACGAGGGATAAGCTGCGGTGAGGCTTGCGGGTACCACCTGCAAAGACGCCACGGGGTTGCCGTCCGCATCGAAGTAGGCGGCTGTGGTGGTGCCGGAAGCGTAGCTGTAAGCACCCTTTCCATAGTGGGTCAGGTCCACCGAAATATCCACCGGTGCATTGGCCACCGCACGGCCCGCAGAGTCGGCCACGGTGACGACGAAATCCTTGACGTAGGTTCCGGTCACTGATGCCAGCAGGTTGTCATCTCCAATCGACACCGCCAGCGCCTGGCCCGCAACAGTCAGTGATGCGTTGACAAAATTCGGGCAATCGGTTGCCGATGCAAACTCGTTGGCAGAGTAGCAGGCCCTTACCGTGACCCCATTGGTCGGGCTGGCGTTCTGCCCCGAAATGTACTGTGTCGACACCGCTCCAGCAGCGTCCGTGTAAAGCGTCTGGCCTCCGGCAGAGATCGAGGCGCCGACCGTTGGGAGTCCTGTAGTCTGGTCGTTGAAACGGACACGCACGTTGGGGATGGGACGATTGCTGGCATCAAGGAACAGGAACCGCAATGTCGTACGGTTCGAAGTCGAGCCCGGGGAATTGACCGCCAGCACGTTGGGAGAGGCCGCCAGGGACGGCGCGGCACCGGCAGGAATGATGCCCGCTGGAATCGTGGTGGCAAACACCTGCAGTTGGTTGGCGCCGGACACAACACCGCTGGCGCCTGCATTGATGGAGTACACGCCGGCCACGGTGGGCGCAATGAATGCCCGGGTGAACTGGCCATTCGCACTGGTCACGCCGGTCAGACCCTGCAGCGCTGGCACATCGCTCGTGAAACTCACGGCCGCCCCTGCAATGGGGTTTCCTGACGAGTCTGTCACGACGGCGGTCATGGTCACCGCCTGGCCAGGCGCCGGGCTTGCGGGCAACAGCTGCAACGTGACCCTGCTGCCGCTCACGCGCACAGCCACCTGCTTGGTAATCCCGTTCACAGTGGCGGCAATGGTGACATCGCGATCGGTCTTGTCGCTGCCGATGCTGACCACGCCTCTGTATGCGCCCGCCGCGTCAGTCACCAACCCGCTGGATGGCGTGAAAACTGCGTTCTGGTTCACAGCCACGGCAACGGAGGCACCACTGACCGCATTGCGGTTGGCATCTACTGCAACCACAGTCAGCTGCGCTGTGTCCGTTCCGCCGTTGAGGATGGTTGTCTTGTCGAGCGTCAAGGCGAAGTCCGTCACCGACAAGGTCGCGCTACCACCCGGTGTGGTTGCACCTCCGCTTGAGCCTCCCGTTGTCGTCCCGGCGCTGCCTCCACCTCCTCCGCACGCTGCAAGCAGTGCGGCGATAAACAAACCGATAGCCAGTTTGATGCAGTTCTTCATTGCCTGTTAATCCTTGCTTCTTCTAGATTGGAATGGTCCAGTGTATTTTCAGCGAGCCGCAGCGCGGTCGGAGATCATCTTGGGAGTGATGAAAACCAGCATTTCCTGCTTGTTGGAACTGCGTTGTCTTGACTTGAAGAGATTTCCAACCGCGGGCAAATCACCCAGGACTGGAACCTTGGTTTCATTTTCGGTTTCATTCAGCTCGAAGATGCCGCCGATCACCACCGTACCGCCGTTCTCCACCAGCACCTGCGTCTTGATGTGCTTGGTGTTGATGGCAATGCCGGCTGCCGTCGTTTCGCCGCGGCTGTCCTTGCTGATGTCCAGGTCCAGGATGATGTTGCCTTCAGGCGTGATCTGTGGCGTCACCTCAAGCTTCAGCGTCGCGCGGCGGAAGGTCACGGCGGTCGCGCCGCTGGATGTCGCCTGCTGATAGGGGAATTCTGTGCCCTGCTCGATCAATGCCTTGGTCTGGTCGGCTGTCACGATGCGCGGGCTGGACACCAGCTTGCCTTTGCCGTCAGCCTCCAGCGCGGAGAGCTCCAGATTCAGGAATCGATTGGCCGCCGAGCTGAACAGCGAGATGGCGAACGACGCGGCGGTATAGCCGCCCTGGCCTACGGCAGGCAAATTTACAAATGAGGTGTTGACGGTGTCCAGCGTCGCGGCGCTCTCCAGCGTTGTACCGGAAACAGCGTTGTACGATCCGCCCAACGCCACCCGGTTGCCTCCGCCGATGCTGTAACCGGCGTCGCCCCCACGCAAACCCCGCAGGTCGCTGCCGCCCAGCCTCACGCCCAGTGATTTGCCGAAGGAGTCAGACGCTTCGACAATCCGCGCTTCGATCAGGACCTGGCGTACCGCGATGTCGAGTTTGGAGATCAGTTGCTGTACCTGCTCAAGTTTGGAGCCAATGTCAGTCACGAACAGCTGGTTGGTACGGGGCTCGGCAATCACACTGCCGCGTGCGCTGAGGATCCGCGCACTGGCTGCAGCCGCAGATCCGCCACCACCGGCCGTGATCTGCACCGCAATATCCGCCGCCTTGGTGTAGTTGAGCTGAAAAGCCTGGGTCCGCAGCGGCTCCAGGTTCTGGATCGCAGCGCGCGACTCCAGATCCAGCTTTTCCTTGGCGGAAATTTCGTCCTTGGGCGCGATCCACAGCACATTGCCGGTCTTTCTCATGCCCAGGCCCTTGGCCTGCAGGATGATTTCCAGTGCCTGGTCCCAGGGCACGTCTTTCAGTCGCAGCGTTACAGCGCCAGCTACAGAGTCCGACGTCACGATATTGAAGTTGGTGAAATCGGCAATGACCTGCAGCAACGAGCGGACTTCAATGTTCTGGAAATTGAGCGACAGCTTCTCTCCGCTGAAACCCGGCCCCTGGGTCAGCTTGTTGGGGTCGATTTTCTGCTGGCGGACTTCGACCACAAACTGGTTGTCACTCTGGTAGGCGCTGTGCTCCCACAGGCCCTTGGGCTCGATGACGATGCGCACGCGGTCGCCTGCCTGGAAGGTCGTGACGGATTGCACCGGCGTGCCGAAATCAGAAACATCCAGCCGGCGGCGCAGCCCCTCTGGCAATGTGGACTTCAGGAATTCAACTACCAGATTCTGGCCTTGCTGGCGGATGTCCACACCAACCTGGTTGTTCGCCAGATCGACCACGATGCGCCCTGAGCTGTCTGCGCCCCGGCGAAAATCCAGGTCTTTCAGCGGCTGGGTATCGCGGTTGCGGTTCTCTGCGAACACAGCCGCCGCTGCCGGCGCTGCGGCTGCCGTCGCTGCCACAGGGTCCAGCAACACCAGCAGTGACTTGCCTTCGATCTGTGCCTTGTAGCTGGCCGCCGACTTGAGGTTGAGTACCAGACGGGTGCGCTCACCGGCCTGCACCACATTGACCGATCGCAGGTTGCCCTGGTTGATTTCCACGGTCGAACGCCCGATGGCATTGGTCACTCCGGGGAAGTCAAGCGCAATGCGCGCCGGTGCCTGGATGGCAAAACCGGCAGGAATCGCCGTCAGCGGTTGGGCAAAGTCGATGCGGATGACCTCGGAGCCGCCCTGGATCGAGCCCGTCACCGATTGCACTGCGTTCTGCGCGAGCGACGACAAGGACAACATCAGCAACGGCAAGGCCGCCGCCATCTTTCTTACCCGCAGCCAAACCGCCTGGTTCTGCTTGTTCATTTAGTTGACCCCTCTTGCAGCTGCAATTTGGCAATTCGTTCAATCCATTCGCCCGAGCCGTCCTGCACGATCTCGCGCAGGACGATTTCGGTTTCACCGACCTTGGTGATGCGACCGTAGTTCTGGCCGAGGTAGTTGCCCGATCGCACCTGGTACAGCAGGTTATCCACCCGCAGCAGCGCAACGGGCTGACCCGTTTTGATGAGGCTGCCAACCATGGCCATGGAGTCCAGCGGATAAGCCTCCAGTGCCTCCTTGCGCCGGGTCAGCTCAGGTGCAATCAGACCGGCATTCACAGAAGCCTGCGGCGACTCCCGCTTGAGCGCCTGGGTCAGCTTCTGGTTGCTGAAGGGGTCGGTGGATGCTTCCTGGCCGTATTGCTGTGGCGTGAATTTTTTGGGCTCGGGGATAGGCTGCACCCGCGCGCGCGCCTGGCTGCGCTCGTCGGCCATCCATTGCTGCAGTTCCTCGCTGTCGGTACCGCCACAGCCCGCCAGCACGATCGACGTCAGCAGGGCCAATGCAAGCGGCTTCATTTCTTGGCTCCCGCCGCCGGGGCAGCTTTACGCTGGGCAGACACTTCGTCCTTGTCCAGGTAACGGAAAGTCTTTGCCGTTGCGTCCATCACCAGGCCCCCATCGCGCGCGCCAGGTCCCACGGAAATATTGTTCAAGGTCACGATGCGCGAGAGGTTGGCAATGTCGGATGCGAACGAGCCCATGTCGTGATAGCGCCCCGTCACCCGCAGCGTGATCGGCAATTCCGCGTAGTACTCCTTGACACTGACTTGCCCGGGGCGAAACAGGTCAAACTGGAGGCTGCGGCCCAAACCGGCCTGGTTGATGTCGGAGAGCAGGGCGTCCATCTCGGCCTTGCTGGGCAACTGCTTTTCGAGCTGGATCACGTATTGCTGAACCTGTTCGCGCTGCTTTTTCAAGGCGTCAAGGTTGACGGCCTGGGCGAGTTTCTTTTTGTAGTCATCGCGAAGCTGGACTTCCCTGGCCCGTTCAGATTGCAGCTCACTGTCTGACCCACTGAGCCAGACAAACCAGAGCGCAACCACAATCGCTGCCATCAGGGCCACGCAAAGCGCATAGCGCGGCACCGCAGGCCAGGAAGCGGGGTCGTTGGGGTTCAAGCCCCGGAACTGCCCCAGGACCTGCTCCTGCAGCGCGGCAAAGTCAATCTTGGGCAATGATCTGGTAGCCATGGTGTCAGGTCTTCGCGGCGGACGCGGCGGGCGCGGGGGATACAGAGGCCGGTGCAGACGCGGCGCCCTTGACTTCGGTGGCCCGCATCAACTGGACGCGGATGTTGAAATTGGAAACACGGCGTTGCTCCCGGGGTCCGAGCGCCACAGTGGACGCAACGATCTCCACCAACTCGGGTCGCGTCAGCCAGTCGCTGCTATTGGCCAGGTTGCGCAGCAGCTCGGACACACGCTCATTGGATTGGGCAACACCCTGGATGGTCACCACCTGGTTGAGCTGTTTCATGGTCGTGATGTACACGCCGTCGGGTAACTGCTTCACGAGTTCATTGAGCAAGTGCACCGGCAGGTTGCGATCGGCCTGAAGGTCTTCTACGGCCTGCTGACGCGCGCGCAGCGCGGCAATTTCGGACTGCAGGCTCGCAATGTCCTTGATCTGGCCTTCCAGGCGCTTGATCTCGTTTTGCAAAAACGTATTCTGGTTCTGCTGCGTTGAGATCTGGGCCTGGAACCACAGGAAAATCACACCCGCTATGACGCCACCGACCACTGCGGAAACACCGAGCGTGGCGAAGAAAAACTCGCGCTTGCGTTTGCGCGCGGCCTCGCGGTGCGGCAGCAGGTTGATCAGGATCACTGCAGGAACCTCCGCATGGCAAGGCCGCAGGAAGTCAGGTACGAGGGCGCTTCACGGCGCATCTTTTTCTCTCGTACGTTCGCACCCACCTGCATGCCCTCGAACGGGTCCGCCAGGGTGCAGGCAAACGAGGTTTGCAGCGTGACCGCCTCTGTCAGCCCGGGCAGTGCGGCAGAGCCACCCGCCAGCAGGATGTAGTCCACCTTGTTGTGTGGCGTGCTGGTAAAGAAGAACTGCAGGGCACGCGCGACCTCCTGGGCCATGCTCTCCACAAAGGGCTTGAGCACGCCGCTTTCGTAATCTTCGGGCAGGTCGCCATTGCGTTTTTTGGTTTCGGCCTCTTCAGCGGAAAAGCCGTACTGCCGGACGATCAGTTGGGTCAGCTGGGCGCCACCAAAAGCCTGGTCCCGGTCGTAGAGCACATCGTCGTTGCAGATCACCTGCATGCTGGTCGTGAACGCGCCCACCTCAAACAGGGCCACCATCGTATCCAGCCCCTTGTTGGGCAGGGCCTCGATCAGCCGGCCGGCCGCCAGCCGGGACGAGTAGGACTCCACGTCAATGATCACAGGCTTGAGCCCTGCGGCTTCGGCCAGGCCCTGGCGGTCCTGGACCTTTTCCTTGCGTGAGGCTGCAATCAGCACTTCCACATCGCCAACCGACGTCGCGCTGGGCCCCACCACACAGAAATCCAGGCTCACCTCGTCAAGCGAAAAAGGGATGTACTGGTTGGCCTCGGTCTCGACCTGGACTTCAAGCTCCTGCTCGGTCATGCCCCCGGGCAAAATGATCTTTTTGGTGATAACGGCCGACGGCGGCAGCGCCATGGCGACATTGCGTGTTTTGGTGCCGCTTTTCTTGACGACACGGCGCATGGCTTCGGCCACCTCGTCGAACTTTTCGACATTGCCGTCAGTGATCCAGCCGCGCTCCAGCGGCTCGATGGCGCACCGCTCAAGCACGAGGTTGCCAGCCTTGTCACGGCCCAGCTCCACCAGCTTGACGCTGGACGAACTGATATCCAAACCCAGCAACGGCGCGGGTTGGCGGCTAAGCAACGAGCCCAAAGAGATCAAGACGGTCCCCTGAAATCCACCACGAAACAGGTGTAACAAACTTAAGAATTCACTTGAATGCTAGCAGTAAGCTCCTTGTCCCGCAAAGGTTTTTTCCGTTTTGACCTGTGCCTGACGTTGCCAAAAACTGACGCCGGATGGCATCACCCGGTATCCGCAGACGACCGGTTGAAGCAGCTTTGGTGCCACGACCGCGCATCAAGCCCGGACATTGCCCTCGCCTTCCCGGACCGATTTCTATAATGGCCGCGAGACCTTACGCGGATTTCAATGCCATCTTCCCCTTCATCGAACGAGCCCGGCGCATCCGCGGCAGCCGGCCCCCGACCCGCCTGGCAAGTCTGGGCGCTTCGGGTCATGCTCTGGGGCGGCGGCACCCTGCTGGCCGGCGCCCTGTCAGTCGGCATGCTGCTGGCTGTCGCACTGGCAGTGGCTTACCCCAACCTGCCGGACATCTCCGACCTGTCTGACTACCGGCCCAAACTGCCGCTGCGGGTGTTTTCATCGGACGGCGTGCTGCTGGGCGAATTTGGTGAGGAGCGGCGCAACCTGACGCCCATCAAGGACATCCCCAAGGTGATGAAGGAAGCCGTGCTGGCGATCGAGGACTCGCGCTTTTATTCCCACGGGGGGGTGGATTACCTGGGCGTGATCCGCGCCGGTCTGGCCAACGTCGGGCGGCTGAAGAGCCAGGGCGCGTCCACCATCACCATGCAGGTGGCGCGCAATGTGTACCTGTCGTCTGAAAAGACCTACACCCGCAAAATTTATGAAATCCTGCTGACCTTCAAGCTGGAACACCTGCTGTCCAAGGACCAGATTCTTGAGATCTACATGAA
Organism: Ramlibacter sp. 2FC; assembly: GCA_943372515.1. Taxonomy (GTDB): domain Bacteria; phylum Pseudomonadota; class Gammaproteobacteria; order Burkholderiales; family Burkholderiaceae_C; genus RAM1. Next base: position 41,694 of record CALRYY010000002.1, on the reverse strand, counting down.
CCAGATCTTTCTGGGCAACCGGGCGTACGGGTTCGCGGCGGCGTCGGAAGCGTACTTTGGCAAGCCCCTGAAGGACATCAGCATCGCCGAAGCCGCCATGCTGGCCGGCCTGCCCAAGGCACCGTCGGCCTACAACCCCATCAGCAACCCGCGCCGCGCGCGCTCGCGCCAGCTGCACATCATCGAGCGCATGGAAGAAAACGGCTTCATCACCACGGCCCAGGCTGAAGCCGCCAAGAAAGAAGAGCTGGCTGTGCGCCCCAACGCAGGCAACGTCAAGGTCCATGCCGAGTACGTGGCAGAAACCGTGCGCCAGCTGGTGCATGCCCAGTATGGCGACGACGCCTACACCCGCGGCCTCAATGTCTTCACCACCCTGAAGGCGGCCGACCAGGAAGCCGCCTACAAGGCCTTGCGCAAGGGGATCATGGATTACGAGCGCCGCCAGATTTACCGCGGCCCCGAGAAATTCGTGGACCTGCCGGCTGACGCCAAGGAGCAGGAAGACGTCATCGACGACACATTGAACGAACACCCCGACAACGGCGACGTCATGACCGCCGTGGTGCTGTCCGCTGACCCCAAGAAAATCTCCGCCGTGCGCCAGAACGGCGAGGCGGTTGAGATCACGGGCGAAGGCCTGCGCCCGGCGCAGTCGGGGCTGTCAGAGAAAGCACCGCCCAAGACAAAGATCCGGCGCGGCGCGGTGATCCGCGTGGTCAAGACGCCCAAGAACACCTGGGAGATCACGCAGCTGCCCGAGGTTGAGGGCGCGTTCATTGCGCTGGACCCGCGCGACGGCGCCTTGCGCGCGCTGGTGGGCGGCTTTGACTTCAACAAAAACAAGTTCAACCATGCCACGCAGGCCTGGCGCCAGCCGGGCTCCAGCTTCAAACCATTTATTTATTCCGCCGCACTGGAAAAAGGCTTCACGCCGTCGACCATGGTCAACGATGCCCCGCTGTTCTTTGACGCCGGTGTCACCGGCGGCCAGCCCTGGGAGCCCAAGAACTACGACGGCAAGTTTGAAGGCCCCATGCAGCTGCACACGGCGCTTGCCAAGTCCAAGAACATGGTGTCCATACGCATCCTGCAGGCCGTGGGCACCCAGAACGCACAGGAATGGATCACCCGCTTCGGCTTTGAGGCGGACAAGCACCCGCCGTACCTGACCATGGCGCTGGGTGCCGGCTCGGTCACACCCATGCAGATGGCCACGGCCTATTCGGTATTTGCCAACGGTGGCTACCGCATCAACCCCTGGATCATCACCAAGGTAACCGACCAGAAAGGCAAGGTCCTGGTGGAAAGCCAGTCGCCACCGCCCAGCGAGGCAGCCCGTGTCATTGATGCACGCAACGCATTCGTCATGAACCGACTGCTGCAGGAAGTCGCGCGCTCGGGCACGGCCGCGCGCGCCCAGGCCACCCTCAAACGCCCCGACCTGTATGGCAAGACCGGCACCACCAACGACGCGATCGATACCTGGTTTGCCGGCTACCAGCCCACCCTTGCAGCTGTGGTGTGGATGGGCTATGACACACCGCGCTCCCTGGGCGACCGCGAAACCGGCGGTGGCGTAAGCCTGCCCGTATGGATCAGCTTCATGGAAGCTGCGCTCAAGGGCGTGCCGGTGTTCGAGCCCACCGCGCCCGAAGGCGTCATCAACGTGGGTGGCGAGTGGTACTACGAAGAATACGCACGCGGCTCCGGCGTGAGCAGCCTGGGCCTGGAAGACAAGAGCGCGCCCGGCGCTGACGGGCAGCCAGCCAAACAGGCGATGCCACCCGCGGACGAAAAGAAAAGCATTCTTGACCTGTTCAGGAACTGATGCGAAGCGTCACCCCGGACCCGTAGCCACAGCCGGGGTCTATGCCTGAAAGCGCAACGGCTCGCCGCCTTGCAGGCTGGCGTAACGGGTCAGGTTCTCGAAGAACTCGCCGTTGCCCTTGGTGTCCATCCACAATGCGCCATCAAACCGGTAATGAAAACCGCCGGCGCGCGCTGCCATCCACACTTCGTGCAAGGGCTTTTGCAGGTTCACGATGATCTGGCTGCCATTGCGAAAGGCCAGCGTGATCATGCCGCCCGTGCGCTGGTTGTCGATGTCGGCGTCGGATTCGTCGTTGATGCGGTCGCACGCCAGCTCTATGCTTTTGAGCAGCGCCTCAGCGCGGTCCATGAACTCGGGGTCGGTCATTACAATTTCGCTATGAAGCTTTTCCCGATTCTAGACAGCCGACGTGTGGCCGGCCTTGTCCTTGCACTCTGTACGGTCGTGCTGGGCGCCTGCGGCCAGAAGGGTGCGCTGTTCATGCCCACCGGCCCGGCGGCCGCCAACCGGGCCACGTTGCCCGAGACGCTCAGGCCCGCCGGCACCACCACTGCGCCTCAAGCCGCACCCCCGACCCTTCCCGCCAGCGGCGCCGTTCGCTGAATTTCATTGCACCTCATGACCATTGCCCTGCTTCCCGGCCACCCGCACATTGCGCGTCGCGGCGACGACCTTTACATTGAGGGCGTGGCCCTGAACGAGCTGGCGCGCACCTACGGCACGCCGCTGTTCGCCTACTCGAAGGCGTCCATGCTGTCGGCCCTGTCGGCCTACCAGCGCGGCTTTGCGGGGCGCAAGGCAAAGATCTGCTACGCCATGAAGGCCAATTCATCGCTCGCGGTGCTGCAGGTGTTCGCACAGGCCGGCTGCGGCTTTGACATCGTGTCTGGCGGCGAGCTGGACCGCGTGCTGGCCGCGGGCGGCAAGGCGGCCGACGTGATCTTCTCGGGCGTGGGCAAGACCCGCGCCGAGATGCAAAAGGCCCTGGACGCCGGCATCGGTTGCTTCAACGTTGAAAGCGAAGCCGAGCTGGAGGTGCTGGGCGCCGTGGCCAGCGCCGCCGGCAAGACGGCGCCAGTCAGCATCCGGGTCAATCCGAATGTGGACCCAAAGACCCACCCCTATATTTCCACCGGCCTGAAGGGCAACAAGTTTGGCGTGGCGCACGAGCGCACGCTGGACACGTACAAGCGCGCGGCCGCCCTGCCGGGGCTCAAGGTCGTGGGCATCGACTGCCACATCGGCTCGCAGATCACCGACGACACGCCCTATCTGGACGCCATGGACCGCGTGCTGGACCTGGTAGAGGCGATCGAATCCGCCGGTATCCCCATTGACCACATTGACTTCGGTGGTGGCCTGGGCATCAACTACAACGGCGACGCCCCCCCACAGGCTGACGCGCTGTGGGCCAGCCTGTTTGCAAAACTGGACGCGCGCGGCTTTGGCGGGCGGCAGTTCATGATCGAGCCCGGCCGCTCGCTGGTGGGCAACGCCGGTGTGTGCCTGAGCGAGGTGCTGTACCTCAAGCCCGGCGAGCAAAAGAACTTCTGCATCATCGACGCGGCCATGAACGACCTGCCGCGCCCGGCCATGTACCAGGCGTTCCACGCGATCGAACCCCTGACCCTTCGCAATGATCCAGCCACCACTTATGACGTGGTGGGCCCCGTGTGCGAAAGCGGCGACTGGATAGGCCGTGACCGCAGCCTGAACGTGCAGCCCGGTGACCTGGTGGCCGTGCTGTCGGCCGGTGCCTATTGCATGAGCATGGCCAGCAACTACAACACCCGCGGCCGCGCTGCAGAAGTGCTGGTGGACGGTGAGCGCGTGCACCTGGTTCGCGCGCGGGAAACCGCCGCCGACCAGATGCGCAGCGAGCGGCTGGTCAGCTAGCGGCCCTGCGGCTGCGCCAATAGCGTACGAGCCGCCAGCCCAGCAACACCGCCAGGATCACGGCGTAAATCGCCACTTCGGCGTAATCGTTCTTGCCCGAGCGCATCCAGAAGAAATGCAGGATGCCCAGCCCCGCAATCACGTACACCAGCTTGTGCAGCGTCTGCCACCGCTTCGCGCCAAGCGCCTTGATTGCACGGTTGAATGAGGTGGCTGCCAGTGGCGTGAGCAGCAAAAACGCTGCAAACCCCACCAGGATGAACGGGCGCTTGATGATGTCCTTGACGATGTCGCCCACATCAAAGCCCATGTCGAACCAGCTGTAGCTCAACAGGTGCAGCACCACGTAGAAATACACAAACAGCCCCAGCATGCGCCGAAAGCGCGCCAGCGCAGGCGTGGCCGTGATTACGCGCAGCGGCGTCACCGCCAGCGTGAAGCACAGGAAACGCAAGGTCCAGTCACCAGTGGAGCGGATCAGGTATTCGGCCGGGTTGGCGCCCAGGCTATTGGTCAGCGCGCCGTAGAACAGCCAGGCAAACGGGCCGAGCGCCACCACAAACACCGCCGGCTTGGCCAGCGGATGTATGAGCAGCGAGCGCATCAGAAGTACTTTTTCAGGTCCATGCCCGCGTAGAGCTGACCCACCTGGGACTCGTAGCCGTTGAACATCAGCGTCTTGCGCTTCTTGGCAAACAGGCCGTCCTCGCCGATGCGCCGCTCACTGGCCTGGCTCCAGCGCGGGTGGTCCACATTGGGGTTCACGTTGCTGTAAAAGCCGTACTCCTGCGCCGCAGCCTTGTTCCATGCGGTCCTGGGCTCCTTGTCGGTAAAGCGGATCTTCACGATGCTCTTGCCGTTTTTGAAGCCGTACTTCCAGGGCACCACGAGGCGCACCGGCGCGCCGTTCTGGTTGGGCAGCACCTCGCCATACATGCCGAACGTCAGCAGCGTCAGCGGGTGCATGGCCTCGTCCAGGCGCAGGCCTTCCACATAGGGCCAGTCCAGCACGCGAGAGCCCACAAACGGCATGGTCTTGGGGTCGGCCTGGGTGATGAACTCCACATACTTGGCATTGCCCAGCGGCTCCACTTTCTTGATGAGCTCGCTCATCGAGTAACCCACCCACGGGATCACCATGGACCAGCCTTCGACGCAGCGCATGCGGTAAATGCGCTCTTCCTGGGCGCTGAGCTTGAGCAGGTCTTCCAGCGTGTATTTGGCAGGCTTCTTGACCAGGCCGTCGACTTCCACCGTCCAGGGCGTGGTCTTGAGCGTGTGGGCGTTCTTGGCGGGATCGGCCTTGTCGGTGCCAAACTCATAGAAGTTGTTGTAGGTGCTGGCGTCCTTGTAGTCGGTCACTTTTTCCATGACCACGGCACCCGATACGCCCGATTTGCCGCCCGCCAGGGCTGCCAGCTTGCCAGGACGCTGCGTTTGCGCCAACGCTTCGCGAGACGCCCAGCCGGCCAGTGCCGCGCCCGCCACGCCGCCGGCCAGCAGCTTCATGATGTCGCGCCGGCCTGCGTAGGCGCGGTGCGGGGTGATTTCACTGGAAACGGGGTGGATGAAACCGTTGTCGTGCGTCTTGATCAGCATGGTCAATCCTTGTGATGTGCTCGGGTGATTCCGGTAAGTCACGCCCGGTCCGGTTTTCTTACAGGGTGCCGTAGCTGTGCAGCCCCGACAGGAACATGTTCACGCCCAGGAAGGCAAAAGTCGTCACTGCCAGCCCCACCAGCGCCCACCAGGCCGACACGGCGCCGCGCAGGCCCTTCATCAGGCGCATGTGCAGCCAGGCCGCGTAGTTGAGCCAGACGATCAGCGCCCAGGTTTCCTTGGGGTCCCAGCTCCAGTAGCCGCCCCAAGCCTCAGCCGCCCACAGGGCGCCCAGCACCGTGGCAATGGTAAAGAAGGCAAAGCCGACCGCGATGGACTTGTACATCACATCGTCCAGCACCTCAAACGACGGAAGCCGCTCGCCAATGCGCCGGCGCGCCGCCAGGATGCCCGCCACGATCAGCGCCGAAACGCCGAAATACACGATCCAGTAGCTGCTGCCCCCGTCTACCTTCTGGCGGAATACGATGGGCTCAAAGCACAGCACCACACCCAAAAGCCACAGCGGCGCCAGCTTGTACCAGCGGGTTTCGGTGGCCTGCTGCTTGATCAGGTAGGCAAAGGCCACCATGGCCGACAACGCAAAGGTGCCGTAGCCAATGAAGTTGGCCGGCACATGCAGCTTCATCCACCAGCTCTTGAGCGCGGGCACCAGCGGCTGGATTTCATGCGCCTCACGCACCACCGTGTACCACAGCAAAAAGCCCACGGCGGCGCTCACCACCAGCATCACAAAGGCGCCCATGGCACGGGTGCGGTACTGGTCTTCAAAGTACAGGTAGAACGCTGCCGTCATCCAGCAGAACATCACGAACACCTCGTACAGGTTGCTCACCGGGATGTGACCGACGTCGGCGCCGATCAGGTAGCTTTCGTACCAGCGCACCATGGTGCCGATCAGGGCCATGGTGACGGCCGCCCAGGCCAGGCGCGAGCCCAGCAGTTCCATCGTGGAGGCCTGCCCCCGCGCGAACATGCCGATCCAGTAGAACAGCGTGCTCATGAAGAACAGCATGCTCATCCACAGGATGGCCGACTGGCTGGACAGGAAGTACTTGAGCCAGAACACCTGCTCGGCCCGCGCCAGGCTGCCCTCGTAGGCCCAGATGGCCAGCAGCGAAAACGCCGCCACGCCCATCATCAGCACGCGCAGCGGCCGCCAGAACCAGCCCAGCCAGATGGCTGACGGTATGGCGCCAATCAGGATGGCCTTCTCGTACACGTCCATGTAGGACGCATAGCGCGAGAACGCAAACAGGCCGCCGGCGACGACCAGCGCGGCAAAGATCCAGTCCAGCGCACTGCGCCGGGACATGAAGCTTTCATTGAGTGTGATGGTGGCGGTATTCAAGGCTGTACCCCGATCAATTTGGTCTTGAGCATGTCGAATTCACGGTCTGTGTCCATCGTCTGGCGGTTGCTGGACAGGGCCATGGTGGCCTGCGCGCCCGCGCCCTGCGGCGCAAGCCACACCCACAGTCTGCGCTCGCGCACGTAAAGCATGGCAAAAACCCCCAGGATCAACAAGGCGCAGCCCAGGTAAACAATGTTGCGCCCAGGGGCACGTGCCACCTGGAACACGCTGGCCTGCACCTGGGTGAAGTCCTTGAGCTGAAAGGTCATGGGTGCCGGGTACAGCGGCAGGTCGGACAGGGCCAGCACCGCCTGGGTCATGAAGGCCTGGGTTTTGTCGCCGGGTTCCAGCGGCTTGAGCCCGGCGCGCTCGCGCGACAACTGGGCCAGCTCGAACAGCACGCCGTTCAGGATCCGGATCAGCACCTCGCCCGCCCGCGCGCGCTCGGCCTCGGGCACGTTGGCTTCCATGAAATCAGAAATGGCTTGCAGGCCGCCCGTGGTCTTTGCGTCGCGCCCGGGCTCGGCGCCGGCAAACAGCGCCACCGCGCGCAGCGCGGATGCGGCCAACTGGCCGGCCAGCTCAGGCCGCGCAGGGTCGGTGGCACGCACTGAATAGCGGCGCACCGCCTGCTCGCGCAGTCCCGGGTCCGCCAGCGCCGCACTCAACTGCATGAAGCCGGTCATCTCGCCTTGCTCGTCGGCGGGCACGCGCAGGTAGCGAAACGATTCGGCCGGCGTGGCGCGCATGCCCATCAGGAACACCGGTGCGCCGTCCCCCATGTCCACGGGCAGCATGTAATTGTGGAATTCATGCGCCTGGCCGGCGGCGTCACGCAGCTTGTAGGTGATGCTGGGGCCGACGTTGCGCAGCTCTTTTTTGGTCACGGTCTTGTTGGCCGCGCCCAGGCGTGAATCGATGGAAGCGCGCAGGTCCACCTTGCGCACGTCCACACCCTGCGCACCATTACCTGAGAAGTTTTCGACGTTGATCAGGCGCAGCGCCGTGTATTCAAGCGTCATCTTGTCGGCGCCAGTGCCCTGCCCGCGCGTGAGCTGCGACGAACTGCCGATCGTGCCCTGGATGTCAAATGCCTTGCTCGCACCGTTCATGGGCACCGACCTCAGTGTCACGGCCGAGCCGCCGTCGTCAAAGCTGGACTGGTAGATCTCGATGCCGCGGTGTCGCGCCGGGTGGTTGACCTCCACACGCGCCGGGATCTTCTCGCCGGTTTCCTTGTCGTGAATGATGATCTCGCTGGCAAACAGCTTGGGCATGCCGGTGGAGTAATGCTCGACGATGAATTTCTTGAGCTCGATCGCAAACGGCAGCTCCTGCAGCAGGATGCCGTCGGACTGGTTCAGGATGGCGGTGGACGATTGCGTGCCCTCGGCCACCAGCAGGTTGGCGCGAAAAGTGGGGTTTCGATCGGACAGGCGGTGCTCGGGTTTTACGTCGGCAATCAAGCCACCGCCCGTATACGGCGCCTTGCCGTTGAGCAGCATCTGCGCGCGCACGATCAGGTCGCCGTCCAGCAGGCCGCCCACGCATACCAGCACGATGGCGCTGTGCGCGGCGATATAGCCGATCTTGTTGGCCGCACCGGTCTTGGCCGCCACCATCCAGCCGTCGCCCTGGGGGGTGCTGCGCTGCTGCAGCTTCACTTTCCAGCCGCCGCTGGCCAGCGTGCGGCCGATGCGCTCAGCCGCGGCCTGCGGCGTTTCACCCAGCCCGGCGATGGCGCGGTGGTGAAAAGCCTTCAGGCTCTGGTCGCGGATGTTTTCCTTGTAGGTCTTCAGGTCGGCAATGATCTTGGGCGTATTGCGCGCAATGCACAGCGACGTGCTGGTTACCAAAAAGGCCAGGATCAGCAGGAACCACCAGGCGCTGTAAACGGCATTGAGCTTGACCGCCATGAACAGCTGCGCCCAGAACGGCCCGAACTGGTTGACGTAGTTGACTGCGGGCTCGTGTTGCTTGAGCACCGTGCCGATGACCGACGCAATGCAGATGATCGTCAGCAGCGAGATTGAAAACCGCATGGACGACAGCAGTTCCACGGCAGATCGCACGGCCTGCGAACCGGTCCTGACCTGAAGCCCGTGGGTGGAAGCTGACATCTTGACTCGTGAAGTGCTGGGGAACGAAAAAGGCGGGCCCTCGAGAGAGGCGCCCGCCTTGTTTGGTTGGGTTGCTGGCGGTTAGTTCAACGCAATCAACGCAGGCCGGCGATGTAATCCGACACGGCCTTGATCTCGCGGTCATTCAGCTTGGCGGCCACCTGGGTCATCTGCACGCTGTTCTTGCGTACGCCGTCGCGGAAGGCCTTGAGCTGGGCGTCGGTGTATTCGGCGTGCTGGCCACCCAGGCGGGGGTACTGGGCGGGGATGCCCGCGCCCGTGGGGTTGTGGCAGCCGGCGCAAGCGGCGATCTGGCGGTCGGCAATGCCGCCGCGATAGATGCGTTCACCCAAGGCGACCAGTTCCTTGTCTTTGGCGAAGCCGGGCTTGGACTTTTTGGAGGTGACCCAGGCGGCGATATTCTTCATGTCGGCATCGCTGAGCGTGGCGGCAAAGCCCTGCATGATGGCGTTGGCCCGCTTGCCGGATTTGAACTCCTGCAGCTGCTTGACCAGGTATTCGGGGTGCTGCTGCGCCAGCTTGGGGTTGGCCGGGGCGCCCGAATTGCCGTCGGCCCCGTGGCAGGCCGCGCACACCGCGGTGTACTTGGCCTCGCCCTGGACGAGGTCGGGCTTAGCCGCCTTGGGGGCAGCCGGCGCTGCAACTACCGCAGCGGGCGCTGCCGCAGCAGGTGCAGCTGCGGGCGCGGCCGTCTGGGCAAAGGCGGAAAAACCGGGGGCCACCAGTACGGCAGCGGTCAGCAAAGAGGCTAGCAACTTCATATCGGGGGTCTGTTTATTGGCGCAAAACTCTGCGATTCTACAATGACGCCTCGGGTTTCCCCGCAATACCAGGCCATCCAATGACTAAACCCGCCGGGCAAACTCCCGTCAAGACACCCGCAACGCCACCCACGGCCCTGCCTGCAGCCACCACGGCCATGGGCTGGATGCACACGGCCAAATTCCTCACCACAGCGCCCAAACTTGAGTTCCTGCCGCCCCTGTCCGTGCCCGAAATCGCCTTCGTGGGCCGCTCCAATGCCGGCAAGTCCACCTGCATCAACACCCTGACGCAGCAAAAGCGCCTGGCCTTTGCCTCCAAGACGCCGGGGCGCACGCAAAGCATCAACCTGTTCACCCTGGGCAAGCAGGGCGTGACCGACGCCGTGCTGGCCGACCTGCCGGGCTACGGCTACGCGGCCGTTCCCAAGCAGGACAAGCTGCGCTGGCAGCAGGTCATGGCCAACTACCTGGTCACCCGCGAAAACCTGCGTGGCATTGTGCTGATGTGCGACCCGCGCCACGGCATGACCGAGCTGGACGAAATCCTGCTTGAGGTCATCCGCCCGCGGGTGGAAGAAGGCCTGAAATTCCTGGTGCTGCTGACCAAGGCCGACAAGCTCAACCGCAGCGAAGGCACCAAGGCCCTGTCCATTGCGCGACTGCAGGCCGGCGGCGGTGAGGTGAAACTGTTTTCGGCGCTCAAGAAGCAAGGCGTCGACGAAGTCGCCCAGCTGTTGTTTGACTGGGCCCACCCGGCACAAGCCGACGTCCCCGCAGACCCACCCAGTCAGGCCACCGACGAATGATCGAACAGTTCCAGCTCAGCCTCCCGCACTGCATTACCTTGAGCTGCCGCGCAGCGGGCGGGCGGGGACGGCCCGTGCTGGTGTTCCTGCACGGCTTTCCCGAGGCGGCTTTTGTGTGGGACGAACTGCTGGCGCACTTTGCAGCGCAAGGTTACCGATGCGTAGCACCCAACCTGCGCGGGTTCGAGCAATCCAGCGCCCCGGTGGATGTGAGCGCCTACCGACCCAAGCACCTGGTGCAAGACATCGTGGCCCTGATCGCGTCCGAATCGCCCGGCGGCCCCATCGAGTGCCTGGTGGCGCACGACTGGGGCGGCGCGGTAGCCTGGAACCTGGCCAACCAGCAGCCGCAGCTGATCCAGCGGCTGGCCATCGTCAACTCACCCCACCCCGGCACTTTCCTGCGCGAGCTCAAAGCCAACCCGAAGCAGCAGGCCGCCAGCGCGTACATGAACTTCCTGATCCGCCCGGACGCGGAAACGCTGCTGGCTGAAAACGACTTCGCGCGCATGTGGCCGTTTTTCAGCAAAGCCAAGGACGGTGCCAGCATGCCGGCCTGGCTCAGTGACGCCGTCAGGGACCAGTACCGCGCCATCTGGGGCGCAGGCCTCACGGGCGGCTGCAACTACTACCGTGCGTCCCCGCTGCGCCCGCCGCGGCCTGAAGACCCCGGCGCCGCCGCCATCGACCTGCCGCACGCCATGCTGACGGTGAACGTGCCCACGCTGGTGGTCTGGGGCCTGGACGACGTGGCTTTGCCGCCCGAGCTGATAGACGGACTGGACGTGTACATCCCGCGGCTGACGCTGCACCGCGTGGAGGGCGCTTCGCACTGGATCATCCACGAGCAGCCGCAGCTCGTGGCGCGGCACCTGGGCGATTTTCTGAAAGCTCAGTAAACCCCGGACTCGCCCGGCGGGCGGGTCTTGAATCGCTTGTGCACCCAGTAGTACTGGGCCGGCATTTGATCAATCCAGCCCTGCAGCCGCAGGTTCATGAGCGCCGTGTCCAGCGCCATGTCGTCCCCGGGGAAGTCGCTCCAGGCCGGCATCACCTGCACCTCGTAACCGGTGCGTGTCATGCGCGTGACCACCGGCACCACCTTCGCCCGGGCCAGCCGGGCAAAGCGCGACAGCGACGGCACGGTGGCCGCGGGCACGCCGTAAAACGGCACAAAGATGGATTCCTCGGGCCCGAAATTCATGTCGGGCAACAGGTACAGCGGTTCCCCGGCGCGCAGCGCCGCCACGATGCTTCGCACACCGTCGGCGCGGCCAAACAGGCGGCCCGTGCCGTAACGGCTTCGCCCCGCGTGAATCCAGGCGTCCACCACCTTGTCGGCCTGGTCGGTGTAGATGGTGGTGAAAGCACGCGGCAGCTGTTGCGTCAGCGCTGTCCAGCCGGCATCCAGCCCCACAAAATGCGGCGCAAAAATCACCGTGGGTTCCTGGCCCGCCAATGCGTCCACGGCGCCTGTCAGCACCAGGCGCTGGCGCGTCACCTGCGCGCTGCCATGCCAGAGCCAGCCGCGGTCAAGCCAGGCCTGTGCGAAATGAATGAACACCTGCGGCACCAGCACGCGGCGCTGCGCGTCGCTCCATTGCGGGAAGCACAAGCCCAGGTTGGCCCGCACCACACGCCGGCGCGGCACAACCAGCGCATACAGCACCCAGCCCAGCGCCCAGCCCAGCGCGCGCACCCAAGGCAGCGGCAAGCGGCCCAGCAGCCGCATGAAGGCCACGCCCAGGTGACTGATCATGGCGCGGCGTCCTTGCGCGGCGCCTTGTAGCGGGCGTAGCCCCACAGATACTGGCCCGGGCATTCGCGCACCAGTGCCTGCATGGCGGCATTGACTTGAGAGGCGGCAACCGCCGCGTCGTCCGGGAGCGAAACGTCCAGGGGCCGCACATGAATTACATACCCACGGCCCCAGCCGCGCCGTTCACCCCAGGCCAGCAACACCTGCGCGCCCGACTGCTGGGCCAGGCGGGCCGACAGTGTCATGGTGTACGCGTCGCGGCCAAAGAACGGTGCCCACACGCCCAGCCCCAGCGGCGGCACCTGGTCGGGCAGCAGGCCCACGGCCTCGCCCTTTTTCAGGGCTTTCAACATCTGCCTGACGCCCGACAGCGTCGTGGGCGCGGTGACCAGGCCCGGGCGGGTGCGCGCACCATCCACCAGCGCGCGCAGCCAGGCCTTGCGCGCGGGGCGGTACAGCACGGTGATCGGTCCGCGCGTGGCGCCAAAACGCTGTGCATACCCCTGCGCGGTGATTTCAAAGCAGCCCAGGTGCGGCGTCAAAAAGACAATGCCGCGCCCCTGCGTATGGGCGGCCTCTATCCACTGCGCGCCGTCCCAGCCCACGGGCACCGGCGCGCCAAACCACAGGCGGGGCAGCTCGGCCACCAGCTTGCCCGACTCGCCCACGGCCGTGCGAAGCTGACGCGGCGACACCCCGGCCAGCGCCGCGTTGTCACGCAGCCGGTTGCGGTACACGACCGAGCCCAGATACGCCGTCCAGCCCAGCGCCCAGCCCACCGCATGCAGCAGCCACAGGGGCAGGACCGACAACGCGCGAAACAGGGTCAGCATGGGTCTGGTTAAAATGCGCAGGTCGCCGAGTTATGAACTACTTGCAGGGCGACGTTAAATTAAAGCTGCTAAAGCGTTCGCCGAAGCTCCAAGCAAGGCAACGCGCCTTGCAATCAACGGAGTTTATTCAAATGGCAAACGATTTCCTTTTTACGTCCGAATCAGTTTCCGAGGGCCACCCCGACAAGGTCGCCGACCAGATCTCTGACGCGATTCTTGACGCGATCTTCAAGCAGGACCCGCGCAGCCGCGTGGCCGCCGAGACGCTGACCAACACCGGCCTGGTCGTGCTGGCCGGTGAAATCACCACCAACGCCCACGTGGACTACATCGAGGTGGCGCGCAACACCATCAAGCGCATCGGCTACGACAACACCGAATACGGCATCGACTACAAGGGCTGCGCCGTGATGGTCTGCTACGACAAGCAGTCCAACGACATCGCCCAGGGCGTGGACCATGCGTCTGACGACCACCTGAACACCGGCGCCGGCGACCAGGGCCTGATGTTCGGCTATGCCTGCGACGAAACGCCCGAGCTGATGCCCGCGCCCATCTACTACGCCCACCGGCTGGTGGAGCGCCAGGCCCAGCTGCGCAAGGACGGCCGCCTGCCCTTTTTGCGCCCGGACGCCAAGAGCCAGGTCACCATGCGCTATGTGGACGGCAAGCCCCACAGCATCGACACCGTGGTGCTGTCCACCCAGCACGCACCCGACCAGTCAGAGACGGCCACCAGGATGAAGGCGTCGTTCAATGAAGCCATCATTGAAGAAATCATCAAGCCCGTGCTGCCCAGGGAATGGCTGCAAAACACCCGCTACCTGATCAACCCGACCGGGCGCTTCGTCATCGGCGGCCCGCAGGGCGACTGCGGCCTGACCGGGCGCAAGATCATTGTGGACACCTACGGCGGCGCCTGCCCGCACGGCGGCGGCGCATTCAGCGGCAAGGACCCGTCCAAGGTGGACCGCTCAGCCGCCTACGCCGCGCGCTATGTGGCCAAGAACATCGTGGCCGCAGGCCTGGCCAAGCAGTGCCAGATCCAGGTGGCCTACGCCATTGGCGTGGCCAAGCCCATGAACGTGACGGTGTACACCGAGGGCACGGGCGTGATTCCTGACGAGCAGATCGCCGCGCTGGTCAACGAGCACTTTGACCTGCGCCCCAAGGGCATCATCATGATGCTGGACCTGCTGCGTCCCATTTACGAAAAGACCGCAGCCTACGGCCACTTCGGCCGCGAAGAGCCGGAGTTCACCTGGGAGCGCACCGACAAGGCGCAAGCCCTCCGTTCCGCCGCAGGCTTGAAGTAACCCCTTGCAGTGCCACCGCGGAACCGGCTTCGCCGGGCCGCTGGTGGCGCCCCCTGGAGGGGGAGGCGCCGCAGGCGCTTCGGGGGTGGGTCAGTTCATCTGCCGCGCGTATTCCTGGCGTTTCATGGTCACATACGTGGCTTTGTCCATCTCGCGCAGCTGGCGGGCGTGGCGCTCGCTGGCGGTGAACCACAGCTGGATGCGCCGGTCCACCTGTTCGTCAGGTGGCGCCGACAGCGACGCCAGGTAGGCGTCAATGGCCAGGTAATAGCGCATGGCGTTGCGCTCCACCACGCCACGCATGCCGTCGATATAGATCGGCTCGCCCCTGGCGTCGCGGCCTGTCACCGAGAACCCCACTTTGTCGGCCCCCGCCGTGGCCAGGTAGCCCTGCAAGGCCATGCGGCCCATGGCGCCATAGCTGTACGAGTAGCTCAGGCGCATGAAGGTGCGCCCGCCGTCCAGCGGCACTGCGGCCACCACCACCCGGTAGTTGCGGGTGCCCACAGGCCCTTCAGCGGCCGTCAGCCGGGTCTCAAAATAGTCACTGGTCGCGGACACCTGTTGCCAGCGAAAGTCCAGCGGATAGGCGTCTTTCAGCGGCTGGTCAAATTTGCGGCCTATGCGCATGGCCAGCAGGGGTTGCGCACCGGCAGTTGTGGTGGCGCGGCAGAACTTGGTGTTGAACGGCAGGATCAGCACATCGCACCACGCCGCTGGCTCGCGCAGCGCGCTGCCCATGCGCGTGAACGGGTGGTCCAGCACGGCGTGGATTTCGCCGCTGAGCGAATTGCCCGCCGCCACCGACTCGATGTGCATGGCGCGCTGGTAATCATTGCGGGCCAGCTGCGGCGCGTATTCGGTGTACCGGGCCTTCAGCGCCTCGGCGGGTGTGGCGGCAAATGCGGGCGCAGCCAACGCGACGGCACCCAGCATCCAGGCGGCAAGTGTGGTGGGCAGTTTCATCAGGACGATGCTAGGCGCTGCGCGGGGCCCTGGCTGTCGGCGCGCCGCGCGCGTTGGAAGGGGCGGGTGTCCTACACCCGGCCTGCCAACCGCCCTTTCAACCTGCCTGCGAATGCTGGAAACCCGACGCGTGAAAGCCCGAGTGGCGCCAGCCCCGGCTGCTGCGGGCTTCAAGCTCTTGAAAGTCCAGCACCGACAGCACGTCCAGCTGCACGCCGCCCATCAGCAGCGAACGCGGCTTTACCTCGTACAGGCTGCCGCCGCGCGAGCCCATCAGCAACGCCAGGCGCAGTTGCGGGTGGGCGACCTGTTCCCAGGTGCGGATCAGGCGCGCGCGCACCAGGTTGTCATGGCACTGCACGAACTTGAGCTTGTGGTGGTCGCGCGCCAGCGTTACCGCGTCCTGATAAGTGCGCCCTGAGTGGTCCCGGTTGCGGAAATTGCCCGTCAGGTCAACGGCCAGTGTCAGCACGCAGCCTTCGCAGTTCAGGGTCAGGTGGCAGCCTGTGACGTTGCCGCCTGCGCCATCGTATTTGTAGGCCAGGTGCAGCAGCGACGGTGTCTTGCGCAGTGACTGCTTCATGCCGGCCGCGCCGCCGCCGCGCTGGTGAACACCACCTCGCCGCTGGGCACATGCACCACGCGGATTTCACCGCCCGAAGGCGTTGTTTCGCTTTTGGCCGCAACGGCCACCGCCAGCGACAAATCGCCAAAGGGCCGCGCCAGGCTGGACGACGGCACAAAGCGGTTGACGATTGCAAGCTGGCTCTCGATCCGGTATTCAGCAGACACCATGGCAGGCCCCTTGTGACAGGCCTTCATACTAGACCTCATAGATGACTTTGCGATGATGTTTTGCTGCAAGCGGTGACAGTTGCAACCAACAGAACTGCTGCAGTGCAGCATGGTCCTCAGACAAACAGTGGCAGGTCTGCCTTCTTGAGCGTGCGCAGCACAAAGCTTGATTTGCTGTGGCGTATGCCCTTGATCCTGTACAGCCGCTCGCGCAGCAAACGCTCGTAATCCTTCGTGTCCTTGACCGCCACGCGCAGCAGGTAGTCGTATTCGCCCGAAACCAGCCAGGCCTCGATCACCTCAGGGATGGCCGCCAGGGTTTCGCCAAATTTCTCAAGCGTGTTGTCGGAGTGGCTGTCCAGTGTGACCTGTACCAGCACCGTGTCGCCCAGGCCAATGGCCTGGGGGTTCAGGCGGATGGTGTAGCCCTCGATCACGCCGGCTTCCTCCATCTTCTTGATGCGGGCCCAGCACGGCGTCGCGCTCAGCCCGGCGGCATGGCTGATGTCTTGCAGGCTGGCACGCGCGTTGGCTTGCAGAACCTGAAGGATTTTCCGGTCAATTTTGTCCATGAAGACAATTTATCTTCTTTTTATCAATCAGCGGCTAATTTTTCCAAATTCAAGTCATTTTTCGCGAAAGACAGAAGAACTTTCTCCCCCCTGCGGGGCATACTTCTTTCACGGCGGCCCCACTTACCGGTGCAGGTCTTCCGGCAAACGCCCCGGCGGGTTACCCCCCACCGGGGCGTTTTGCTGCGCCATGCAGGCCGGCGCCTGCCGAAAAGCCGCGCAAAACCACCGCTTTTGCACATTTGCCCGCCAGCCGTGGCATCCCAGAATGCTTGCATGCCCCAACCGCGACTCGCAGCCACTCCCAACAAGCCGCACGGAAATGACCGCTTTGATGCCGTCACCCGCCTGTCTGCCGGCTGGTACTGGGAAACAGACAGCATCCACCGTCTGGTGCATGTGGCGGCCGCGCCGCTGGGCGACCACCCTGCCAGCGAAGAAGCCATGGGCCTGACCCGCTGGGACCAGCCCGGCGCAGACAGTGACAGCCAGCGCTGGGACACCCACCGCGCCCTGCTCGCGCGGCACGAGCCTTTTCAGGACTTCAGCATCCGCCAGGCCGACCCGCGCGGGCGCATGCGCCACCTGCTGCTCAGCGGCGAACCCGTGTACAGCCCGGCGGGCAAATTCGAGGGCTACCGCGGCGTGGGCCACGATGTGACCGCCTACAAGGAAGCCGAGCAGGCCCTGAATGCCAGCGAGTCGCAGCTGGCCGCGATCATCGACGCCGCCATGGACGCGATCATCACGGTGGACGGCTATCACAACATCGTGGTGTTCAATGATTTCGCCGCCACCCTCTTTGGCTGCCGGCGAACCGACGCGCTGTCCTCGCCACTGGTGCGGTTTCTGCCTGAATGCGCACAGGTCATCGCCGCAGCGGCCAGCGCACAGCCGGGCACTGCAGCGCCAGTGAAGGTGCGCGCGCACGCCATGACCGCCCTGCGCAGCAACGCCCAGGCGTTCCCGGTGGAAGCCTCCATCTCGCAGATCCAGGTCACGGGCAAATCCATGTACCTGCTGATCCTGCGTGACATGTCCGCCCGCGCCACTGCCGAAAAAGAACGCAGCGCGCTGGAAACGCAACTGCGCGAATCACAGAAGATGGAAGCGCTGGGCACCATGGCGGGCGGCATTGCGCACGACTTCAACAACATCGTCGCAGCCATCCTGGGCAATGCCGCCCTGGCACGTGAACGCTACGGTGACCCCGCAGCCGTGCACGCCTGCATCGACGAAATCACCAAGGCCGGCCTGCGCGCGCGTGACATCGTGCAACGCATCCTGTCGTTCAGCCGCCGCCAGCCGGCGGTTTTTACCTGCCAGCCGCTTCAGGCAGTGGTGGAGGAAACCGTGCAACTGCTGCGCGCGACCTTGCCGCCCAGCCTGCGCATCACCCACCGCGCACCCAAAGAACCCTTGCTGGTAAAAGCCGACGCTTCCCAGATCAGCCAGGTCATCATGAACCTGGGCACCAACGCCTGGCAGGCGCTGGGCAGCAGGCCCGGTCACATCCGCGTGCTGCTGGACCGCCAGGGCAACCAGGCGCGGCTGCAGGTCTGCGATGACGGCTGCGGCATGGACCCTGCCACCGTGCAGCGCATCTTTGAGCCCTTCTTCACCACCAAACCCAAGGGCGAAGGCACCGGCCTGGGGCTGCCCGTGGTGCATGGCATCGTGCGTGCGCATGGCGGCCGCATCGACGTCTACAGCGCGCCCGGCGAGGGCTCCACCTTTGAAATATTCCTGCCGCTGGCGCAGGGGCCCGAAGCCACTGAACTGGCCGCCAAACCTGACGCCACGCCCGTCAGTGAACGGGGTGCCGGCCAGCACGTGGTGTACCTGGACGACTACCCGGCCATGGTGCTCATGGTGCGCGCCACCTTGCAGGCGCGCGGGTACCGCGCCACCGGGTTCGAGGACGCCAACTCGGCGCTGGCCTTCATCCGCGCCCATGCACAGGACATCGACCTGGTGGTGAGCGACTACAACATGCCCGAGCATTCGGGCCTGGAGGTGGCACGCGAAATCCGCAGCCTGCGCCCCGACCTGCCGGTCATCCTGGCGTCGGGCTACCTGACCGACGAGCTGCGCCAGTCAGCCGCTGAAGCCGGCGTGCGCGGGCTGTTTGACAAGCCGCGTGGCATCGACGACATGTGTGCCATGATCGCCGGCATGCTGCGCCCTGACGCCGCAGGCACCCCTGAAGACGCGAGCCCGGAAAATGCACTCGATACCCACACCAGCCAGCCCGTTTGAGCCGATGTACGCGCTGCTGGCCATGCTGCCGGCCGATGTGCGCGCCAACATGGTGGTCATGTACCGCGAAGCGCTGGCCACACAGGTGGAGCAGCTGGCGCAGGCCGTGGCCGCAACCGACGACGCGGTCCTGCGCGACCTGGCCCACAAGATCGCGGGCTCGGCCGGCATGATGCAGAACGCCGCGCTGTCGCGCGCGGCACGCCAGATGGAAATGGCCCTGCGCGAGGGCCGCGGGGATGCGGCGCGGCAGGCGTGGCCGGAGGTTCAGGCCTGCGTGCAGCGCACGCTCAAGGCGCTTGAATCGGTGGCTTGACCCCGCCTTGCCCGGGCGGCTTTGCTCAGGCCTTCACACCCAGACGCGCCAGCAGGTGCGGCGCAATCGCATGCAGCGGCAGCACTTCATCGGCCGCCCCCGCGTTGATCGCTTCACGCGGCATGCCAAACACCACGCACGATGCTTCGTCCTGCACCAGGTTCCAGGCGCCGGCGTCGCGCATCTCGCGCATGGCGCGCGCGCCATCAGCGCCCATGCCGGTCAGCATGATGCCGATCGCCCGCTTGCCCGCGTGGCGCGCCACCGACTGGAACAGCACCTCCACGGAAGGCTTGTGGCGGTTGACCGGGTCGCCATCGGCCACGCGGGTCACCCAGGCGGTACCCATACGCTCGACCCACATGTGGTGGCCACCGGGGGCGATATAGGCATTGCCCTGCAGGATGCGTTCGCCATCCACCGCTTCTTTCACACGGATGCGGCACAGGCTGTCCAGCCGGGCGGCAAAGCCTGCGGTAAAGCCCGGCGGCATGTGCTGGGTAATCACGATGCCGGGCACGTCGGACGGCAGCACGGTGAGCACCTCGCGGATGGCCTCGGTACCGCCGGTGGACGCGCCAATGGCAATCAGCAGTTCACTGGTGCGCGCCGCGCGCAGCGGTGCCGTGCGAGGCACCGCAACCACCGGCGGCGGCGCCACCGTGCGGCGCGCCACGCGGGCCTGCGAGGCCGCGCGGATCTTCGCTGTGATTTCAGCGGCGGCTTCTTCCAGTTTGGCGCGCACGGCCAGCGTGGGCTTGGTCACAAAGTCCACCGCACCCAGCTCCAGCGCGCGCAGCGTGGTCTGTGCGCCGCGCTCGGTCAGGGTGCTGATCATCACCACCGGCATGGGCCGCAGGCGCATGAGCTTTTCCAGGAAATCAAGGCCATCCATGCGCGGCATCTCGATGTCCAGCGTGATCACATCCGGGTCCAGCTCGCGGATCACCTCGCGCGCCGCAAACGGGTCGGCCGCCTGGCCCACCACGCGCATGTCGCCGGCGCGGTTGATCAGGTCACACAGGATGCTGCGCACCAGCGCCGAATCATCCACTACCACTACACGGATGGTCATCTGCGTCTCCCTCAGAAAAGCTCTACATCGCCGCTGCGCGGCTGTTGCACCAGCTGGGCACGGTAGCGCGCCTCCTGCTGCTCGAATTCGGCCCCGTGCGTGGCCGGCAGGCGCTTGCACATGACCTTGCCACTGTGGGGAAACAGCACGATCTTGCGCGGGCACAGGTCCAGCACGTCGCGCGCGACGATGGCAATGCGCTCCTGCGCCAGGAAGCCTTCAACAAAGGCCACGTTCTTTTCGCCGATGGAGGTCCCCGCCAGGCTCTTGACCACCTGGCCACCGCCGAAAATCTTGGCCGTCATGGCACCGCGACGCGCGCCGCGCTTGATCATTTCGTTGATCAAAAGCTCCATGGCAAATGCGCCAAAGCGCCCGCTGGCGCCGCCGTCGGCGCCGTCGGGCAACATGAAGTGGTTCATGCCGCCCACGCCAGCGCCATGGTCGTGCAGGCAGGCCGACACACACGAGCCCAGCGTGGTGGTAACGACCAGGTCCTGGTCGTGTACAAAGAACTCACCGGGCAGCACCTTGACCGCCGTACGGCCGAACCCCGGGTCGTGAAAAAAGAACGATGCCTCGTGGTCGCGCCGTCGCATGCGCTTCAGGCTCGCCACATCGGGCAACCCTGCGGGAACAGAGGCGGTGGACATCATCTCAGGCCTTGACGCGGCTGTAGACGGTCTTGCCCACCAGGCTGAACAGGTCGCGGTGCTCGGTGAAGTTTTCTGAATGGCCCACAAACAGCAAACCGTCCGGGCGCAGGCAGCCGTGCAGCTTTTCCAGCACGCGCCTTTGCATGGGCCGGTCAAAATAGATCATCACGTTGCGGCAGAAGATCGCGTCATACCCGTCGCCCCGGTAGCTGTCGGACAGCAGGTTGAACGGGCGGAAGTTGACCATGGCGCGCAAATCGGGCTTGACCCGCACACGCCCCGCATTGGCGCCCGATCCTTTGAGGAAATGCCGGTGCAGCAACCCGGCGTCCAGGCTGGCCACCGATTCGGCGCTGTAGGCGCCCATGCGCGCGGTCTCCAGCACGCGGGTGTCGATGTCGCTCGCATCAATGGTCACAGGCGCTTGCGCACCCAGCGTGCCCACCGCCGTCATGGCAATGGTGTAGGGCTCTTCACCGGTAGACGCCGCGCAGCACCAGATGCGCTGGGGCGCCGGGTGGCGCCGGCGCAAGTGTTCCGCCAGGATGGGAAAGTGGTGCGCCTCGCGAAAAAACGAAGTCAGGTTGGTCGTCAGGCAATTGATGAATTCCTGCCATTCGGCTTCGCTTGCGGTCTGCAGCGAATCCAGGTACGGGCGAAACGCCCGGTAGCCGCGTTCGCGCAGGCGGCGCGACAGCCGGCTGTACACCATGTTCTGCTTGCCCGGGTTCAGGTCAATGCCTGCTTTGGCCCGGATCATCGCGCGCACACGTTCGAAGTCACCCGCATTGAACTCGATGTCGCGCTCGCCAACGGCGGCTGCAGATGCTGCTGCTTCAACCATGACGCACCTTGAACACCTGCACGGCTTCGGTCAACGCACGGGCCTGCTGGCGCAGCTGGTGCGTGGTGGCGGT
The DNA here is from genome assembly GCA_943372515.1 of Ramlibacter sp. 2FC. GTDB lineage: Bacteria > Pseudomonadota > Gammaproteobacteria > Burkholderiales > Burkholderiaceae_C > RAM1. The sequence continues at coordinate 19,815 of CALRYY010000002.1, read as the reverse complement.
GGACTGCTCCACCATCGCGGCGTTCTGCTGCGTGGCCGTGTCCAGCTGGGCCACGGCGGTGTTCACTTCGGTGATGCCGCCCGACTGCTGGACCGACGCCACGGCAATGCCTTCGATCAGGCTGCCCACGTCGCGCACTGCACCTACCATCTCGTCCATGGTCCTGCCCGTGACCTGGGCCATGTCGCGCCCGCCCTCGACCTGCTGGCGTGACTCTTCAATCAGCTGCTTGATCTCCTGCGCGGCAGCGGCGCTGCGCTGGGCCAGGCTGCGTACTTCGCCGGCCACCACGGCGAAGCCGCGGCCCTGCTCACCGGCGCGGGCGGCTTCCACGGCAGCGTTGAGCGCCAGGATGTTGGTCTGGAACGCGATGCCGTCGATCACGCCGTTGATGGCGGCAATACGTCCGGACGCAGCCTCGATGCCCTGCATGCTGGCAATCACCTTGCTGACCATGGTGCTGCCGCGCTCGGCCACCTGGCCGGCATCGCCCGCCTTGCGGCTGGCCTCGCCCGCGCTGTTGGCGTTTTGCCCCACGGTGGCGGCAATCTGTTCAATGGCCGCCGCCGTTTCCTGCAGGCTGCTGGCCTGCGACTCAGTGCGGCCCGACAGGTCGTGCGTGGCCGCGGCAATTTCGTTGGCGGCCGTGTCAATGCGCTCGGCCTCGCTGCGCACGTCAGACACCATCGCCTGCAGGTTCACATGCAGCTGGTTGAGCGCGCGCAGGGCGCCGCCCACTTCGTCTGACCGGTTGGTGGTAAAGCTCTGCGTCAGGTCGCCCGCCGCGATGGCGTTGGCAATCAGCGTGGCGTCGCGCAGCGGCACGGTGATGGCGCGGTGCAGCCACCACGACAGGCCTGCCAGCAGCACCACCTGCGCCGCCATGGCTGTTCCCAGCGCCACCGGACCGGCGGCGCCTGCCAGAAGCTCTGTCGCAAACGCAGCGGCCGACACGCTGACCAGCGCAGTCGTCGTCTTGGCCGTAACGCCCGGACGGGCCAGCCGCGCGAGCGTGCCGCGCAGGCCGCGGCGCTCCAGCTGCCCGCCATTGAGCCGCACGCGCAACGTGCCGGCCTGGGCCTGCTCGCGCATGCTGGCGTACAGGGCCTCGGCCTGGCGCACGGCCTCGCGCGCCGGCCTGGTGCGCACCGACATGTAGCCCACGGGCTGGCCGCCTTCCATCAGTGGCGTGACGTTGGCCAGCACCCAGTAGTGGTCACCGTTCTTGCGGCGGTTCTTCACCAGCTGCGACCAGGGTCGCCCGCCGCGGATGGTCTCCCACATGTCGCGAAACGCTTCGGCCGGCATGTCCGGGTGGCGCACCATGTTGTGCGGCTGGCCCAGCAATTCCTCGCGGCTGTAGCCGCTGACCGCGATGAACGCGGCGTTGCAATAGGTGATGTGGCTTTGCAGGTCTGTGGTGGACACCAGCGTCTGGCCCTCGGCCAGCTCGTATTCAGCGCCGGTAACGGGCAGGTTGACTTTCATGTCGTTCGCTCCGTGGTTATATGAGTTTTTTGGGTTGGCGCCAGGTCAGGCGAAGCCCGGCGAAAGCCGGAACGACGTGACCATGCGGGTCAGGCCTGCGGCCTGGTCCTTCAGGCTCTGGGCGGCGGCGGCGGCTTCTTCCACCAGCGCGGCGTTTTGCTGGGTGATGTTGTCCAGCTGGCCCACGGCCTGGTTGATTTCATTGATGCTGCCCGACTGCCCCTCGGACGCGGCGGTCACGCCACCCAGGGCCTGGGTCACGCGGGCCACGCTCTGGACGATCTCGTCCATCGTGGCGCCGGCGTCGCGTACCAGCTGCGTGCCGGTGTCGACCTTTTGCACGCTGGCGCCAATCAGCGCCTTGATCTCGCGCGCGGCCTCGGCCGAGCGGCCGGCCAGGCTGCGCACCTCGGCGGCCACCACGGCAAAACCGCGGCCCTGCTCGCCGGCACGGGCGGCTTCCACGGCCGCGTTCAGCGCCAGGATGTTGGTCTGGAAGGCAATGCCGTCGATCACCCCGGTGATCTCCGAAATGCGGCTGGAGCCGGCGTGGATTTCGCTCATGGTGCTCACCACCTGCGCCACCACGTCGCCCCCACGGCGGGCCACACCGGCGGCGGTGCCGGCCAGGTCATGGGCCTGCTGCGCAGACGCGGCCGACTGGCGGGCCGTGTCGGTCAGCTGCGACATGGTGGCTGCGGTCTGCTGCAGGTTGCTGGCGGCTTGCTCGGTGCGCGCGCTCAGGTCCAGGTTGCCGCTGGCGATCTGGGTGGTGGCCACGCCCACGCTTTCGGTACCCGAGCGGATGCCGGCCACCATCTTGCGCAGGCAGTCCTGCATCTCGCGCAGCGCCAGCTGCAGGTCGCCCAGCTCGTCGTGGCGGGTATGGGCCACGTCCTGCGTCAGGTCGCCGGTGGCGATCGTGCGTGCGCTGTCGATCACCGCGCGGATCGGGCGCACCAGGCTGCGTGCCACCAGCCAGGCCATCAGTGCACCCAGCGCCAGCGCCACCGCCGACAGCACCATCAGGCTTGTCATGGCGCGGCGCAAGTCCGCAGTCATGTTCTGCGCGTGGGTGGCCTGTTGCTGGTCCACATGGGCCAGCACGGCGTCCAGGGTTTTCAGGTAGCCGCCGGCCGAGGGCAGCATCTGGCTGTCGATGTCGGCCTGGGCGCTGGCAGCCTCCTTGGGCTGGGCCAGGCGCGCCATCAGGCCGGCGCGCAGGTCCAGGTAGGCCTTGCGGGCCTTGGCCACGTCGGCCATCAGGGCCAATGCCTTCGGGTCAGTCAGGCCGGTCTCCAGGCCTTTTTGCAGCACAGAGATGCGGGCAGAGGTGGCCTTCATCTCGGCGCCCGTCCATTCCGCCAGGTCTTTGGGGCTGCCAGCCTTGGCCAGCATGACCGCGCGGATCACGTTGGCACGCGTCAGTGCATTCCATTCAAACACGTCCTGGCGGCTGGCTGCCAGCATGGCCTGGCGCGCCTGCACGTTCTGTATTTCGCGCATTTCGCGCAGCGCTGCCACAGCCATCAGCACCTGCAGTGCCAGCAACGCACTGAAGGCCAGGCTCAGGCGAGCCCACAGTTTCATGTTGGCGAATTTCATGATGCAGCCTCCGCCGCCCCCAAGGCGGCGTCCCCCAGCAGTGATTCAATATTCACCAGCATCAGCATGCGCTCGCCCACGCTGGCAATGCCGGTGATGAAGTCGGGGCCGGACTCGCCGGCCAGGCCCGGCGGCTCCTTGATGGCGGCGGCCTCCAGGTTCAGCACGTCCGACACGGAGTCGACCACCACGCCCACCACGCGGCCTTGTACGGCCAGCACGATGACGACGGTGAACGTGGTGTATTCGGCCGTGGCGCAGTGCAGCTTCAGGCGCAGGTCCACGATGGGGACAATGACGCCACGCAGGTTGACCACGCCCTTGATGAAGGGCGGCACATTCGGAATGCGCGTGGGCTGCTCGTACGAGCGGATTTCCTGGACCTTCTGGATGTCCACGCCGTATTCCTCACCGCCCAGGCGGTAGGTGAGGTATTCGCCGGCCTGGGCCGCCGGGATGCGGCGGTCGGCTTCGTGGCGGGCAATGTGGGTACCTTCGGTGATCATGTCCATGGTGGGGCTCCGTTATCAGAATTGGGTCCATTCGCCGTCATTGCCCGCGTTGGCGGTGGCGGCAGGGGCAGACAGGGCGGGCGCCTTGGGGCGCACGGGCGAAACAATAGGCGCCGGCCTGGCCGCCGGGGCGGGGGCGGCTGACGTGGGGGCAGCGGCTGCGTGTGCGGCTGGCCTGGCTGCAGGGGCGCCGGTGCGGGTGGCAGGCAATGGGTTGGCGGCACGCGCCACTGGGGCAGGTGCGGCAACGAGTGCGGCATGCGATGCCGGCGGCGCGGCCATCTGGCTGCGGTCCAGGCGGAAAGAAGCCACCGAACCCACCAGCTCGGCCGAGCGTGATTTGAGGCTGCCCGCGGCTGCGGCCAGCTCTTCCACCAGCGCGGCGTTTTGCTGGGTCACTTGATCCAGCTGCGTCACCGCCTCGCCCACCTGGCCGATACCCTGGGTCTGTTCGGCGGCGGCCGTGCTGATCTCGCTGATCATGTCGCTCACGCGGCGCACCTGCGACACGATGTCGGTCATGGTGCGCCCGGCGTCGCCCACCAGCTTGCTGCCGGTCTCGACCTTGCCCACGCTGTCACTGATCAGGCCCTTGATTTCACGCGCGGCATCGGCCGAGCGGCCCGCCAGGCTGCGCACCTCGGCGGCCACCACGGCAAAGCCGCGGCCCTGCTCGCCGGCACGGGCGGCTTCCACGGCCGCGTTCAGCGCCAGGATGTTGGTCTGGAACGCAATGCCGTCGATCACGCCAATGATGTCGCTGACCTTGCGGCTGGACGTGCGGATGTCATCCATGGTGGTGACCACTTCGTCCACCACGCGCCCGCCCTGCTCGGCGGCCGAGCTGGCGGTGGCCGCCAGCTGGCTGGCCTGGCGGGCAGTATCAGACGTGTTGCGCACCGTGCCACCCAGCTGCTCCATGGAAGCTGCTGTCTGCTGCAGGTTGGACGCCTGCTCTTCAGTGCGTTGCGACAGGTCGTCATTGCCGTTGGCAATCTGGCTGGTGCCCGCGGCGATGGACTCACTGCCCTCGCGCACCTGGGACACCACCCGGGCCAGCGATTGCGTCATCAGCTCCAGTTCATGCAGCAAACGGGCGGGCTCGTCGCTGCCCACGCTGCGGATGCTGATCGTCAGGTCGCCCTTGGCCACGGTTTCGGCCACTGTCACGGCCTGGGCGATCGGCCCGGTGATGCTGGTGGTGATCAGGCGCGCGGACAGCGCGCCCAGCAGCACGATCACAACGGCGGCGCCAATCATGATGTTGCGGGTCATCACATAGCTGGCGGCAGCGGCCTTGGCGGCGGCGGCTGTGTCCTTGTCCTGGTAGTCAACCATCTCATCGATCAGCTTGAGCCACTGGGTCTGCGCCGGGCGCACCTGGTCAGCCAGCAGCTTGCGCGCATCGGCCGTCTTGCCGGCCTTCACGGCATCGACCAGCTCGTTCATGTACGGGCGCGCCGCAAGCTTCTGCTTCTGGATGGCAGCCAGCATCTCGCGCTCCTTGGCGGTCGAGCCGGCCTCAAGTGCCTTGACCAGCGCGGTCTCGGCGGCGTCGTAGTCCCTGCGTTCGTGCGCCAGCTTGGTCAGCGCGGCGTCGCGTTCGGCCGGCGTGGCGGCCAGCACCAGCTCGGTACCCGCAGCCGTGGAGCGGTTGATGGACACCAGCATTTCGTTGGCGTCGCGCACCTGTTCGTTGCTGACGTTGGCAATGTCGTCCAGGCGCATCTGGATCTCGGACATGCGGTTCAGGCTGAGCAGGCTCATGGCCACCAGCATCACCAGCAGAAAGCCAAAGCCCAGGGTCAGGCGGGTGCCGATCCTGAAGTTACGGATGAAGTTCATGGTTTTATCTCGGAGTTTTGGGTTTGTCAGACGGTTGTTTCGGCTACGTATTGCAGGACTTGATAGGGATTTATCAGTAGCGGGCACCGCGCACCAGCGCGCCGATGTCCAGGATCAGCGCGACACGGCCGTCACCCATGATGGTGGCGCCCGATACGTTGGGCACGCGGCGGTAATTGGCCTCCAGGTTCTTGACCACGACCTGCTGCTGGCCGACCAGGCGGTCCACCTGCAGCGCGACCTGGCGGCCCTCGGACTCCACAATCACCAGCATCAGCTGGTCGGGCTGGTCGTTCAGGCGCTGCACGCTGAAGGTCTTGTCCAGCGCCACGATGGGCAGGTAGTCTTCACGAACTTTCACCACACGCCCGCCTCCGGCCAGCGTCTTGATGCTGGCCGCAGGCGCCTGGAACGACTCCATCACGCCGGCCAGGGGCAGCACGTACAGCTCCTCTTCAACAGACACCGACATGCCGTCCAGGATGGCCAGCGTCAGCGGCAGGCGCACGCTCACACAGGTGCCCAGGCCGGGGGCTGAATCCAGGTCAACCGAGCCGCCCAGCGCCAGGATGTTGCGCTTGACCACGTCCATGCCCACGCCGCGCCCGGACACCTCGGTCACGATCTCGGCGGTGGAAAAGCCGGGCGCAAAGATCAGCTGCCAGACCTCGGCATCGGTGATGTTGTCGCTCAGCACCATGCCGTTGCCGCGGGCCTTGGCCAGGATGCGTTCGCGGTCCAGGCCACGGCCGTCGTCGCGCACCTGGATCAGGATGCAGCCGCCCGCATGCTGGGCGCTGAGCGTGAGCGTGCCGTGGGCCGGCTTGCCGGCGGCCAGGCGTTCGGCAGGCAGCTCAATGCCGTGATCCACTGAATTGCGCACCAGGTGCGTCAGCGGGTCGGTGATCTTTTCGATCATGCTCTTGTCCAGCTCGGTGGCCTCGCCCACGGTGTGGAACTCCACCTGCTTTTCCAGCCGCTGGGCCAGGTCGCGCAGCATGCGCGGGAAGCGGTTGAACACATCGGCCATGGGGATCATGCGGATGGACATAACCGAGTCCTGCAGGTCGCGCGTGGTGCGCTCCAGGTCAGCCAGGCCGGCCACCAGCTGCTGGTGGGCGTGGCTGTCCAGGCCGCTGGCGCGCTGGGCCAGCATGGCCTGGGTGATGACCAGCTCGCCCATCAGGTTGATAAGCTGGTCCACCTTGTCCACGGCCACACGGATGGTCGTGTCGGCGCCGGTGGCGGCGCGCTTGGGGGACTTGGTGGCCACGGCCACAGGTGTGGCGGCGGGTGTAGCGGCGGGTGTGGCGGCGGGTGCGGCGGCAGCGGCAATCACCGCCGCAGCGGCCGCCACGACCGGTGTGTCGTCAAACAGGCCGTAGCCGGGGTTGTCTGCGGGCCACGGCGCAATGCGGATGTTCTCGCGCGGCACATGAAAGCCGCACAGGTCCAGCAGGTCTGCGTCAGGCGTCTGCGTGCGCAGGCGAAAGCGCACGCAGCCTTCGGCCTGGCCGGGCAAAGCTTCGGCGCGCACCAGGTCACCCGCGCCGGTGACTTCGCAAAACAGCGTGAGCAGATCGTCGGCCACCGACGGGTGGCCCAGCGGGCCGGCCAGGACTTCCAGGTCGCGCAGGCCGCTGGCCTGGGGCGCTGGTGGCGCCACGGGCGCGGGTGCGGCGGCTACAGGCGCGCAAGCCGGCGCGGCTGCGGGCGGCGCTATGCCTGTACCGTTCACAAACCCGCCCAGCTGCGCGGCAATGCTGCTCACATCCACCGGCGTGCTGTCTGCGTCCTGGCGGCGCTGCAACATGGCTTGCAGTGCGTCCCCGGCCTGCAGCAGGGTGTCGACCATCGCTGCAGACGGATTCATCTCGTGGCGGCGCAACTTGTCCAGCAGCGTCTCCATGGTGTGGGTCAGGGCGGCCAGGTCCTCAAAGCCAAAAGTGGCCGCGCCGCCCTTGATGGAATGTGCGCAGCGAAAGATCGCGTGCAGCGTTTCGTCTTCGGGCGCAGCGACATCCAGGCCCAGCAGAAGCTGCTCCATGCTGGCCAGGTTTTCACCAGCCTCTTCAAAAAACACCTGGTAAAACTGCGTCAGGTCAAAGCCGCCGGCACCGTTGCCGTTGCTGTTGCCGCTGGTTGGTTCGGGGGTTGCATTCATGGGGGGAAACTCCTGGATTCCTGTGGACCGGCTCAGCCGGCAACCTTGCGGATCACTTCAATGAGGCGGGCCGGGTCAAACGGCTTGACCAGCCAGCCGGTGGCACCGGCCGCACGCCCGGCCTGCTTGATGTCATCACCCGACTCGGTGGTCAGGATCAGCACCGGCACGGTGCGAAAGCGCTCCTGCGAACGCAGCGACCGCGTCAGTGCGAGGCCGTCCATGCGGGGCATGTTGTGGTCGGTCAGCACCACATCAAAATTGCGACCCTGCATCTTTTCCAGCGCGTCTACCCCATCCACGGCCTCGGTCACCTGATGGCCGGCCGATTTGAGGGTGAAGGCCAGCATCTGGCGCATGGCGGCTGAATCATCAACAGCAAGAATGGAAGACACGGTGCAGCTCCTGGTTGGGTTGCTCACGCAGGGCCCGGGCGGGCCTGAATGGGCTGGGTGCTGATGATTGTTGGCCGGGGTGTAACCAGCCCATCGCGCGACTAGCGGGGATTTACCCCCCCTTTTCTGGCGACGGCGGCGGCGGCCCAAACCTATGCTTGAGGCCACCCAATACCCCAAGACCATGGCCCTTCAACTGCTCGTCATCGAAGATTCGCAACTGGACTACGAAATGCTCGTGGCCCGCCTGGCCCTGCAGGGCGTGCAGGCCGAGGCCACACGCGTGGAGACCGCCGCCGGGCTGCACGATGCGCTCGCGCAGCAACCCTGGGACCTGGTGGTGTCAGACCACCACCTGCCGGGCTTTTCCAGCAGCGAGGCGTTTGAAATCGTCAGCGCCCTGGCGGACCCGCCACCGTTCATCATCGTGTCGGGCGTGATCGGCGAAGACACGGCAGTGGAAGCCATGCGCCGCGGCGTGGACGACTACCTCGTCAAAAGCCGGCTGGCCCGCCTGGGCATGGCGGTGCGCAATGCGCTCAGCGCATCACGCGTGCGCCGCGAGAAGGCCGCCACCGAAGCCCGTTTGCTGGAATCACAGCAACAGCTGGGCAACCTGTCGGCCCGGCTGCAAACCGTGATCGACGAGGAGCGCACCGCCATTGCCCGAGAGATCCACGACGACGTGGGCGGCACGCTGACCGCCGTCAAGCTCGATCTGGAAATCATTGAACGCCAGGCCCCAGGGCCCCAGGCCGAGCGTGCGCGGCGCGCCCTGCAGACGCTGGCGCAGGCCGCCCAGGCCACGCAGCGCATCATGCGCAACCTGCACCCGCCCATCCTGGATGCGGGCTTGATCGCCGCACTGGAGTGGCAGGTTCGCGAGTTTCGCGAACGCACGGAAATCGGCGTTCGCTTCAGTTGCAACGTGGCGTCGGTACAGGCCGACCCGCGCGTGGCCATGGCCGTGTACCGCACGCTGCAAGAAGCCCTGACCAACATCACCAAGCACGCCAGCGGCGTCAACCAGGTGAGTGTGGACGTGCACCACGGCACCGGCGTGCTGTCCATGGAAGTCAGCGACAACGGCTGCGGCTACTCCAGCGCCGACCTGCGCAAGCCCGGCTCGCTGGGCCTGCGCGGCCTGGGCGAGCGCGCGCGCGCGGTGGACGGCCGGGTGGACATTTCATCGGCCCGCGGGCGCACCACGTTGCTGCTGTGGGTGCCGCTGGCGGACCCGACACACGAGGTACTGGCCGCATGACCCGCCTGATCCTGCTGGACGACCACACGCTGATACGCCGCGGCATGCGCGACATGCTGGACGGCGAAGCCGGCCTGAGCATCGTGGGCGAGGCCGGCAGCTGGGACGAGCTGCAAGCCGTGCTGGCCAGCACCCCGTGCGATGTGGTGGTGGTCGACATCAACCTGCCCGGCGCGTCAGGCCTGGACATCATCGAGGCGCTGCAGCGCCAGGGTGGCGCGCCGCGCACCCTGGTCGTGTCCATGTACCCAGAAGACCAGTACGCGGTGAAGGCACTGCGTGCAGGCGCGTATGGCTACCTGAACAAATCCGCCGATTCAGCCGTGCTGATTGACGCGATCCGCCAAGTGGGCCAGGGCCGCAAGTACATATCACCGGCGGTCGCGTCCCTGCTGGTCGACCAGCTGGGCGCCCCCACGCGCAACCTGCCCCACGAGCGCCTGTCAGACCGCGAACAGCAGCTGCTGGTGATGATCGCGGGTGGGCAGCAGCTGGCCGATATTGCGCGTCAGCTCGATTTGACGCCGAAGTCTGTGGCGGTGTACCGGGCGCGGTTGCTGGAGAAGATGAAGTTCTCCACGCACGCAGAACTGACGCACTATGCGTTGAAGCATGGGTTGCTGAATCCGCAAGAAGCCTGAGACCTTGCCGGCGATCCACAAACGGCGGTCATCCCGGACTTGATCCGTGATCCAGGAAAGGCTGTCATTGCGGGCTTGACCCGCAATCCATGCAACGGTTGTGATCGCGCTCGAGCGCGCATTGACCGGCCGACGTGGATCCCGGATCAAGTCCGGGATGACAGCCATCTCTCTACCGAAGCGGCGCCAGGAAGATCGTCAACGCTTCCTGCATCGGCCCCAACAGATGACCTGTTCCGTACGCCAGCACAGCAAGACCGGTCAGCAAGGTCACGGGAAACCCCACAGAGAAAATCGACAACTGCGGCGCCACACGCGACGCAAACCCCAGCACGATGTTCACGAACAGCATCAGGATGGTGGCCGGTAACGCAAGGGACAGTGCCAGGCGGAACACATCCGCGCCCAGCCGGTCCAGCCGCAACTGCGCGAACGCGGCGAAGGGGTCTGCAGAGATGGGGAAGCTTGCGAACGTGGCCACCAGCGCGTCGATCAGCACCAGGTGCGCGTCCAGCGCTACAAACAGCATCATGCCCAGCGTGTTCAACCAGCTGCCCACAGCAGATTCACTGCCGCCGTTGGGGTCAAAAAAGCCACCGAATGAAAAGCCCATCTGCAGGCCGATGAATTCGCCCGCGATTTCAAACACCGCAAACAGCAGCCGCGCCGCAAAGCCCAGTGCCAGGCCGATCACCACCTGCTGGGCCACCAGGCCCAGGCCGGTGGCTGACGCCATGGTCAAGCCAGGCGGCACGTTGGCAAACGGGGCCACCACAAACGCAATGGCGCCGGCCAGCGCCACGCGGGCGCGCACGGGGAATGATTTGTGTGACAACAGCGGCGCCGCTGAAAACAGCGCCAGGATGCGGATGAACGGCAGCAGCGCACCGGCCAGCCATGCGTCCAGCTGCACCTGCGAAAACGTCACCATGCCCGGCCCCACCTCAGCCCACCGCAGCCGGGATGCTGGTGATGACCTGGCGGATCCAGTCCACCAGCACCGAGATCATCCAGGGGCCTGATACGGCCAGCGATGCCAGCACGGCCAGCAGCTTGGGCAGGAATGACAGCGTGGCTTCGTTGATCTGTGTGACGGCCTGAAACAGGCTCACGGCCAGGCCCACCACCAGTGCCGTCAGCAGCGCGGGCGCCGCCACGGCGATCAGGATTTCCATGGCCATGCGGCCAAACTGCAGCACCGCCTCTGGCGTCATGTGGCACCGCCAAAGCTGGCCACCAGCGAACCAATCAGCAGATTCCACCCATCGGCCAGCACAAACAGCATGAGCTTGAACGGCAGCGCCACCAGCACGGGCGACAGCATCATCATGCCCATGGACATCAACACACTGGCCACGATCAGGTCAATCACGATGAACGGGATGAACACCATGAAGCCGATCTGGAAAGCGGTCTTCAGCTCGCTCGTGACGAATGCGGGCACCACCACGCGCAGCGGCGTCTTGCCAGGCGGTGTGTTGGCGTCGGCGCCGGCAATGCGGTTGAACAGGGCCAGGTCGGCCTCGCGCGTTTGCTTGAGCATGAAGGCGCGCAGCGGGTCCGAGCCCCTGGCTACCGCATCTTCAAAACTCATTTTCTGTTCGCTGTAGGGTTTGTAGGCGTCCTGGTACACCTTGTCCAGGGTAGGCCCCATGATGAAGAACGTGAGGAACAGGCTCATGCCCACCAGCACCTGGTTGGGCGGTGTGGTCTGCAGGCCCAGCGCCTGGCGCAACAGGCTCAGCACAATGATCAGCCGGGTAAAGCTGGTCATCAAAAGCAGGATGGCCGGCAGGAACGACAGCGCGCCAAACACCAGCAGTGTTTGCACCGGCACCGAATAGGTGGTGGTGTTGCCGCTGGTCTGCGCCACCACGCCCACGCCCACCGGCAGGCTTTGCGCCAGGGCGCCGCCGGCCAGCAGGGCCAGGGGCAATGCCAGCGCCCCAACTTTTGACAATTTCATGGGCGCACCTGCGGGAACGGCACAGTGGCGGGGTGCGGATCGGGCGCCTCGCCCAGCAGCGTGATCTGCTGCGCGGTGGCGCCCAGCACCAGCACGCGGCCGTGCACGCGCACCAGCACCACGCGTTCACGCGGGCCCAGCGGCAGCTGGTCCATGATCTCCAGCTGGCGTGCGGCGCCGCCCGGGCGGATCGTCTGCAGGCGTTTCATGACCCACAGCGACGCGGGGATCAGCGCCAGCACCACCACCAGCATCAGCAGCGACCAGGTCGTCGATTGCATTGCGTGTCCCCCTTCAACGGCTCAGCCGGCGCATGCGCTCGGACGGCGTCACGATGTCGGTCAGGCGGATGCCGAACTTGTCGTTCACCACCACCACCTCGCCCTGCGCGATCAGAAAGCCGTTGACCAGCACGTCCATGGGTTCGCCGGCCAGTGCGTCCAGCTCGATCACCGAGCCTTGCGCGAGCTGAAGGATGTGCTTGATGGGAATGCGCGTGCGGCCCAGCTCCACGGTCAGCTGCACCGGGATGTCCAGCACCATGTCGATGTCGTCGCGATTGGCGGGTGCCACACCCGCGCCCAGCTCGTTGAAGATCGTGGGTCCGGTTGCCACGGGTTGGGCCTGGCCGGCTTCGGCCAGTGCCGATGCCCAGTCGTCGGCCAAGGGTTCCTGGTCCAGTGCGGTGGGGGTCGCGTTGGCGGTGTTGGCCATGTGTCAGCTCCTGAGTCGGGTCATTGCAAAGACCCGCCCGGCGCCGCGTCGGCGCTGGTCTGGGTCATGAATTCACGGATGCGCACGCCGTAGCGTGCGCCCAGCGTGCCGTAGTCACATTCGAATACGGGCACACCATCTACCTTGGCCATCAGCGTGGGCATGCGGTCCAGCTCGATGAAATCGCCCACCTTCAGGCCCATGAGTTCACCCACGGTGGCCTGGCTGTGGGCCAGCTCGGCCGCCAGCTCCACGGTGGCGGCCTTGATCTGTTGCGTCAGCAGCGAGACCCAGCGGCGGTCGGGGCCGCCCTGGTCACCCTGCAGCGGGGAATACAGGATTTCGCGGATCGGCTCGAAGGTCGAATAGGGGATGCAGATGTGCAGGTCACCGCCGTTGTCGCCAAACTCCACGCGGAACGTGGTGGTCACCACGATCTCGGATGGCGTGGCAATGTTGGCAAACTGCGTGTTCATTTCAGAGCGCGCGTATTCCAGCTCGATAGGGTAGATGGCCGCCCAGGATTTCGCGTATTCGGCTGCAATCACCTCCACCAGGCGCAGGATGATGCGCTGCTCGGTGGCCGAGAACTCACGCCCCTCGATGCGCGCCGGGTTGGCCCCCGAGCCGCCAAACAGGGTGTCGATCACCGTGTACACCAGCACCGGGTCACAGATCAGCAGGCCCGAGCCCCGCAGGGGGCGCACATGCATGACGTTGATGTTGGCCGGCACGGCCACGTTGCGCAGGAACGCGCTGAATTTCTGGACCTTGACGGCGCCCACCGCAATGTCTGGGTTGCGCCGCATGAAGTTGAAGACGCCGACACGAAAGTTGCGCGCAAAGCGCTCATTCACGATCTCCAGCGTGGGCATGCGCCCGCGCACGATGCGCTCCTGGCTGCTCAGGTCGTAGGTGCGCACGCCGGTGCCGTCGCCGCTGGCGTCACCCGCACCGTCAGCGGGGTCTTCGCCGTTCACACCGGCCAGCAGCGCGTCGACTTCTTCCTGTGACAGGGGTTGTGCCATGGGGTGGCCTTACTGCACGATGAACTGCGAGAACAGCACGTTTTGCACCGGGTTCTCCACCGGTTCGGCCTTACGCGCGGCCACCACTGTGGCGGGGCGGGCCCCCGCAGGCGCAGGCGCCGGCGCGGCTTCAGGCTCGTCCGGCACCACACCCATGCCGTGGGCCGCCCGCGTACGGATCTGCTGGGCCAGCTCGCGCTTGCCTTCATCGGTCAACAGTTCATCAATGCGTTTGGACGACAGCAGCAACAGGATCTCGTTGCGCACAGACGGCAGACGTTCCTTGAGTTCGTTTTCGGCGGCCGCGTCCTTGAGTTCCAGCGTCACACCCACCTGCGCAAAGCGCTCGCCGCGCTCGTCCTTGAGGTTCACGGTAAACACCTCCAGCGGTGAAAACACGGGCTTGGCCGGTGGCTTTTTCTTCTCCGCCACCTTGGCGCCGTCGGCCGGCTTCATGAGGAAGAACCAGGCCGCGCCACCGCCGCCGCCGGCCAGCACCAGCACCAGCGCAATGAGGATGATCAGCTTTTTCTTGCCGGATTTCTTGGGTGCTTCAGCGGGGGTTTCAGCGGACATCATGGCTCCTGTGGAATGAGTCCATTGTGCGAAGCACCGGCATGCTTCGATGCGCCGATAAGCCCCCTTAAAAGCCGTCCTTTTCGTGTTGCCGGTCGGCGTGCAACCAGGGCGCCGCCCCGGCGCTCAGGCGTACAGGTCGAGCATGCCGCGGGTGGCGCGCGGTGCTGCAGCCAGGCCGCCCAGGCCATGCAGGCCGGCAACTGCCGGTGCGCCATCGCCGCTCGGCGCTGAACCAGACCGCGTGGGGCGGCCCTGCGCCTGTGCGCCGTCGCGCCCGTCGCCAGGCTGCTGCTGGCCACCCGATACACCGGCCTGGCCCAGGCTCAGGCCCTGCGACTGCAGCATCTCGCGCAACTCAGGCAGTGCCCGCTCGATGCTTTCGCGCGTGAGGCCATGCACGGCCGAAAAGCTGATGTCGGCCGTGTTGGCCTGCGCGCTGACGCTCAGCTGGATCTGGATGGGCCCCAGTTCGCTCGGGTTCAGCCGCAGCTCGGCATGCTGGAATCCGCCTTCCACCAGCACCGTCACCTGCGCGGCCAGGTCGCCGGCAAAGGCGGCTTCGCCAGGGCGCGACGGCAGCTCGGCCTGGTACACAGGCGCGGCGCCAGCCGGCCCCTGTGCGATGGGGGGCGCGGGCGCTGTGGCCCAGCCGGCCGTGAGCGAAGCCATGTCGGGCAAGGCTTGCAGCACGACCTGGGGGTCACCTGCGGCCTGCACCGGCTCGGCATCCGCCGCCAGGGCAGGCGGCAGGGTCGTGGCAGCTGGCCCGGCCAGGTCAGGGCGCTCAAGCCCGGGGGCATTGAACAGGTCTGTGCCGGCCAGCGTCGGCGGGGGAGTGGTTGCAGACGGTGCAACCACTGGCGCCGCAGGCAGGGTTGCCGGCAGTGCCGGGGGCAGTGACGAGGGTAGTGTCGAGGGCTGTGTCGAGAAATTGGCCGCAGGCAGTGAAGCGCAAGATGCGCCCGGCGCGTCGGTTGGCCCTGCGACAGCAACTGGTGCGGCGCCCGGCGTGTAGTGCGCCAGCAGCAGCGCCATGCCGGCCAGGGGGTCGGGTGCCGCTGCAGGCTGGGCAGTGTCCCCCGCCACAGCATCGGCATTCAGCGACACATCGGCGGGCACGGCCGCAGCGCCATCACTTGCCGGCGCAGGCGGTGCCGCTTCGCCCAGCCCCGCGAGCAGGGCTGCAAATACATTGTCGCCTTCGCCTGGCGTGGCGGCACCAGCGGTTGGGCCATGGGGCGCGGATGCGGCAGAGGCGGTGGCCGCAGCAGCCGGCATGCGTGCGGGCAGTGCGCTCAGGCTCATTGCAGGGCCTCGCCGGTGTACCGGCCAGCGGCACGGGTGGCAAATTCATCGGCCTCGCGCTGGGTGCGGCGGTTGTCCTTGGCCACCAGGGCGGCTGCCTCGCGGCGCTGCCAGGATTGCAACGCCACCACGCGCCGCTGGCTGTCCAGCAGCTGGCGCTGGGCCGCGTCGTTGCGCTGCTGCCTGCGCGCGCATTCCTGGCGCTGCTGGCCAATGGCTTCGTCCAGCCGGCCCACGAACTGCTGGTAATCCAGCAGCGCCTGCGTGTCGGCCGTGGCGCCGCTGGCCGCGGGCGAACGGGCGATGAATTCCGCGCGGAAATCATCCAGGCGCTGCAGCACCTGCTGCGCCGTCTGCAGCGTGGTGAGCGTTTCGCGCGCCTGCGCCACGTGCTTGTCGCGCAGCACCTGGGCACGGTCGATCAACAGGGGCAATACGTTTTTCATCATGGTGTGGCTCCCGGTCCTGTGGTTTGTGCCACCAGCGCCTGCAGCGCGGCGGTGCTTTGTGTCAATGAAGCGCCGTGGCGCATGTCCTGCTGCAAAAAGGCCGCCACCTGCGGGTACAGGCGGATCGCTGTGTCTGACAGCGGGTCGCCGCCGGGCACATAGGCGCCCACGGCCAGCAGGTCGCGGTTGCGCTGGTAGCGCGAATACAGGGCCTTCAGGTCGCGCGCCAGCTGCTGCTGGCGCGGGTCGGTCACGTTGTGCATCACGCGCGAGATCGATTGCTCGATGTCAATCGCCGGGTAATGCCCCTGCTCGGCCAGCGAGCGGGTCAACACGAAATGGCCGTCCAGGATGGCGCGCGCGTTGTCGGCAATCGGGTCCTGCTGGTCGTCGCCCTCGGCCAGCACGGTGTAGAACGCCGTGATGGAGCCGCAGCCGTTCAGGCCGTTGCCGGTGCGCTCCACCAGCTGCGGCAGCCGGGCAAACACCGACGGCGGGTAACCCTTGGTGGCGGGCGGCTCGCCCAGGGCCAGCGCCATTTCGCGATGGGCCATGGCATAGCGGGTGAGCGAATCCATGAGCAGCAGCACGTGCTTGCCCCGGTCGCGGAAGTGTTCGGCCAGCGCCGTGGCATAGGCTGCGCCCTGCATGCGCATGAGCGGCGGCAAATCGGCCGGTGCGGCCACCACAATCGCGCGCTTGCGGCCTTCTTCACCCAGGATGTCTTCGACAAATTCCTTGACTTCACGCCCGCGCTCGCCCACCAGGCCCACGATGGTCACGTCGGCCTTGGTGTAACGGGCCATCATGCCCATGAGCACCGATTTGCCCACGCCCGAGCCTGCAAACAGGCCCAGGCGCTGACCACGGCCCACGGTCAGCAATGCGTTGATGGCGCGCACGCCCACGTCCAGCGGCTCGCGCACAGGGTCGCGCTCCATGGCATTGATGGGTTCGCGCACCAGCGGCTCGGAATGCACGCCAAACAGGGGCCCGCCATGGTCCAGCGGCTGGCCGGCCGGGTCCACCACGCGGCCCAGCAGGGCGTCACCCATGGGCAGGCGGCGCGCATGCGGGTTGCGGCCCTGCGCAGGCGCCGGTGGCATGCCGTAGTGCAGACCTTCAAACGGGTAGGTGATGGGCTGCACCGTGGCGCCGGGCGACAGGCCCTGCAGGTCACCGGTGGGCATGAGGAACAGGCGGCCTTTGGAGAAGCCGACCACTTCGGCCTCGGTCATCTGTTCACCGTCACGCACGCGGCACACGCTGCCCAGGGGCAGACGCAGGCCGGTGGCCTCCATGATCAGGCCCGACACCCGCACCAGCCGGCCGCTGACGGCCAGCGGCACGCCGGGTGTGATGAGCGCGCTGTGCGCGCGCAGGTGGGCGCCCAGGCGCGAGGTGGTTGCCATGGGGGCGTTGTTCATGGCTGGGGCTCGCCTTCGCGGCCCAGGGCGGCCATCACAGCCTGCCAGCGTGCTTCAAAGCTGGCGTCGGCCACGCCGGTGTCGGCCTCCACGCGGCAGCCGCCGCGGTGTTGGGTGGTGTCTTCGGTCAGTTGCCAGGCCCGTGCGGCGGGCACGGTCTGCAGGTGATTGCGCAAGAGCGTGGCGTCGTCGGGGTGCACGCGCACCTCCAGCTGGCTGGCGCCTTCACCCAGGGCGCGCAGCGCCTCGGTGGCCACGGGCAGCAGCGACGTGGCGTCGGTGGCCAGTTCGCGGCGCAGCACCTGGCGCGCAATGTCCACCGCGAGCGACACGAGGTCGCTGGCCACCTGCGACTGCAACGCGGCCATTTCGCCACGAAAGCCGTCCACCAGGTCCTGCATCTGGCGTGCAATGTCAGCCGCCTTGCGGGATTCAAAATCATCCAGCGCCTGCGAGCCTTCGCTGTAGCCTTGCTGCAGGCCTGTGCGCGCGCCCTGCTCAAAGCCGCGGCGGCGCCCCAGCGCATAGGCAGCGCGCGCGGTTTCGTTGGCCAGGTCGCGCGGGCCCAGGTTGCGCCCCGTGCTGACCTGGGTGGACAGCTCGCCCAGCGAATACGCGGCCACGCCGCGCAGGGCTTCGGCCGAGATGATGCGGCTGGCGGGGGCCGCAGCCGGCGCAACAGGTGCCCCGGGCGCGGCGGTGGCGTCAGACAAAGCTCTCATCGCCCCCGCCTCCAATCATGATCTGGCCTTCGTCGCCCAGGCGGCGCACTGTCTTCAGGATTTCCTTTTGCTGCGCTTCCACCTCGGACAAGCGCACCGGGCCCTTGGACTCCAGGTCTTCGCGCAGCGTTTCGGCCGCACGCGAGCTCATGTTGCTGAAGATCTTCTCGCGCATCTCGGGCTCGGCGCCCTTGAGCGCAATGATCAGCGCGTCGTTGGCCACTTCACGCAGCACCAGCTGGATCGCCTTGTTGTCCAGCTTCATCAGGTCGTCAAACGTGAACATCTGGTCTTCGATCTTTTGCGCCAGGTCCGCGTCGCCGCCGCGAATGGCGTCCAGCACGGCGGTCTCCGCGCTGGCGCCCAGGAAGTTCAGGATTTCGGCGGCGGTCTTCACGCCACCCAGCGGCTGCTTGCGGATGCGTTCGCCGCCGGCCAGCACCTTGGACAGCACTTCGTTGAGCTCTTTCAGTGCATTGGGCTGGATGCCGTCCAGCGTGGCGATGCGAAGCACCACATCGTTGCGGGTGCGGTCGTCAAACGCGGTCAGCACGCTGGACGCCTGGTCGCGGTCCAGATGGACCAGGATGGACGCGATGATCTGCGGATGTTCATTGCGGATCAGCTCGGCCACGGCCTGCGCATCCATCCACTTCAGGCTTTCAATGCCGCTCACGTCGCGGCCCTGCACGATGCGGTCGATCAAAAGCCCTGCCTTGTCTTCGCCCAGCGCCAGCTTGAGCACGTTGCTCACGTAGGCGCCGGTGTCGCTGACCAGCGAGCGTTGCGAATCGACCTCGCCTTCAAAGCGTGCCAGCACGTCGTCAAACTGCACATCGGCCACGGTGGTCAGGCGCGCCATGCGTTCGCCCAGGCGTTGGACTTCCTTGGGCGCGAGGTACTTGAACACCTCGGCCGCGCATTCCTCGCCCAGGGCGAGCATCAGGATGGCGCTGGCGTGTACGCCTTCGTCTTCGGTGGGTTCGGCTGTAGCCATGGTGGTGTATTCGGCTCTTTATGCGGGCTGGTTGACCCAGCTGCGAACCACGTTCGCCACGGTGGCGGGGTTCTGTTTGGCAAGCTGGCGGATGTTGTCGAGCTGGGCGTTGCGCGCCTGCTGGGCCGCCGCCTGCGCAGTGGGCAGCAGCGGCACTGACGGGTCGGCGCCCGTGATGGTGACCTTGCCGTCCATGCCTTCAGGCGTGGGCAGGGCGATGGCGTCCTGCACGCTGGTGGACAGCACGCGCTGGGCCAGCGGCACGGGGCGCGCGGCGCGCATGGCCGGACGCACCAGGCCCAGGATGATGATCAGCGCCACCAGGGGCAGGGCCAGCCAGGGCGCAAACGTGCGCGCCAGGTCCAGGTTGTCCGGCTGGCGCCACCAGGGCAGGTCGGCCGCCTTGGGCTCCACCACCTGGGTAAAGGGTGCGTTCACCACGTTGACCGAGTCGCCACGCTCCTTGCTGAAGCCCATGGCCTCGCGCACCAGGGCGTTGATCTGCTCCATCTGCGCGGGCGGGATGGCCGTGGTCACCGGCTTGCCGTCGGCACCTGCCCTGGTGGCGTGGTTGACGATGACGGCCGCGTTCAGCCGGCGGATGTTGCCTGTGGCGCTGCGCACCACGCGCACCGTCTTGTCCACTTCGTAGTTGGTGACGGCGTCACGCTTGACGCCGGCGGCGGCGCCACCGGCGCCGGCACCTGCCGTCAG
>CALRYY010000001.1:0-159971 GCA_943372515.1 Ramlibacter sp. 2FC | reverse complement strand
GGGGGGGCGCCAACGGCGGGGTGGTGGGCAGCTGGCTGTAGCCGATGATGCGCACCACTTCTTCGATCAGGTCTTCTTCGATCGTCAGGTCGAAGCGGTACGGCGGCGGGGTCACCGTCAGCACACCGGCAGCGGCGCTGACTGGCAGCCCGAGCCGCTTCAGCGCGTCTGTGCACTGCGCTTCGTCCAGCGGCATGCCGATCACCTTGGCCGCGCGCGCTACGCGCAGGCTCACAGGCTTGCGTTCGGGCAGGCTCGCGGTCTGGTCATCCATGGGGCCCGCTTCACCACCGCAAATGTCCAGGATCAGCCGGGTGATGTGCTCGATATGTTCGACCGTCTGGCTCGGGTCTACGCCGCGCTCGAAGCGGTGGCCGGCGTCGGTGGAAAAGTTGAAGCGGCGCGAACGCCCCTGGATGGCCTGCGGCCACCAGAAAGCCGCCTCAACATAGACATTGCGGGTGTCGTCAGACACAGCGGTGGAATCGCCGCCCATGATGCCGGCCAGCGACTCAACCTGCTGGTCATCGGCAATCACACCCACAGCTTCGTCTACCGTCACGGTGTTGCCGTTGAGCAGCTTGAGCTGTTCGCCAGCCTTGCCCCAGCGCACATCCAGCGCGCCATGAATCTTGTCCAGATCAAAAATATGCGATGGGCGGCCCAGCTCGAACATCACGTAGTTGGAGATGTCCACCAGTGCCGTCACGCTGCGCTGGCCACAGCGGGCCAGGCGATCGACCATCCACTGCGGTGTGGTGGCTTTGGTATTGACGTTGCGCACCACGCGGCCCGAGAAGCGGCCGCACAAGTCCGGCGCGCTGATTTTTACCGCGAGCCTGGCGTCGTGTGTTGCCGGTACCGGCCTGATCTGCGGCTGCAGCAACGGCGAGCCCGTCAGCGCGGACAGTTCGCGTGCCACACCGTACACGCTCAGCGCATGCGCCAGGTTGGGCGTGAGCTTGAGCGTGAAGACGGTGTCATCCAGCTTCAGCACATCGCGCACATTGGTGCCCAGGGGCGCATCGGCAGCCAGCTCCAGCAGGCCACCATGGTCGTCGCTGAGCTGCAGCTCGCGCGCCGAGCACAGCATGCCCTGGCTTTCAACGCCGCGCAGCTTGCCTAGTTTGATCACGAACGGTTTGCCGTCATCGCCGGGCGGCAACTCGGCCCCCACCAATGCGCATGGCACCTTGATGCCGATACGGGCATTGGGTGCACCGCAAACGATGTTGAGCAACGCGCCCTGCCCTACGTCCACCTGGCACACGCGCAGGCGATCGGCGTTCGGGTGCTGCACTGCTTCGCGGATTTCGCCGACCACGATCTTCGTGAACGGCGGCGCGACGGAATGCATGTCTTCGACTTCCAGCCCGCCCATGGTCAGGGTCTCGGCCAGTTGGGCGGTGGTCAGCGGCGGGTTGCAGAATTCGCGCAACCAGGACTCGGGGAATTGCATGTTGTTGGCGGCGTGATGGGGTTAGCGGAACTGGCGCAGGAAGCGGATGTCGCCGTCAAAGAAGAGGCGCAGGTCATTCACGCCATAGCGCAGCATCGTGAGCCGGTCCGGGCCCATGCCGAAGGCAAAGCCGATGTACTTCTCGGGGTCGAGCCCCATGTTGCGTACGACGGCCGGGTGGACCTGGCCTGAACCCGCCACCTCCAGCCAGCGGCCGGCCAGCGGGCCGCTCTGGAACTGGATATCAATCTCGGCGCTGGGCTCGGTGAACGGAAAAAAGCTCGGCCGGAAACGCAAGGCCAGGTCGTCGCTTTCAAAGAACGTCCGGCAGAAGTCGGTGAACACGACCTTCAGGTCTTTGAAGCTGACGTTTTCGCCCAGCCAAAGACCTTCGCATTGATGGAACATGGGTGAATGGGTGGCATCGCTGTCCACGCGGTAGGTGCGGCCCGGCGCGATCACGCGAATCTCTGGCATCGCTTTGCCGTCCTTGACCGCCTGCGCGTATTTCTTGATGTGCTGGTGGGCGTAGCGCACCTGCATCGGGCTCGTATGCGGGCGCAGATTGTAGGCAATGCCATCGTCTCCCTGGATGTCCACGTAAAACGTGTCTTGCATGGAGCGCGCCGGGTGGTTGGGCGGGTTGTTCAGCGACGTGAAGCTATGCCAGTCGGACTCGATCTCGGGGCCGTCGGCCACGTCAAAACCCATGCTCGCAAAGATTTGCTCAATGCGCTCCAGCGTCAGGCTGACAGGGTGCAGGCCGCCGGGCTCGCGCACGCGGCCAGGCAGCGTCACGTCCAGGGATTCGGCCTTGAGCTGGCTTTCAAGCTCGGTATCAGCCAGGGCTTGCCGCCGAGCATTCAGCGCGGCCTCGATGGCCTGCTTGGCCGCGTTGATGGCAGCACCGCGTGTTTTCTTCTCTTCCACGCTCAGGGCGGCCATACCCTTCATCAACTCGGTGATGCGGCCGGTCTTGCCCGTGAACTGCGCCTTGGCGTTCTCAAGCTCCGCGGGCGTGAGCGCCGCGGCAAATGCGCTGCGCGCGCTGTCGACAATGGAATCCAGCTCGTTCATAAAGACTCTTCAAATGAACAAGGGCTAGTGCCTTTTCAAGCGCTAGCCCTTGTTTCTGATGCGCAAGCCACCGTCAGCAAAGACGGCAGCCCCCGTGAAAATCAAGCAGCCAGCTTGGCCTTGACTTGCTCCACGATGCCGGCAAAAGCGGCCTTGTCGTGCACGGCGATGTCAGCGAGTACCTTGCGGTCGATCTCGATGCCGGCCTTGCGGATGCCGTTGGCGAACTGGCTGTAGGTCAGGCCCAGTTCACGGGCTGCCGCGTTGATACGGGCAATCCAGAGCTGACGGAAGACGCGCTTCTTGGTACGGCGGTCACGGTAGGCATATTGCCCAGCCTTCATCACCGCTTCTTTGGCGATCCGGAATACATTGCCGCGGCGGCCGCGGAAACCTTTGGCCAGGGCCAAAACTTTTTTGTGACGGGCGCGGGCTGTTACACCACGTTTGACGCGAGGCATGTTGGTTCTCCTTGTTCGTCAGTTGATCAGATGCCAGTGCCGGGCAGCATGGCGGCCATGGAAACCATGTTGGTTTCATGAACCGACACCGAACCGCGCAGGTGACGTTTGTTCTTGGTGGTCTTCTTGGTCAGGATGTGACGCTTGAAGGCTTGACCGCGCTTGACGGTACCACCGGGACGAACACGGAAGCGCTTCTTGGCGCTGCTCTTGGTCTTCATTTTGGGCATGTAATGCTCCTTCTTGGTTGTGCTCGTGAGGCGCCGCGAAAACTGTTCGCGGGCTTGATGGCCCCGAGCCACTTGTTGTGGCGCCTTTTAGTTCGCCACTTGTTTGTGGCGCTTCTCAGCTCTCCACGTGTGATCCACCGGCGACCAACCGGTGGACTACAGATTTTTACGTTGCAGCTGCCGGAGCGGCTTCAGCGGCGGGTTTGGCAGGGCCACCCGGCTTTTTCTTGCCCGGCGCGATCATCATGATCATCTGCCGGCCTTCAAGCTTGGGAAACTGCTCGACGATGATGATGTCCGCCAACTCGTCGCGGATGCGGTTCAACAGCGCCATGCCGATTTCCTGGTGCGTGATCTCGCGGCCCCGAAAGCGCAGCGTGATCTTGCACTTGTCACCTTCCGCCAGGAAGCGCCTGATATTGCGCATCTTGATGTTGTAGTCACCGTCATCGGTGCCTGGGCGGAACTTGACTTCCTTGATTTCGATAACCGTCTGCTTGGCCTTCGCTTCGGCCGCCTTCTTCTGTTCCTGGTACTTGAACTTGCCGTAATCCATCAAACGACAGACCGGCGGGTTCGCCGTGGCAGCAATTTCAACCAGGTCCACATCCGCCTCGCCCGCCATTCGCAGTGCTTCGGACAGACTCACGATGCCCAAAGGCTCGTTTTCGGGCCCGGAGAGACGGACTTCCGGGGCCATGATTTCCCGGTTCAGGCGGTGTTTGCGTTCCTCGCGGTGGCGGCGGTCGCGAAATTCAGTAGCGATGGTGACAATCCTTCAAATCTTTTGCTACAAAAACTGTAGCGAACGCTGTCGAGTCCACGCGGGCAAGAGCCTCTTTGATACAAATCAGCTTTTGTTTTTGATGTCGTCGGCGATCTTTTGGGAGAACGCATCGAGAGGCATCACACCGAGGTCTTTGTTACCCCGGGCGCGCACTGCAACAGCACCTGCTGCCATCTCCTTGTCGCCTACGACAAGGATGTACGGCAGCTTCTGCATCGAATGCTCTCGTATTTTATACGTAATTTTCTCGTTGCGCAGGTCCAGATCGACCCTAAGCCCTTGATTTTGCAGCGTTTTGGCCACTTGCCGGGCATATTCGGACTGCGAATCGGTGATATTGAGCACCGCCACCTGCACCGGAGCCAGCCAGGTTGGGAGCGCACCCGAGTGTTGTTCGATCAGGATGCCGATGAAGCGCTCCAGGCTGCCAACGATCGCGCGGTGCAGCATCACAGGCCGGTGACGGGCACCGTCTTCGCCCACATATTCAGCGTCCAGCCGCTCTGGCATCGAGAAATCCACCTGCATGGTGCCGCACTGCCACTGCCGCCCGATCGCGTCCTTGAGCGTGTACTCAATCTTGGGGCCATAAAAGGCGCCGTCGCCCGGGGAAATCTCGAATTCACAGCCCGACGCGCTCAGGCTCTGCATGAGGGCGTGCTCGGCCTTGTCCCAGCTCTCGTCGGAGCCGATGCGCTTTTCAGGGCGCGTCGCCACTTTGTAGATGATGCTGTCAAAGCCGAAGTCCGCGTAGACCTTTTGCAGCAGCGTCGTGTAGGCCGTGCATTCGGGCAGGATCATGTCTTCGGTGCAGAAGATGTGGCCATCGTCCTGCGTGAAGCCACGCACGCGCATGATGCCGTGCAGCCCGCCCGTGGGCTCGTTGCGGTGGCACTGGCCGAATTCGCCGTAGCGAAGCGGCAGGTCTCGGTAGCTCTTGATGCCCTGCTTGAAGATCAGGATGTGGCCGGGGCAGTTCATCGGCTTGAGCGCGTAATCACGCTTTTCCGATTCCGTCGTGAACATGTTCTCGCGGTACTTGTCCCAGTGGCCCGTCTTTTCCCACAGGGTCTTGTCCAGCAGCTGCGGGCCCTTGACCTCCTGGTAGCCGTTGTCGCGGTACACGCGGCGCATGTATTGCTCCACCTCCTGCCAGATGGTCCAGCCCTTGGGGTGCCAGAACACCACGCCTGGGGCGTGGTCGTCAATGTGGAACAGGTCCAGCTCGCGGCCCAGCTTGCGGTGGTCGCGCTTTTCGGCCTCTTCCAGCATCGTCAGGTACTGCTGCAGTTCGTCCTTGGTCGCCCAGGCCGTGCCGTAGATGCGTTGCAGCATTTCATTGCGGTGGTCGCCGCGCCAGTAGGCCCCTGCAACCTTCATGAGCTTGAAGAACTTCAGCTTGCCCGTGCTGGGCACGTGCGGGCCACGGCACAGGTCCTCGAAAGCACCCTCGCGGTACAGGCTCACGTCTTCATTGGCCGGAATACTGGCAATGATCTCAGCCTTGTAGTGCTCGCCCAGGCCCTTGAAGTAGGTCACTGCGTCGTCGCGCGGCAGAACCCGACGCGTCACCGGCTCGTCTTTGGCCGCAAGCTCGGTCATGCGCTTTTCGATAGCCGTCAGGTCCTCCGGCGTGAATGGGCGCTTGTACGAAAAATCGTAGAAGAAGCCGTTTTCAATGACCGGTCCGATCGTGACCTGCGCATCGGGAAACAATTCCTTGACCGCATAGGCCAGCAGGTGGGCCGTGGAATGCCGGATGACTTCCAGCCCGTCCGCGTCCTTGGCCGTCACGATGGACAGCGGGCTGTCGGTGTTGATCGTGTAGCTGGTATCCACCACCTTGCCATCCACCTTGCCGGCCAGGGCCGCTTTGGCCAGGCCGGAGCCAATCGAGGCAGCCACCTCGGCCACAGTTACCGGGCCGGGGTATTCGCGTTGGGAGCCGTCTGGGAGCGTGATCTTGATCATGTGCAAAAAGGGAATTCAGAAAAAACAAAGCGCGGTCACAAGCCGCGCTTTTGCTGGGAACAAGAGGAGTTCAGTGCACGCGACTACGCGACCTCAAAGGGTCGTCCAACCTTGCGGTGTAGTTCGCGGTGTCATAACCAGGGTGCCTTTCTCGCTCTTGTCTGCTTGCCGTTGCAAGCGAATGCCGGATTTTAACCTGCCGGGATGAAACCTGTTCCATCGCACCGCGGGCAGCCCGTGATGACGGTCTGTTTCTCGACTTCAAAATTCTCGTTGATGTTCTCGCTGTCGATGCGCAATTCGCCCGTGCCGCTGCAATCAGGGCAGCGCACCTTGCTCAGGTCGCCGGCTTCAAAAACACCTGTCTTCTCGCTGGATGCACTCATAGCCGCCCCGTCATGATGTGTAGGCAAACCAATACTCTACAGCCGAAAGGCGCAAACGACAAACCCCGTCTTCCCTGAGGAAGACGGGGTCTTTGAACGGGCGCGGCGGTGTATTACGCGGCCTTCTTCTCGTCGAAGAACTGCGCGTCCTCGGTCGAGCCCTTGAGCGCAGCCGTAGAGGCGTTGGCCTCGATCGTCGTGGTCACCGAGTCAAAGTACCCGGTGCCCACTTCGCGTTGGTGCTTCACGGCGGTGAAGCCACGGTCGGCGGCGGCGAATTCCTTTTGCTGCAGTTCGACGAAGGCGCTCATGTTGCTGCGGGCATAGCCGTAGGCCAGCTCGAACATCGAGTAGTTCAGGCTGTGGAAGCCGGCCAGCGTGATGAACTGGAACTTGTAGCCCATGGCGCCCAGTTCCTTCTGGAACTTGGCAATGGTGGCATCGTCCAGGTTCTTCTTCCAGTTGAAAGAAGGCGAGCAGTTGTACGCCAGCAGCTTGCCGGGGAACTTGGCGTGGATCGCATCAGCGAACTGCTTGGCAAAGGCCAGGTCAGGCGTGCCGGTCTCGCACCAGATCAGGTCGGCGTATTCGGCATAAGCCAGGCCGCGGCTGATGGCTTGCTCCACGCCGTTCTTGCTGCGGTAAAAGCCCTCAACGGTGCGCTCGCCGGTGAAGAAAGGCTTGTCGTTGTCGTCCACGTCCGTCGTCACCAGGTCAGCGGCTTCTGCGTCGGTGCGGGCCAGCAGGATGGTGGGCGTGCCCATCACGTCGGCAGCCAGGCGGGCGGCGACGAGCTTGGACACGGCTTCACGGGTAGGCACAAGCACCTTGCCGCCCATGTGGCCGCACTTCTTGGCGGCAGCCAGCTGGTCTTCAAAGTGCACGCCTGCGGCGCCGGCTTCAATCATGGCCTTCATCAGCTCGAATGCGTTCAGCACGCCGCCGAAGCCGGCTTCAGCGTCGGCCACGATGGGGGCGAAATAGTCGACGAAACCGTCGTCGCCCTGGCTCTTGCCTTCGCTCCACTGGATCTGGTCGGCGCGGGTGAAGGTGGCGTTGATCTTCTTGACGACCTTCGGCACCGAGTCCACCGAGTACAGCGACTGGTCGGGGTACATCTCACCGTTGCTGTTGGCGTCGCCTGCCACTTGCCAGCCCGACAGGTAGATGGCCTTCAGGCCAGCCTTGACCTGCTGCATGGCCTGGTTGCCCGTCAGCGCGCCCAGCGAATTGACGAAGGGCTCGGTGTTGATGAGGTTCCACAGCTTTTCGGCGCCGCGCTTGGCCAGCGTGTGCTCCACCTGCAGCGAGCCGCGCAGCTTGACCACGTCGGCTGCGCTGTAGCCGCGCTTGATGCCCTTCCAGCGGGGGTTTTCAGCCCAGTCTTTTTCCAGGGCGGCGATTTGCTGTTCGCGGGTCAGGTGGGTCCAGTTGCTCATGGGTTCACTCCAAAGGGTTGTTGAATTCGATGGATGAACTTTAAGTCTTCTACAAGACTTTGTGAAGCTCTTGTGTCTTATATAAGAGATATTTTTAATATCAGTTAAATCAACAGCTTACTTAACTATTTTCTCAATGTGGAATTTTATTTCTTGTATTGAGAAAAATTCTTGCGCTGCACCATTTACATTTTTCGCAATATGAAATACTCTTTTCAGCCAGCGAAATTTCTAGCGCCCCGCGACCCAATCCCCTGAGGCAATGACTGGCTTGGCCGTCACCAGCGCCGCGTTAATTTCATAAACGATGCAATCAACGATGCGCCCTGCGGTCTGCACCGTGATGTGCCGCTTGAAGTATTCGTTGGTCTGCTGCGGGTACAACTCTTCAATCTCGTCCAGCACACGCTCCAACTCTGGCGATATTTCGTACACCTCGCCCACCACCTGCGCGGCACCGCCCAGCAAAACGCCCGGGTAGCGGCCGAAGTGGTACATGGTGCCGGCGATGCGGGCCTCGCCCACCCAGCGCGGTGCGGGGGTCAGGCGGGTGATGTCGTTGTCGTCGCCCCGGCGCAGGGTTCCGTAGACAAAGACGTGGCGCTGGGCAGCAGGGGCTTGGGGCATGATCGGCGGCTTGTTGGATTGGCAGGTGAATTGGCAGGTGAATTTGGCAAGCAGAGGGCAAGTCTAGTGAATCAACCATCTCCCGGCCGCTGGCTGGCTTATGCCTGCCTGGCGCTCAGCATGTCGTTGGTGGGCAGCTATGTCGCGCTGTCCAAGCCGCTGGTCGCGGCAATCCCCGTCTTCCTGCTGGCCTGGATGCGCTTTGGCATCGGCGCACTGGCCATGCTGCACTGGTTGCGCAAACCGGCGGACGAAACGCCCATGACGGGGCAAACCAAGCGGTTGGTGTTCCTGGAGTCGTTCCTGGGCAACTTCCTGTTTTCCATCTGCATGCTGTTTGGCGTGAGCATGACCAGCGCTGTGTCGGCCGGCGTGATCATGGCGTCCATCCCCGCGGTCGTGGCACTCATGAGTTGGGCCTTTCTGCGCGAAAGCATCGGCCTGCGCACCTGGGGGGCTGTTGGGTGCGCGGCGGTGGGCATCGGCCTGTTGGCCCTGGCCAAGCCAGACGCCGCTGCGCACGGCGGGGCCACCGGCGGCGGACATGAAGGTACAGCCTGGCTGGGCAACCTGCTGGTCTTTGGCGCGGTGATCTGCGAGGCGTCCTATGCCGTCATCGGCAAGAAGCTGACCGGCGTGCTGGGCCCACGGCGCATCACGGCGCTGATCAACCTGTGGGGCTTTGCACTGGTCACGCCCTTTGGCCTGTACATGGCTTGGGGCTTTGACTTTGGCGGTGTGCAGCCCGGTATCTGGTTGCTGCTGCTCTTTTATTCGCTCGCAGCCAGCGTATGGACCGTCTGGCTGTGGATGACGGGACTGAAGGTGGTGCCTGCCGCTCAAGGCGGCGTGTTCACCGTGATGCTGCCGGTGTCTGCAGCACTGGTAGGCGTGTTGGTATTGGGCGAACGCCTGGGCCCAGCCCAATTGGCAGCCTTTGCCATCGCCTTGGTGGGCGTGGTGCTGTCCACCTTGCCGGCCAGGGCACGCGCTATTTCCCGGTGACCTTGCGGATCGCAGGCTTGATGTTTTCACGCCGGGCGGGCAGCACTGTGGCGTTTTCGCGCGGCGCGTTCAGCACGATGGACGTGGACGTTTCGGTGAGGATGCAAAACTTCGTCACCACCGCATCCAGGTGCTCCACGTCGATGACGGCAATCTCCAGCGTCCAGCTGTCCTCGCCGGTCACGTTCCAGGCGTTCACAACCTCGGGTGTCTGCTCGATGAGCTTGACCACACGCGCGTACTCGGCGCGCCCCACGCGCACCAGCGCCCGGATGCCGTAGCCCAGCCGCTTGTAGTCCACCTCGGCGCGGTAGCCCTTGATCACGCCCTGCAGCTCCAGCTTGCGCACGCGCTCGGTCACCGCCGGCTGGCTCAGGTGAACGCGGCGGCCCAGTTCGGCCATGGTGATGCGCGCGTCAGTCTGCAGCTCGGCCAGAATGCGGCTGTCGTACGAATCGAATTCAGAAACTTCTTTCATGGCGGTTTGAAATATTGAAAAGCAAGGCGCAAGCGGCCCGACACCTTCAATCATGCATGGTTCGCCACGCCGCGGCATTCTACGATTTGCCGCATGAACACCGCCACCCTGCCATTGGCCAAGAAGGCCCCTTCCCTGCTCATTCCCGCCCTGCTGGCCTGCTACCTGGTCTGGGGCTCCACTTACCTGGCCATCCGGTTTGCGCTGGTGAGCTTTCCGCCGTTTTTCCAGATGGGCTCGCGGTTTCTGGTCGCCGGCGCCCTGCTGATGGCCTGGGTGCGCTGGCGTGGCGGCGCCTGGCCGTCGCAGGTGCAATGGCGCAATGCGCTGGCTGTGGGCACGTTGATGCTGGGCGGCGGCATGGGGCTCACGGCAGCCGCCACGGTCCACATCGGCTCCGGGTTGATCGCCACCTTCATCGCCGTCGTACCCATGATGGTCTGCGTCTGGGGCCTGCTGTTCGGCCAACGGCCCAGTCGGCTGGAATTGCTGGGCATGGCTGTCGGCCTGGCGGGTGTGGTGCTGCTGGTGCGCGGCGCCAGTTTTTCGGCGGCACCGGTTGGCATTGCCTGCATCACCGGGGCAACGCTGGCCTGGTCGCTGGGCTCGGTGTTGTCGACCACACGGCTGCCCCTGGCTGCAGGGCCCGCAGGCTTTGCCAGCGAAATGTTGTGTGGCGGCGCGGTGTTGATGTTGATTGCTCTTGTACTGGGTGAGCAGCCCGTGTGGCCACCGACAGCGCTGGCACTGGGCGCCTGGGTGTATCTGGTGGTGTTTGGCTCGCTGGTGGCGTTCAGCGCGTACCTGTATTTGCTGGCGCATGCGTCGCCTGCAGTGGCCACGAGCTACGCGTTTGTGAACCCGCTGATCGCGCTTTTTCTGGGCGTTGTGTTCGCCTCTGAGGCTGTCTCTGGCGGCGAATGGATCGCCTGCGGCGTGATCCTGACCGGCGTTTTGCTGATCTTCAGAGGGAAAACAGCCTGAAACACGAATGAAAAAAACAACACGCCAGAGGGAAAAATGCACTTTTTCGCTTGGAAACGCGTTTTTTCTCCAGTAGCATCCGCAGTGCCAGTGAGAGTGAAGATTCCCATTGGTGATTAATCAACTTCTAGAAGGAAATTCAATCATGGCAACTGCAAAGAAAGCTCCGGCAAAGAAGGCGCCCGCAAAGAAGGCCGCCCCTGCCAAGAAAGCCGCTCCGGCAAAGAAAGCCGCTCCGGCGAAAAAGGCCGCTCCGGCCAAGAAGGCTGCACCGGCAAAGAAGGCCCCAGCCAAGAAGGCCGCTCCGGCGAAGAAAGCTGCTCCGGCCAAGAAGGCTCCTGCGAAGAAGGCTCCGGCCAAGAAGCGCACGCCCAACGCCGCGTTCATGAAGGCCCTGACGCCCAGCGCCGCTCTGGCTGCAGTGGTGGGTGCAAACCCGCTGCCCCGCACCGAGGTGGTCAGCAAGCTGTGGGCTTACATCAAGAAGAACAATCTTCAGGACAAGATGAACAAGCGCATGGTCAACGCCGACGCCAAGCTGAAGGAAATCTTCGGCAAGGCTCAAGTCTCGATGTTCGAGATGGCCGGCCTGATCGGCAAGCACGTCAAGTAATCAGGCCTTGCCTGATTTCAAAGGCCGCAGCGATGCGGCCTTTTTCATTTCTGCAGTGCGTTGTGCGTGATCGCGCTCAGCGTGCTGCGTGTGGTGATCACCTCAGGGTCCAGCGTCACTTCAATCAATGTGCCCTGGTCCCGTGCCAGCGCCGCCATCAGCTCTGGCTCGAACTCCGCCGTGCGCGTGATGCGCACACCCGCATAGCCGTAAGCCCGCGCCAGCGCCGCAAAATCGGGGTTGTTCAGCTGCGAGCCGCTGACATGCTGCGGGTACTCGCGCTCCTGATGCATGCGGATGGTGCCGTACATGCCGTTGTTCAGCAGCACGATGATGCTCTTGCCGCCGTGCTGGACGGCCGTGGCCAGCTCCTGCCCGTTCATCAGGAAGTCGCCGTCACCGGCAATCGTGAACGCCGTTCGGCCCGTGGCAATGCTGGCGGCAATACCGGCCGGCACGCCATAGCCCATGGCACCCACGGTGGGCGCCAGCTGTGTCTTGAAGCCCTTGGCCAGGCCGTGATGGCGGTAGAAGC
Organism: Ramlibacter sp. 2FC; assembly: GCA_943372515.1. Lineage (GTDB taxonomy): Bacteria > Pseudomonadota > Gammaproteobacteria > Burkholderiales > Burkholderiaceae_C > RAM1. The sequence goes on along the minus strand of CALRYY010000001.1, from coordinate 147,919 downwards.
GGTGAATCCAGCTGGCGAAGTTACCGGCGCCGTTGGTCAGTACGGCATCGGCAGGCAAATGCTTTTGCAGCGTGGCGACGATGGCGGGCATGTCGATGTCGCCAGGCAGGGGCTGCGGCGTCATGTTGGCCTCGTAATCGGCGTGCGCGGCGGCGGTCCAGTCCTCCCAGGCAACTGAAGGCGGCGCGGTCAGCACCTCCAGGCTGCGCGCCGCTGCGTTCATCGTGGCGTTGATCGCCAGGTCGGCCTGGTACACGCGGTTGAGCTCCTCGGCACTGGCGTGGATGTGCACGAGCTTTTGCGCGGCCTTAGGGGGCGTGAGCAGCGTGTAGCCGTTGGTCGTCATCTCACCCAGGCGCGGGCCGATGGCAATGATCAGGTCGCTGTCTTTCACGCGCGCGGCCAGCCTGGGGTTGATGCCGATGCCCACGTCACCCGCGTACAGCGGATGGAAGTTGTCAAACGTGTCCTGAAAGCGAAACGCATTGCCCACCGGCAGCTTCCAGTTTTCGGCAAAGCGCTGCAGCGCCTGCGCAGCCTGCGGCGTCCAGCCGCCGCCGCCCGCAATGACAAATGGCCGCTGCGACGCCAGCAGCAGCTCGCGCAGGCGGCGCAAAGAGCCCGGGTCACTCCAGGCCTCTACCGCCTCCACGCGCGGCATGGGCGCTACGTCCACCATTTGCGTGAGCATGTCTTCGGGCAGCACCAGCACCACGGGGCCAGGCCGGCCGTTCATGGCAGTGGCAAATGCGCGGGCCACGTATTCCGGAATGCGCCGCGGGTCGTCAATGCGCTCCACCCGCTTGGCCATGCCCTTGGTGCTGGGGCCAAAGAAGGCACCGTAGTCCACCTCCTGGAACGCTTCGCGATCACGCTGGTCGCTGGCCACGTCGCCCACGAACAGCACCATGGGCGTGGAATCCTGAAAGGCGGTGTGCACGCCGATGGATGCATTGGTGGCACCGGGCCCGCGGGTCACGAAGCACACGCCGGGGCGGCCGGTGAGCTTGCCGTGCGCTTCGGCCATGAAGGCAGCGCCTCCCTCCTGCCGGTTGATCACGAACTTGATCCGGTCACCCAGCGCATGAAAGCCGTCGAGTGCGGCAAGATAGCTTTCGCCTGGCACGCCAAACACGTGGGTAACACCCTGGGCAACCAGGCATTCAACAAGCAGATGGCCGGCGAGCCGGGATGCAGATGGCGGCATGTAGATTGACTTTATTAACGATTTGGTGAATTATTTATCCATGACCCGAGAGACAGCCCCGGCCACGGAAGAGCGGCTACGCGATGCCGACCGCTCGCAGAACACCATCTTAGCGGCGGCCCGCGATGAGTTTGCCGAGTTCGGCCTGGGGGGCGCGCGCATGGACCGCATTGCAAAGCGCGCCAGCCTGAACAAGCGCCTGATCTACTACTACTTTGAAGACAAGGAAAAGCTGTTTGAGGCCGTGCTGGAGCAGGCCTACCTGCACATCCGCGAGGCCGAGCGCGAACTGAACCTGCTGAACCTCAAGCCCGCCGACGCGGTGCGCCGCCTGGTGGAGTTCACCTGGAACTACTACCTGGACCACCCGGAGTTTCTGACCCTGCTCAACAGCGCCAACCTGCACAAGGCACGCCACCTGCAGGGCTCGGACCGTGTGCGCGAAATGAACTCGCCGCTGATCGCCATGCTGGGCGAAATCCTGGAGCGCGGGCGCAAGGAGGGCAGCTTTCGCGGCGGCATCGACGCGGTGCAGCTGTATGTGTCGATTGCCGCGCTGTCGTACTTTTACCTGTCCAACAGCTTCACGCTGTCGTCCATTTTCGGGCGCGACCTCATGGCAGCCAAAGCACGCAGCGAGCGCCTGTCGCACATGTGCGATGTGATCCTAGGGTATGTACTTAGAAACTGATGATCCAGGTGAATTGACCCCCGCCGGGGTGATTTCTACAATTCACTCGTTAGTGAATTAATACCCAGGAGACATCCGCATGAAATCCGCTTTGCCTGTACGTGGCCTGCTTGTGGCCAGCCTGCTCGCCCTTGCTGCCGGCGCCGCCATGGCGCAATGGAAGCCCACCAAGCCCATCACGCTGATCGTGCCCTGGGCACCCGGCGGCTCCACTGACCAGGTCACGCGCGTTACCGCGGCCGAGCTGGAGAAGCACCTGGGCCAGAAGATCGTCATCATGAACCAGCCCGGCGCATCGGGCTCGGTCGGCACCAAGAACGCCATGGAAGCACCCAAGGACGGCTACACCTGGACAGCAGGCGGCGCCAAGGACCTGGGCACCTACAAGGTGCTGGGCATGCTGGACACATCCGCCAGCGACTGGAACCTGTACCTCAACGTGGCGCACATCGCGGTGGTGGGCGTCAACGCCGACACGCCCTACAAGACCATGGCCGAGCTGATTGCCGCCATGAAGGCACGCCCAGGCCAGATATCCGTGGCGACTGCCGGCGTCAATTCCAGCGGCCATTCGGCCATTGAAGCCATTGCACGTGCGGCCGGCGTGACCTACAAGCACGTCACGTATGACGGCGGCGCGCCGGCCTCCGTGGCCGCAGCTTCCGGCGAAGTGCAGGTCACCACACAGCTGGCTGCCGAGCAGACCGACATGATCCGCGCCAAGAAGATCCGCCCGCTGGCCGTGGTGGGCGACAAATCCATCGACATCGAGGGCTTTGGCACCATCCCGCCACTGTCAGCGACCATTCCCGGCTTCAAGGACCCGATCAACTACTTCGGCATCTTCGTGCCCAAGGGTGCACCAGCTGAAGTGGCGCAGACCCTGGACAAGATCTGGGCCACCGAAATGGTCAAGAACGATGCGCTGAAGAAGTACGCACAGGCACGCGGCGCCATGTTCGCACCCATGGCTGGTGACGAGGCGCAAAAGGCCGTGTTCCCGGCCATCCAGTCGTATGCCTGGACGCAGCAGGCCGCCGGCAAGGCCAAGGTGTCACCTGACACCGTGGGCATTCCCAAGCCCTGATCCTCAAGCACACAGGAATACACCATGAGTGAGGGCGGCAAGACCGCCCGCTCCGACCTTCTGGGCGGGGCGGGTTGGATGGGGTTTGGCCTGTTGATCGTGACAGAGGCGTGGCGCATGGACCGCTTCACGTCCATGGGGGCCACGCTGTACACAATGCCGGGCTTTGTGCCGGGCATCATCGGCAGCGTGATCATGCTGCTGGGCGCTGTTCTCATGCTGCGCGGCTGGAGGCGCAGCAAGGCTGATGGCGCGCAGCCCGAGCCCGACGCCACAGCCAACGAACCCATCGTCAACCGCCGCATTGCCCTCACGCTGGTGCTGTCGCTGGTGTACGCCGGTGCCCTGCTGGGGCGTGCGCCGTTCTGGCTGGTCACCGCGCTGTTCGTGGCGGCCTTCACCTGGCTGTTTGCACCTGACGACCAACCCACCGCCCGGCGTACAGCCGCTGCAGTGACGGCGGGTGTGGTCACCAGCGCGGTCGTGACCGTGGTGTTCCAGTATGTGTTCCTGGTTCGCCTGCCCTGAGGAATGAAGCCGCATGTTTGATGGAATCGTCCTCTTCGGTGAATCGATCGTGCGTTTCAGCACGCCCGAGATCATCTTCTACGCGCTGCTGTCGTCGCTGGTTGGCGTGATCATGGGCGCCCTGCCCGGCCTCACAGCCACCATGGCGCTGGCGCTCATGACCACGCTCACGCTCAAGCTGCCGCCCAACCAGGCGCTGCTGATCCTGATCTGTACCTACGTGGGCTCCATCTATGGTGGCTCGCGTTCTGCCATCTTGTTGAACATCCCCGGCACGCCTGCGTCTGCGGCGTCGTGCCTGGACGGCTATGCGCTGGCACGCCAGGGCATGGCCGGGCGAGCCATGGGCATTGCCACCACGGGCTCGGTGCTGGGCACGCTGATCGGCATGTTCTTTCTGGCAGGCTTCACGCCCATCCTGGGCGGGCTGGCACTGAAGTTCGGCGCCTACGAATTTTTCTGGCTCGCCCTGTTCGGCGTGATCATTGCGGGCACCCTGACCGGCGACGACCCGCTCAAGGGCTGGATCGCCGGCATCGCGGGCCTGTTCATCGCAGGCATCGGCCAGGAGCCGCAATACGCCTATGAACGATTCTCGTGGGGCGTGCGCGACCTGGCGGGTGGCATCCAGCTGGTGCCCGCGCTGGTGGGGGCGTTCGGCTTTGCAGAGCTGCTGACCGCCATGAAGGAGCGCCAGGCGCCTGTGAAAATCAGCCCGTTTGACACGGTGATCCCCAAGCTGCGCGACATCACCAAATACTGGCGCACCATCCTGCGCTCGGGCCTGATCGGCACCGGCGTGGGCATCGTGCCCGGTGTGGGCGAAGACGTGGCGGCATGGTCGTCGTATGCGGCGGCCAAGCGCGCCAGCAAAGAAAAAGAGCTTTTCGGCAAAGGCTCGGTCGAGGGCCTGATGGCGGCCGAGACCGGCGACAACGCCTGCGTGCCCGGCGCCATCATCCCGGTGCTGACGCTGGCCATACCGGGCTCGGCGCCCGCGGCGGTGCTGATGGCCGCCATGATCATCCACGGTGTCAAGCCCGGGCCGCTGATCATGGTGGAAAACCCGCAGTTCGTGTATGACGTGGTGGCCATGATGCTGTTTGCCACCATCGGCATCCTGATCTACGGCCTGGTGCTGACCAAGGCGCTGGTGCAGGTGCTGCGGGTGCCGCAGCACTACATCGTGCCCATCATCTTTGTGTTGTGTGCCGTGGGCAGCTTCGCCATTGCGGGACGGCTGTTTGATGTGTACGTGATGCTGGCGTTCGGGATCATTGGCTTCTTTTTGCGCAGCTTCGGCTACCCGATGGCGCCGCTGGTGCTGGGCATTGTGCTGGGGGACCTGCTGGAAAAGAACCTGCGCCGCGCGCTGATCCTGTCGGATGGCGACCTCACGCCGTTCTTCACCCGGCCGATCTCAGGCACAGTCGCCGCGCTGATCTTTGCCACCATCGGCTACAAGGTGTACAGCCTGTACCGCAAGGGCAAGGCTGCGGTATGAACCTGAAGCTTTCGCTGTGCAATGAGGTGCTGCAACCGTTGGCGTTTGAACAGCAATGCGCGCTGGCCGCATCCCAAGGCTACACCGGGCTGGAGGTCGCCCCCTTCACCCTGGCCGACGACCCCGGCACGCTGGACGACGCCGCCGCCCGGCGCATCCGCACCACGGCACAGGCGCATGGCCTGGCCATCAGCAGCCTGCACTGGCTGCTGGTCAAGCCCACGGGCCTGTCGCTGGTGTCCACTGACGCAGCACTTCGCCAGCGCACGCTGAGCCTTTTGCAACGCCTGATCGGCTTTGCAGCCACCTGCGGCGCGCAGGTGCTGGTGCATGGGTCGCCCGCGCAACGCTCACCCGGCGCGGGCCAGACCGTTGCAGACGCACAGGCCCGTCTTGAGGACGCACTGTCCACGCTGGCGCCACATGCCTGCGCAGCAGGCGTCATCTATTGCCTGGAGCCGCTGTCGCCAGTGGAAACGCCGGTGGTCAATACCGTGGCGCAGGCCGCAGCGATCGTGGACCGCATCGGTTCACCGGCCCTGCGCACCATGCTGGACGTGAGCGCCGCGTCGCAGTCCGAAACCGAACCCGTGCACGAGGTGCTGGCGCGGTTCCTGGCCAGCGGCCACATCGCCCATGTACAGCTCAACGACCGCAACCGCCGCGGGCCCGGCCAGGGCAGCACCGACCAGGCGCCTGTGCTGCGCGTGCTGCGTCACGCCGGCTACACCGGCTGGATGGCCGTGGAGCCGTTTGACTACGTGCCCGACGGTCCCGGCTGCGCCGCGTTCAGCGCCGCCCATGTGCGGGGCACCTGGAAGACCTTGTCATGACGGCCGTGGCCATCCATGTGCGCGAAGTGGCGCTGTTTGAGCGGCCCGTCACGCTGCGCCTGCCGTTTCGCTTTGGCGCGGCCACCGTCACGCGCTGCCCGCAGGCCTTTGTGCGCGTGGGCCTGGACGTGGGCGGGCGCCGTTTTGAAGGCGCCACCGCCGAACTGATGGTGCCCAAGTGGTTCGACAAATCACCGGGCCTCACGCATGAGCAGAACTTTGAACAGCTGCGCGAAGCACTGCGCGGCGCACGCGAGGCGTATGCCACCGCTGGTGCCGTTGCCAGCCCCTGGCAGCTGTCGCAGGTTGCGGGTGATGCGGCCATTGATGCGCTGGTGGCACGCGGCCTGCCGCGGCTGGCCGCGCAGTTTGGCGCGGCCCTGCTGGACAAGGCCGTGGCCGACGCCGCGCTGCGAGCCGCTGGCCAGGGCTGGTGCAACGGCCTGCGCGCCGGTGTGCTGGGCGACCCATTCAGCAGCACACTGCCCATCACCGAGGCGCAGCAGGTCACGCTGCGCCACACGGTGGGGCTGGCAGACCGCCTGACGCCTGCCGACGAAGGCACCGATCCGCAAGACGGCCTGCCCGCCACGCTGCAAGACGCCATTGCGCACTACGGACTGCACCACTTCAAGCTCAAGCTGTCGGGGAATTCCGGCGCCGATGTGGACCGCCTTTCGCGCATTGCTGCCGTGCTGCAGGCCCATGCCAGGGACTGGCGCGTGACACTGGACGGAAACGAAACCTTTAACGATGCCCAGGCGCTTGGCGAATTCTGGAGCGCGCTAACAGCTGCAGCTGCTGCACGCCCCCTTCTGGAGCGCACCCTGTTGCTGGAGCAACCTATCGCGCGCAAGGTGGCGCTTGACCAGCCCATCCACACATTGGGCATTGCGGTGCCCGTGATACTGGACGAATCGGATGACCATGCGGGCGTGCTGGAGCGCGGGCTGGCGCTGGGCTACCGCGGCATTTCCAGCAAGGCCTGCAAAGGCATTTACCGGTCACTGCACAGCGCCGCACGCATAGCCCGTGAGCCGCAACGCCTGCTGCTGTCGGGCGAAGACCTGACCTGCCAGGCCGGCCTGGCCGTGCAGCAAGACACATTGCTGGCTGCCAGCCTGGGCGTGACGCACATCGAGCGCAACGGCCACCATTACGTGGACGGTTTTGGCGTGGCGCCAGAGGCCGAAGCCCGCGCCTTCGCTGACGCCCATGCGGGCTTTTACAACCTCACCCAGGGCCGCCCGCACCTGGCGGTGCGCGGCGGCCAGCTGGACCTGTCGTCACTGCACGTGCGGGGCTTTGCCAGCGCGGCCGCGCCGCAATGGGACAGCCTGCAGCCCATCCGATAACCCTTTTTGAAACAGAGAACGCACATGGCCACACAACGACTCGGAATCATCATGCACGGCGTCACCGGGCGCATGGGCATGAACCAGCACCTGATCCGCTCCATCCTCGCCATCCGCAGCCAGGGCGGCGTGACGCTGTCCAATGGCGACAAGGTGATGCCCGACCCCATCCTGATCGGCCGCAACGCAGAGAAGATGCAGGCGCTGGCAAAAGCCCACAACGTCGAGCGCTGGGGCACCGACCTTGACGCGGCACTGGCCAACAAGGACGACACCGTCTTCTTTGACGCGGGCACCACACAGATGCGCCCCACGCTGCTGGCCAAGGCGCTGCGCGCGGGCAAGCATGTGTACTGCGAAAAGCCCATCGCCACCAACCTGAACGAGGCCGTGGAAATTGCGCGCCTGGCGCAGGACTCCGGCCTGAAGCACGGCGCCGTGCAGGACAAGCTGTTTTTGCCCGGCCTGCGCAAGCTGGACATGCTGCGCCGCGCGGGGTTCTTCGGCAAGATGCTGTCAGTGCGGCTGGAGTTTGGTTATTGGGTTTTTGAGGGCGACCTGCAACCCATCCAGCGCCCCAGCTGGAACTACCGCGCCGAAGACGGCGGCGGCATGATCCTGGACATGATGTGCCACTGGCGCTATGTGCTGGACAACCTGTTCGGTGAAGTCAAGTCCGTGTCGTGCATAGGCACCACGCACATCCCGAAGCGCTGGGACGAAGCCGGCCAGCCCTATGCCTGCACGGCCGACGACGCGGCCTATGCCACCGCAGAACTGGTGGGTCATGGCGGCGAACCCGTGATCGCACAGATGAACATGAGCTGGGCCACGCGCGTGCGCCGCGACGACCTGGTGACCTTTCATGTGGACGGCACGCACGGCTCGGCCGTGGCGGGGCTGAGCGACTGCCGCGCGCAAAGCCGCGTGAACACGCCGCGCCCGGTATGGAACCCCGACCAGAAGCAGATGATGAACTTCTTTGACCAGTGGCAGGAAGTGCCGGACACACAGGTGTACGACAACGGCTTCAAGATCCAGTGGGAGCATTTCATCCGTCATGTGGTGGAAAACGAGCCCTACAAGTGGACCTTGCCCGAAGGCGCCAAGGGTGTGCAGCTGGTGGAAGCTGCGCTGCAAAGCTGGAAAGAGCGCCGCTGGATCGACGTCCCCACGCTCAAGGTCTGAAGGCGTACACCATGGCCCTGACGCTCACCCTCCCCGGCGCCGGCGGTTCGCTGTCGGCTTACACGCTGACCGGCACGCCGCCCGCGCAACCCGCCCCCGGCGTGGCGTTCAACCGTATCGCCTACTCCGCCGCCCATGTGGTGGCCGACCCGCGCGCCGCCATCGACCCCTGGCTGCAGTGCGCGGTGGACTGGGACACCACCATCGCCTACCGCCGCTATTTGTGGTCACTGGGCCTGGGCGTGGCTGAAGCGATGGACACGGCGCAGCGTGGCATGGGGCTGGACTGGCCTACCTCGCTCGAACTCATCCGCAGGTCGCTTGATGCGGCCAGGGACATGCCCGGTGCCCTGGTCGCATCCGGCTGCGGCACAGACCATCTGGTGCTGGACGAGGTGAAAACGGTCGACGAAGTCATTGCCGGCTACGAGACCCAGATGGAAGCCATCGAAAAGCTCGGCGGCAAGCTCATCATCATGGCCAGCCGTGCGCTGGCCCGTGTGGCCCAAAGCCCTGCCGACTACGAACGGGTGTACGACCGCATCCTGCGCCAGGCAAAGCAACCCGTGGTGCTGCACTGGCTGGGCGACATGTTTGACCCGGCGCTGGCGGGCTATTGGGGTACCAGGGACGTTGACGCGGCCATGGACACTGCGGTGGGCATCATCGCGGCGAACGCGTCCAAAGTGGACGGCATCAAGATATCGCTGCTGGACAAGGACAAAGAGATCGCCATGCGCCGGCGTCTCGCGCCTGGCGTGCGCATGTACACAGGGGATGATTTCAACTACGCCGAGCTGATTGCAGGCGACGGCTTTGGCGGCGAACCCACGCATGGCCAAAGCGATGCGCTGCTGGGCATCTTTGACGCCATTGCACCGGCAGCGGCATCCGCACTGGGGGCACTGGCACAGGGCGATGAGGCAAAGTTTCACGCCATCCTGGGCCCCACCGTGCCGCTGTCGCGCCACATCTTTGCCGCGCCCACGCGCTTTTACAAAACCGGCGTGGTGTTTCTGGCGTGGCTCAACGGGCACCAGAGCCACTTCACCATGGTCGGCGGCCAGCAGAGCACGCGTTCGCTGGCCCACCTGTGCGAGCTGTTTCGCCTGGCCGATGCCGCCGGCGTGCTGCAGCAGCCCGAGCCGGCCGTGCACCGCATGAAGACACTGCTGGCCCTGCACGGCATTGAATAAATCCACACCAGGAGACACACCATGACGACCTGCCTGCACCACCTTCGCCTGCCGCTGGCCATTGCCGCGCTGGCCTGTGCCACCACCGGCGCGCTGGCCCAAAGCGGCGCTGCCGCCTACCCGGACAAACCGGTGAGGATGGTGATCCCCTTCCCGCCGGGCGGCACGCTGGACAAGGTCGGGCGCATGCTCGCGCTCAAGCTGGGTGAGCAGTTCGGCCACAACGTCGTCGTGGACAACCGTCCGGGCGGCAACGGAATCATTGGCGGTGACGTGGTGGCCAAGGCGCCTGGCGACGGCTACACGCTGCTGTTCAATGCAAGCACCTTCGTCACCGCGCCCATGACCATGAAGTCCGTGCCCTACAAGGTGCAGACCGACTTTGCACCCATCGCATGGGTGGCGTCGGCCCCGCTGTCGGTGGCGCTCAACCCAAAACAGGGCGTCAGCGACATCAAGGGTCTGGTGGCTGCGGCCAAGGCCAGCCCCGGCAAGCTGAATTTCGCGGTCGGCTCTGTCGGGTCAGCGGGCCACCTGTGCACCGTGAAGCTTGAACAGGCCTCGGGCACCAGCCTGGCCATCGTGCCTTACAAGGGCACCGGCCCCGCCATGACCGACCTGGTGGGCGGCCAGATCGAGGGCTTCATCGACCCGGTGCTGGGCGCGGTCCAGTTCCACCGCAGTGGCCAGCTCAGGATCGTGGGCGTCACGTCCGCCCGACGCCTGCCCAACCTGCCGGATGTCCCGACCGTGGCCGAGACACTGCCCGGCTTTGAATGCGCAAGCTGGTACGGCCTGTGGGCGCCGGCCAAAACGCCGCCAGACATCGTGCAAAAGCTCAACGCGGCGGTAAACAAGGCTCTGGCCAGCGACATGCGTGAGCGCCTTGTCGCCGACGGCATCGTGCCTGGTGGTGGCAGCGTGGCCGACTTCACCAGGTTCCAGGCCGACGACATCGCGACGTCGGGCAAGATCATCGCGGACAAGAAGATCACGCTGGAGTAGCCTTCGTGCCCGACGCATCCTGCGGCATCGCCATCGTCACCGGCAGCAGCTCGGGCATCGGCCTGGCGGTTGCGCAGCGCCTGTTGTCAGATGGCTGGCAGGTGCATGGCATCGACAAGCTTGCGCCTGGCACGCAGGGCAGCGACTTCACGGGCTGGCTGGCCGATCTGACCGATACGCAGGCGCTGGACACGGCACTGCAAGCCATGCTGGAGGCCATGCCCCATGGACATGCGCCCGACGCCGTGGTGCACGCGGCGGGCGTGCTGCGCGTGGGCGACCTGGGCCAGCTTGAAAGTGCCGCCGGTGAGCTGATGTGGAAGCTGCATGTGGGTGCTGCCACGCAGCTGGCCGACCGGCTGCTGCCAGCCATGCAGGCCAGGGGCTCGGGCCGCATGGTGCTCGTGGGCAGCCGCGTGTCGGGCGGCATCGCGGGGCGCAGCCAGTACGCCGCCAGCAAGGCGGCGCTGGTGTCACTGGCGCGCAGTTGGGCCGCTGAATGCATTGCGTCTGGCGTCACGGTCAACGTCATCTCCCCGGCCGCTACCGACACACCCATGCTGCGTGATCCGGCCCGCACCGCCACCACGCCACGGTTGCCCCCCATCGGTCGCCTGATCCGCCCCGCCGAGGTCGCCGCGCTCGTTGCCTTCCTGCTTTCACCCGACGCCGCAGCCATCACAGGGCAGGACATCGCCGTGTGCGGTGGGTCCTCGGTGCTGAAATGAACGCTGCGCGGCCAGCTGTGGGCATCGTGGGCCTGGGTCTCGTGGGTCAGGCTATTGCACAGCGCCTGCATGGCGCGGGGTTCGACTGCATCGGCTACGACCTGCGGCCACAGGCGGTTGAGCAGTTCACCGCAGCCGGCCATCACGGCACGCACAACCTGGCGGACCTGGCGGGCCCGGCGCTGGGCCTGCACACTGTGGTGCTGGCCGTGTTCGACACCGCCGGCGTGCTGGATGTGGTCCAGACGTTGCTGGCCTCCCGGGCGGCGCTAGACGAGCGGCTGACGCTGATCGACTGCTCCACCGGCGACCCCGAGGCACTGGCCGCGCTCGCGCAGCGCCTGCATGCGCACGGCGTGGGCTTCATCGAAGCCCCGCTGTCAGGCTCCAGCGCGCAGATCGCCGCCGGCGAAGCCACCCTGCTGCTGGGCGGCAGTGAGGCCGACATTGCTGCACAGGCCGGCGTGCTCGGCGCCATCAGCGCGCAACGCGTGCACGTTGGCGGCGCAGGCATGGGCGCGCGCGCCAAGCTCGCCACCAACCTCGTGCTGGGCCTGAACCGCGCGGCGCTGGCCGAAGGCATGGTATTCGCCGAGCGTATGGGGATCGCGCCCGCGGCGTTCCTGCAGCTTGTGCTGGCCACGCCGGCGCGTTCGCAGGCGGCCGTGGCCAAGGGGGCGCTGATGGCCGCAGGGCAATTCGAGCCCCAGTCACGCATCCGCCAGCACCTGAAGGATGTGCAGCTCATGCTGGACGCCGCGCTCGCTGCGGGCCAGCGCCTGCCACTGACACAGGTCCATGCCGCCCTGATGCGCGCCGCTGTCGATGCAGGCGATGGCGATCTGGACAACGCCGCCATCATCCGGCAGATCCGCCGTGAAGGCACGGCTTCCTGACCACCCTGAACACAAAGAACCCCATGCGCGATTTCTCGCAAGACCACCGCTGGCTGTCCATCAACGCCGCCACCGTGCGCAAAAGCCTCGGCGCAGACCTGCCGCTGCCCGACATCATTGAAGCCTGCGCACGCCGGGGCATCCGCGCCATCTCGCCCTGGCGCGACCAGGTGGCAACCGCCGGGCTGGACACCATTTCAAAGCTGGTCAAAACCCATGGCCTGGAGTTGTCGGGCTACTGCCGCGGCGGCATGTTCCCGGCCGCGGACGACGCGGGCATCCAGGCTGCGCACGCGGACAACCGCCGCGCGGTGGACGAAGCCTGCGAGCTGGGCGCGCGCTGCCTGGTGCTGGTGGTGGGCGCCCTGCCGGGGGCGCTGGCGGGCAAGGCGGCGCACAAGGACATCGCGCTGTCGCGCAACCAGGTCACCGATGGCATCGGCACGCTGCTGGATTACGCAGGCTCGTGCGGCATGCCGCTGGCCATCGAGCCACTGCACCCCATGTACGCGGCCGACCGCGCCTGCATCAACACGATGGAGCAGGCGCTGGACGTCTGCGACGAGCTGGACCCCACGCAATCAGAAGCACTTGGCGTGGCGCTGGACGTGTATCACTGCTGGTGGGACCCCAAGCTGCAGCAGCAGATCGCCCGCGCCGGTAAAGCACGTCTGCTGGCTTTCCATGTGTGTGACTGGCTCACGCCCACCACGGATCTGCTGAACGACCGCGGCATGATGGGCGACGGCGTCATCGACATCCCCCGCATTCGCGGCTGGGTCGAGGGGCAGGGTTTTGACGGCTACAGCGAGGTCGAGATTTTCTCTACCGGCAACTGGTGGCAGCGCGATGCGGGTGAGGTGCTGGACACGTGTATCGCGCGCCATAAAGAAGCGGTTTAGCGGGGCGATAGTGATAGCTCAAGCTTTTCCTGCTGCAGCGCGATGCAGTGGCACCAGCTCCGCATCGGTGATGCCGCCATCAACAACGCTGGCATCAATCATCTCCAGCACCGCACGCTTGAGTCGATAAACGAGATCGTCAGTCTTCGCCCCATCAAAGGGGGCATTGGCTGCCTCATCAAGGCGCTGAAGCAGGGACTCTCCTATGTTCGCCGCAGCCCCGGGCAACTTGACCCTGTCCAGGATATCCTGGAATCCTTCGGCGCTCTTGATGGTTGTGGACTGATAGGCACAAACCGCATCCAGCAAGCGCAATTCATTGTCGCGACTGTTCAGTTCGGCGCTCTTGAGCAACCTGTCAAACAGTTTCGGACTGGAACGGATGAGTTCGAACCGCTTCAACGGAGTCAGGTCCGGCAGCACGGTTTGCGGGGAACGCGGGGGGACCAACGCACCAACCGCTGATGCTGTTGGCGCCGTGCAAACCGGCGCCTGCCTCGCCGCCCTGAAGAAGCCCTTCACCCTTGATGTGAAGGCGTCCCACATCCGTCCCAGCAAGCTGCGCTGCGGCTGGGTTGTCGCTGCGCTGGTCCGCACGTGCTTCAAAGTCGTTTTCATCTTCGGCCGTGCGAGCGCAGCCGTCGGGTCCACCAGCGTCATCGCCTGCACCTGCACGGTGGTCATCCCGGTGAAGTTGCCCAGATGACGCACGTTCTCAGACAGCTTCAATTGCATGGGCTCTTCGACCTGGGCGGCGGGGTCAGCCGGGATATCGACAGGTGACCCGGAAGGTGTTGCTGTTGAAGACAGCGCCTGCACTTCGGGTTTGGCCGTTGATGCCACGCTCGCGCAAGAGCGGCCTGTTACCGCTGATGGCTGTGCCAGGATGGTACTCATGATGTGTTCGCAGAGATGACGAAATGCGAACGATGCTAGCTGCCCGCAGCGGGGACGCGGGGCATACAGATGGCTTGGGTCGCCGCAACCCATACCAATGGTTGATCCGGGCAGCGGCGCCCGGTGTGTCAGGCGGCTGCCTGCAACCCGTTCGACGTTCGAACCACCGCAGGTGAAGATGAGCGCTGCGCCAGCTGCGCCGTGCCAAACGAAATCTCGCCCGACAGTTGCCCCCCCTCTTCGATCACCAGCTTGCCATAACGGATCTTGCCGGTGACCTTGCCGGTGGAGTAGATCATGAGCTTCTGGCGCACGGTCAGGTTGCCGTCGAATTCGCCGCGGATTTCGGCGATGTCGATCTCGGCGGAGCCCTTGAACGAGCCGCGCTCGGAGATCTGTATCACGCGCGAGTCCATCGTTGCCTCGACCGAGCCTTCGACGACCAGCGTGTCGCAGTCGGTGATCTCCACGCCCTTGAGCTTGATGTTGGGGCCCACGGTCAATTTGCTTTCGCCTTCGCGGCCGGCAGGGTTCGTGGAGGTGGTGCTGGTGCTGCTGGAGGTACTGCCCGCTGTTGCGCTGTTGGTGCTGGCGCCCGATGTGCCGTTGGCTGGCTGGGAAGCCGACGGGTTGTAGGTGGCCCCGCTGCTGGGCGTTGTGCCGGTACGGGTGTTGAATGTGTCGGGTTCGCGCTTGTTGAAAAACGGGCTTTGCAATGCCATCAGGTACTCTCCTAAAAGTGTGCTGATGGTACGGTTCATACTGCTTACACGCGCATGGCGTTGCGCAACTCCGGTAACCAAATAAACTGGCGGCTCATTCACAATACGGATCTATGGAACGCATCACCGGCCCGTTCAAAGGCTACTTCATTGCGGCGTACACCGTCGAGAGCGGCGACGAATTTATTGGCTTTGCAAAAATCTGCATTGCCAAGCCTGATTCCGTACACAACATCAACGCGCAGCACAAGGTGCGCAGCTACCACCTGTACTCCACGGAATCCCAGGCGCTTGAAAGCGCGGAGTTCCGCGCGCGCGAGTCCATCGCTTCACTGCCACCCAACTGGCATCCGTTCAGTGAGGACAGCATGATGGACTCGCTCAAAAAACTCTGAGCCGAGCCAGCGCCCCGTTCAGGCGGCTACCAGTGCCGTGCGGCGTGCGCGCCGCACATTGAACGCGCTGGCAATCAGCACGCCCTGCACCACGGCCAGCCCCACCAGCACGGCCGAGTAGCGCTGATGGTCCATCAGTGCACCAAACACCAGCGGCGCAAAGGCCTGACCGATGTCCAGCCCCGAATACACCACACCGTACACGCGGCCCGTGGCGTTCTCGGGGGTGGATTTCTTCACCAGCAGGTCACGTGACGGGCCGGCAATGCCTGACGCAAAGCCCATCACGCCAAACACCACAGGCACGGCCAGCGCGGGCAGACTGGCCAGGCCCAGCGTCAGGGCCAGCATCGCGGCCGTGCCGAAGGCCAGGCCCACAATGCGTTCGCAGCGTGACGGATCCGCCGCCAGAAAACCACCCAGCACCATGCCGCCCGCACTGCACACCATGTACACCGTCAGGCACATGGCGGCCAGCGCCAGCGGCACGCCATGCAGCTGGCGCGCCGCCTCGGGCGCAAAGGCCTGGATGATGCTGATGACAATGGCATAGAAGAAGAAGAAAGCAAAGCACATCCACACCGCCGGGATGCGCAGGAAGTCGAAATTGCCTGCGCTGGTGGCGGGTGCCGCCGGGTTGCGTGGTGGCGCCGCCGGGCTGGCCGGCAGCGCCAGTGTTTTGCGGTTCAGCCACAGCACCGCCAGCACCCCAAACGCCAGCGTGCCCGCCCCTGCCAGCGCCACGCGCCACGAAAACGCCAGCGCCAGCGGCACCAGCATGGCCGGCGCCAACGCCCAGCCCAGGCTGCCGGTGATGCCATGCACGCTGTAGGCATGGCCCAGGCGCGGCGCGCTGACCTTGCGGTTAAGCAAGGTGTAGTCCACCGGGTGGAACACGCCGTTGCCCACGCCAGCCAGGACGGAGAACGCCGCCATCATCCAGTAGCTGGTGCTGATGGCAAAGCCAAACGCCGCCAGGCCCAGCAGCGCGAGCCCCGCAAACAGGATGGGGCGCGGCCCGTGCTTGTCCACCAGAAAGCCAGACGCCGCCTGCACCGCGCACGACACCACAAAAAACAGGGTCATCAAGAAGCCCAGCTCGGTGTAGCTGGCGTTGAACTCGTCCTTGAGCCAGGGGAACAGCGGCGCCAGCAGGAGCTGGCTGTAGTGGCTGATCATGTGGGCCAGGCCGACCAGGCCGATGACGCTGGCGTCCTGGCGCAGGCCGGGGCCACCGGACGAAGGGTTCAAGGCAGCGGTGTTCATGGGCCGTATCGTAGTATTGGGGCAGTTTGCTGAAACACGACGAAACGCCATGTTTCAGCGAAAACCCGCCAAAACATCACGTCACGTCATGCCCAGAACCCAGCGCCCGCGCATTACCCCTGTTGGCGACACCGACCCGTTTCGCCCCAGCCGCGAGCGGCCCGTGCGCGTGAGCGCACGCACGATGGCGGCCGACACCCACTTTGAGCCGCACCACCACGCGTGGGCGCAGCTGGCCTACAGCGCCAGCGGCATGCTGCAGGTGATAGCCGCGCGCAGCCCCGACGCGCTGGACGAGGTGACCTACATCGTGCCGCCGTCGCGCGCCGTGTGGATCGCCCCCGGCGCGCGCCACGCCATCCATGTGCTGGAGGCCGCCGAATTTCGCACGCTGTACATGCACGCGAGCGTCACGCCCGCAGGCTGGCACGGCTGCCGCATGATCGTGGTGAGCCCGCTGCTGCGCGAGCTGATCCCCGCACTGGATGCACCTGTACGGGCGGGCGCGGCCCGAGAAGTGGCGCTGGCGCAACTGGTGCTGGACGAGATCTCCCACGCTGCCACACAGCCGCTGGGCGTCCCCATGCCCCACCCGCAAGACGGCGACAAGCGCCTGCGCGCCCTGTGTGAAGCGGTGCTGCGTTCCCCCGCTGAACGCGCCACGCTGGCCGGATGGGCTGCCGATATCGGGGCCAGCGAACGCACGGTCGCGCGGCTGTTTCGCGACGAGCTGGGCACCAGCTACCAGCAGTGGCGCCAGCAGGTGGTGCTGGCCCATGCCCTGCCTTTGCTGGCTCGCGGTACACCGGTGAGCCTGGTGGCTGCGGCCAGCGGCTACGCCAGCGACAGCGCCTTTACCGCAATGTTCAAGGCAGCGATGGGGCAGCCGCCCAGCGCCTTTCAAGGCAAACAGCCCGCCTGAAGCTCAGGCCCACAGCGCCTGCATGGCTGAAGCAAACGCCGCCCGCCGTTGCGTGCCGGCCGGCGCGGCGGCCACGCCGCCCACATAGGTGGCCGACAGCGCAGCGTCGGGGCTTGAAAACACCGTCGCGTCCAGCACATGGCCTGCGGGGATGCCCGCCAACGCAGGTGCATTCACATCCAGCACACAGAAATCCGCGCGCTGCCCCGGTGACAGGCCGCCCAGCGCCACCCCGGCGGCAGCATTTCCCCCGTGCAGGGCCGCCTGAAGCAGCAAGGCCGCGCTGCTGCCCCCACCACTCGCCTGCGCCGCGATATTGCGCTGTCGCCGGGTGAGACGTTGCGAATACTCCAGCAGGCGCAGCTCTTCGCTCGCGCGGCGCGTAACGTGGCTGTCAGAGCCGATCGACCAGCGCCCGCCCAGGCCGGCCCAGCCGGGGTAGTCAAACACACCGTCGCCCAGGTTGGCCTCGGTGCTGGGGCAGATCACCACGGATGCACCGGCGGCGCGCAGGGCCTGCAGCTCTTGCGCCGTCGTGTGGGTGGCATGCACCAGGTTCCATCGTGCGTCCACTGGCGCATGGTTCAGCAGCCATTCAATCGGGCGCTGACCCTGGTGAGCCAGGCAGTCGTTCACCTCTTGTACCTGCTCGGCGATGTGGATGTGCACGGGCCAGCCAGACGCCTTTGCCGCCTGCGCGGCCTCGACCAGCGCACCGGGGTCCACGGCGCGCAATGAGTGCAGTGCAATGCCAGCGTTGATGTTCGGCAAGGCCATCGCATTCACGGCCTGGGCGATGCGCAACACGCTGTCGGGCGTGCCCGCAAAGCGGCGCTGGTCATCGCGCAAACCATCCGCGCCAAAGCCCGAGCGCATGTACAGCGTGGGCAGCAGCGTCAGGCCCATGCCCGTGGCCTGCGCGGCGCGCACCAGGGCCAGCGACATTTCCAGCGGGTTGGCATAGGGGCGGCCACCGGTCTCGTTGTGCAGGTAGTGGAATTCACACACATGGGTGTAGCCGCCGGCCAGCAGTTCGGCATACAGCTGGGTGGCAATCGCCTCCAGCTGTGCGGGCGTGACGCGCAGCGCCGCACGGTACATGCGGTCGCGCCAGCTCCAGAAATCGTCGGTGCCGCTGCCCTGTTCCGTCAGGCCGGCAATGGCGCGCTGGAACGCATGGCTGTGGGCATTGACGACGCCTGGCAGCACCGGGCCCGCCAGCGCCGTGGCGCCGACTGCACTGCCTTGGGGCGTGACGCAGCTCCAGGTGCCGTCAGCGGCCACATCCAGCCGCACGTCAAAGGCCCACGCACCATCCACCCAGGCCTGCGGCGCAAAGAAGGCAGCTTCAGCGCGCATACAGTGCCCGGGCTGCATCCAGCGCCCCGCACACCATGGCCCGCAATACGGGCTGGATGGCGGCGGCCTTGGCCTCGTCATAGGCAAACGGCGCCACCTCCTGCATGTACAGGCTCTGGCATTTTTCCAGCTGCACGGCGTGGATGTGATTGGCCGGCTGGCCGTAATGGCGGGTGATGTAGCCGCCCTTGAAGCGGCCGTTGACCACGCTGCTCACGCCTGGCGCTTCACGGCATGCGTCGGCCACCGCCGTGGTGATGGACGCATGCGCAGCCGCGCCGCTGGCCGTGCCAATGTTCAGGTCCGGCAGGCGGCCGTCAAACAGCCAGGGAATTTCACTGCGGATGCTGTGCGCGTCCCACAGCAGCACAAAGCCATGCCGCGCCTTGATGCGGTCCAGCTCTGCACCCAAGGCGTCGTGGTACGGCTGCCAGTATCTGGCCCGCCTTTGCAGGCGCTGCGCTGCTTGGGGTGCCGCACCTTCCACGTACAGCGGGTCACCCGTGAAAAAGCGCGTGGGGCACAGCTCGGTGTTGGACGCGCCGGGGTACATGGGCGCATCGTCTGGCGGCCGGTTCAGGTCAATGACGTAGCGCGACACCTGCGGCACGATCAGGCTGGCGCCCATGCCATGTACAAAGTCGTACAGGCGTTCCAGGTGCCAGTCGGTGTCTTCCACGGCCAGCGCACGCGGCACATAGCCGGGTTGCAGCTCTTCTGGTATTTGCGTGCCGACGTGCGGCATGCTCACCAGCAGCGGTACGCTGCCCCGGTGCAGTTCAAAGCTCATGTGGGCTGCCCCCTGTAGACGGTCTGCAGGCGCGCGTTGGCGCCGATGGCATAGCTCAGTTGCGCAGGATGTGCCAGGTCCCACAGAACAAAATCGGCGCGCAGGCCAGCGCCCAGCATGCCCCGGTCGTCCAGGCCCAGGGCCTGTGCGGCGTGGCGCGTCACGCCCGCCAGCGCTTCCTCGGGCGTCAGTCGGAACAAGGTGCACGCCATGTTGAGCATCAGCAGCAGCGACGTGCACGGTGAGCTGCCGGGGTTGCAGTCGGTGGACACCGCCATGGGCACACCATGCTCGCGCAGCAGCGCAATGGGCGGCACCCGCGTTTCGCGCAGAAAGTAAAACGCGCCGGGCAGCAGCACCGCCACGGACCGCGCGCGTGCCATGGCGGCGGCGCCCTCGGCGCTGAGCCATTCCAGGTGGTCGCAGCTCAGGGCGCCAAACTGCGCGGCCAGCTGAGCGCCCCCGCTGTCACTGAGCTGCTCGGCATGCAGCTTGACAGGCAGACCCAGAGAGCGGGCTGCTTCGAACACACGCTGTGTCTGTGCAGTGCTGAAGGCGATGCGCTCACAGAATGCATCAACCGCATCCACCAGGCCCAACGCATGCAGCTGCGGCAACATGTGCAGCACTTCGTTCAGGTAATCGTCGGTGCGGCCGGAAAACTCGGGCGGCACGGCGTGGGCACCCAGGAAGGTGGTGCGTACGTCCACCGGCAGCTCGCTGCAAAGCGAGCGGGCGACCTCCAGCGTCTTGCGTTCGTGCTCCAGGGCCAGGCCGTAGCCCGACTTGATCTCCACCGTCGTAACGCCTTCATTGGCCAGCGCCCTGAGCCGCCGCAGGCTTTGCGCGCGCAGGTCGCCCGCGCTGGCGGCCCGCGTGGCCTGCACGGTAGACGCAATGCCGCCGCCTGCGCGGGCAATGTCTTCATAGCTGGCGCCGTTCAAGCGCATTTCGAACTCGTTGGCCCGGTCGCCGCCATAGACCAGGTGGGTGTGGCAGTCGATCAGCCCGGGGGTGACGAGCGCGCCGCCCGCGTCGTGGCGCTGGGTGCACTGGTCCACCAGCGCCAGGGGCAGCGCCTCGTGCGGGCCCACCCAGGCGATGTGTTCTCCCTGCACCACCAGTGCGGCGTCTTCCACCAGGCCATAGGGCTCGCCCCGGTCAGGCTGCAGGGTGGCAGCGCGGCAGTTGCTCCAGATTTCTGTGTTCATTCACTCACCTCCATCCACAACGCATCACCGCCCTGCACCACGGTGGCTTCCCCACCCAGGCGCCACGCCAGGGTGTGCGGGGGAAGGGTCAGCTTGCCCAACAATGCGGGCGCAGACGCGGCATACACCGCCTGCAGCGTTGCAGGCGACGCGGTCAGCACCCATGAAGCCGGTACCCGCTGCAGCACAGCGTAGCCCCCTCGTGCCATCAGGTTGAAGTCCTGCGTGGCGCCGCCCAACAGCGTGCATTGCGTGTCAGCGCCGCCGTCAAACGTTAACGGCTCGCTGGCAGGCGTCAGCTCTTGCGCCTGCCCGTCCACCACCAGACGCACGCCCGCGCCGGACAGCACGACAAAGCAGCGCTGCACACCGTCAAACCGCGAAAACGGGCCATCTGCCTCAACCTCGGCCACCGACAACCGCACCTGCCAGTCTGTGGCTGACGGCCACGCCAACAGCTCGCGCGTGGTGCCGCCGCCGTTCTTCCATGCCTGCGGCCGCACCTCATCCAGAGAAACAAGGTTCCAGCTCATGCCTGAAACTGCCCCGCAAAGCTGTAGCGCGTGCCGGGGTACACCAGCCTTGCCACACTGGCCACGTGGGCGCCGCTGACGGTGCGGCGCATCATGGCCAGGCAGGGCTCGGTGCGCTTGATGCCCAGCTCCTTGGCCTCTTGCACCGTGGGCAGGCAGGCCTCGATGTTGTAGCTGGCCTCAGTCAAGGGCGCGCACTCCAGCAGGTGATGGGTGGGCGTGGTTTGAGTGAAGTCCAGATCAATGTAGTCAGGCGCGGCGGCAGGGTTGACGTAGCGGTCTTCGTACTGGATGGGCACGCCGTTTTCCATATGGATCAGGATGGTGTGGAACACCCTGTCGCCGGGCTGCAGGCCCAGCGACTGCTCCAGGTCGGCGCTGGCTTTTTCCTGCGCCACCAGCAGCACGCGGGTGGTGTGTACATGGCCGCGCTCGGCCACTTCTTCATGGATATCACGGATGGTCAGGCGCGACGAGATGCGGTGCAGCTCGGCCACCCGTGTGCCCGAGCCTTGTATGCGTGTGACCAGCCCTTCAGCCGCCAGCTCGCGCAGGGCGCGATTGACCGTCATGCGCGCCACGGCGAACTGCTGCGCCAGCGCGGATTCGCTGGGCACGGGGTCGCCCGGGCGCCATTGGCCGCTGCTGATATGGCCCTTGATGAAGGCCTTGACCTGTTCGTACGCCGGCAGATCGGGTTTATCCATACGCCAAGAATACCCCAGTTGACACAAGTTGTATAGACAACTACAGTTTGCCGAAATTGATCGACCTGAATCATCCGCCGCAGGAGCCTCCATGTCCGACCTTTCGCAAACCCCCTTCCTGGCCAGCAAGGCCCGCCCGGTACGCGCACCGCGCGGCAGCGCCATCAGCTGCGCCAACTGGCAGATCGAAGCCGCCTACCGCATGATCCAGAACAACCTGGACCCGGAGGTGGCCGAGAACCCCGACGAACTGGTGGTGTACGGCGGCATCGGCAAGGCGGCACGCAACTGGCCGTCGTTTGACGCCATTCTGGATTCACTGCGCAAGCTGGCACCTGACGAGACGCTGCTGATCCAGTCGGGCAAACCCGTTGGCGTGTTTCGCACCCACACCGGCGCGCCGCGCGTGCTGCTGGCCAATTCGAACCTGGTACCCAAGTGGGCCACCTGGGATCACTTCAACGAGCTGGACCGTGCGGGTCTGATGATGTACGGCCAGATGACGGCCGGCAGCTGGATCTACATCGGCAGCCAGGGCATCGTGCAGGGCACATACGAGACTTTTGTGGAAGCGGGCCGCCAGCATTTCAATGGCGACCTGGCTGGCCGCTGGATTTTGACCGCCGGCCTGGGCGGCATGGGCGGCGCGCAGCCGCTGGCGGCCACATTTGCCGGCGCCTGCTCGCTGAACATTGAGTGCCAGCAAAGCCGCATCGACTTTCGCCTGCGCACAAAGTACCTGGACAAGCAGGCCAAGGACCTGGACGAAGCGCTGGCGCTGATTGCCCACCACACCAGCCGCAAAGAGGCGGTGTCGATAGGCCTGTGCGGCAACGCGGCCGACATCGTGCCCGAGCTTGTCAAGCGCGCACAGGCCGGCGGGCCGCGCCCCGACATCGTCACCGACCAGACCTCGGCCCACGACATCATCAACGGCTACCTGCCCAGCGGCTGGACGGTGGCGCAGTGGCAGGCCGCGCAGAAAGACCCGGCGCAGCACGCCGCACTGACCCAAGCCGCGGGTGAATCGTGCGCCACGCACATCCGCGCCATGCTGGCCTTCCACGACATGGGCATCCCCACCGTGGACTACGGTAACAACCTGCGTCAGGTGGCCAAGGACTTTGGCGTGGCCAACGCGTTTGACTTTCCCGGCTTTGTGCCCGCCTATGTGCGACCGCTGTTCTGCAAGGGCATCGGTCCGTTTCGCTGGGTAGCGCTGAGCGGCGACCCGGAAGACATCCGCAAGACCGACGCGAAGATGAAAGAGCTGTTTCCCGATAACAAGCACCTGCACCGCTGGCTGGATATGGCGGGCGAGCGCATTGCGTTCCAGGGCCTGCCCGCGCGCATCTGCTGGATTGGCCTGGGCGAGCGGCACCTGGCCGGCCTGGCATTCAACGAGATGGTGAAGTCCGGCGAGCTCAAAGGCCCCATCGTGATCGGCCGCGACCACCTGGACAGCGGCTCGGTCGCATCCCCCAACCGCGAAACCGAAGCCATGATGGACGGCAGCGACGCCGTGAGCGATTGGCCACTGCTGAACGCCCTGCTCAATACGGCCAGCGGCGCCACCTGGGTCAGCCTGCACCATGGCGGCGGCGTGGGCATGGGGTATTCGCAGCACAGCGGCGTGGTGATCTGTGCTGACGGCACCCAAGAGGCCGCTGAGAAGCTCGGCAGGGTGCTGTTCAACGACCCGGCCACAGGTGTGATGCGCCATGCCGACGCGGGCTACGACATCGCCAAACAAAGCGCCAAAGACAACCACCTCAACCTGCCGATGATCGGAGGATGACCCACCCCCGAAGCGCCTGCGGCGCCTCCCCCTCTAGGGGGCGCCTCCAGCGGCCCGGCATAGCCGGTTCCGCGGCGGCCCCCGACAAGCCCGTATGACTGATCAACTAACTCTGACTCCCGGCCAGCTCACGCTGGCCCAGCTACGCCACCTGTGCAGCCCCACGCCGCCCCAGGTGGCGATTGATCCGGCTTGCCGCGACGGCATTCGTGGCAGCGCCGCGTTGGTGAAAAAAGCCACCGAGGGCGACGCCGCCGTCTATGGCGTGAACACCGGCTTCGGCAAGCTGGCCATGAAGCGCATCGCGCGCGAAGACCTGGCCACGCTGCAGCTCAAGCTGCTGCGATCCCACGCCGTGGGCGTGGGTGAGCCGATGAGCGAGCGCGTGGTGCGGCTGATCCTGGTGCTCAAGGCCACCAGCCTGGCGCGCGGCTATTCGGGCGTGCGCGAAGAAGTGGTCGACGCACTGATTGCGCTGCACAACGCCGGCGTGATCCCCGTGATTCCCTGCCAGGGCTCGGTGGGCGCGTCGGGCGACCTGGCACCGCTGGCCCACCTGTGCCTGCCGCTCATTGGCGAAGGCGAAGCGTTGTACAAGGGCGATCGCATGCCCGGCGGCGACGCACTGGCAAAAGCGGGCCTGAAGCCCATTGCACTGGGCGCCAAGGAAGGCCTGGCGCTGATCAATGGCACGCAGGTGTCAGCCGCTCTGGCCATTGAAGCGCTGCTGGCGACCGACCGCCTGTTTGAAGCCGCCGTGATCTCCGGCGCGCTGACGCTTGACGCCGCGCGCGGCAGCGACGGCCCGTTTGACCCGCGCATCCACGCCGTGCGCGGCCAGCCAGGGCAGATCGACTGCGCGGCCGCCTACCGCGCACTGATGGTGGGCAGCGACATCCGCGCCTCGCACCTTGAAGGTGATGACCGCGTGCAGGACCCGTACTGCCTGCGCTGCCAGCCCCAGGTGATGGGTGCCTGCCTGGACCAGATGCGTTATGCCGCGCAGGTGCTGGTGCGCGAGGCCAACGCCGTCACCGACAACCCGCTGGTGTTTGAAGGCTTGATGGTGTCCGGCGGCAACTTTCACGCGGAGCCCGTGGCACTGGCCGCCGACGCACTAGCTGTGGCCATCGCCGAAATCGGCGCGATCACCGAGCGGCGCATTGCCATGCTGGTAGACACCGTGGTGTCGCGCCTGCCGCCGTTCCTCACGCCCGACCCGGGGCTGAACAGCGGCTTCATGATCGTGCATGTGACGGCCGCGTCGCTGGCCAGCGAAAACAAGTCGCTGGCCCACCCCGCCAGTGTGGACAGCCTGCCCACGTCTGCCAACCAGGAAGACCATGTGAGCATGGCTACCTTTGCAGCGCGGCGCCTGACGCCCATGCTGTCCAACACGGCGTACATCGTCGCCATCGAGCTGCTGGCCGCCGCCCAGGGCATTGAATTCTTGCGGCCGATGACCAGTGCCCCGGCGCTGGAAGGCGTGATGCGCCTGGTGCGCAGCGTGTCGCCGGCCATGATGCAGGACCGCAGCCTGGCGCGCGACATGCAGGCCATGCACCAACTGGTCGCCAGCGGCGCCATTGGGGACGCCACCGAGACGCAAATTGCGGAGTTACACGCATTGCGGCTGGCATGAACACTGCATACAGTTTTCCCACCTCACTTCAAACCCCGGAGATTCCTTCCATGAAAAAGCTGCTCACCGCCACCCTCGTTGCCCTGGCCTTTGCCGGTGCCCACGCGCAGGAGACCAAAGTTGCCATCGGCATGTCGGGCTGGACGGGCTTTGCGCCGCTGACCCTGGCCAAGGAGGCCGGCATCTTCAAGAAGAATGGCCTGGACGTGTCGATCAAGAAGATCCCGCAAAAAGACCGCCATCTGGCTGTGGCCTCCGGCGACATCCAGTGCGCCGCCACCACGGTAGAGACCTGGATCGCCTGGAACGCAGCCGGCGTGGCCACCACGCAGATCTTCCAGCTGGACAAGAGCTTTGGCGCCGACGGCATGGTGGTCAAACCCAACATCACCAAGATCAGCGACCTGAAAGGCAAGACCGTGGCCGCCAGCGCGCCCGGCACCGCACCCTACTTCACGCTGGCCTGGATGCTCAAGAAAAACGGCCTGACCCCCAAGGACGTGAAGATCGTCAACCTGGAGCCGCAGGCCGCGGCCAACGCCATGATTGCGGGCAACACCGACATTGACGCCGCCATGACCTACGAGCCGTACCTGGGCGCGGTGCGCGCCAAGCCCGAGGCCGGCAAGATCATTGCCACCACGCTGGATTACCCGATGATCATGGACACCTTTGGCTGCACACCGAAGTTTTTGAGCGAGAACCCCAAGGCCGCCAAGGCACTGACCGACAGCTACTTTGAAGCCGTGGAAATGATCGCCAAGGAGCCCGCCAAGAGCTTTGCCATCATGGGCGCCGACGTCAAGCAAAGCGCCGAGCAGTTTGAAGCCAGCCAGAAATACCTGCGCTGGCAGGACCGCGCGGCCAACCAGAAGTTCTTTGCCGGCGAACATGCCGCATTCAGCAAGGAAGCCGCCGACCTGTTGCTGGAAGCCGGCGTGATCAAGGCGATTCCTGATCTCACGAAACTGGCCGACACGCGCTTCCTCAAGTAATGAAGCCGCTGCAGCCAGTCAACCCCGGCGCCCGCGTGGTGCTGGGGGTGAGCTTCTTCATCCTGTTCTTTGCGGTGTGGGCCGCTGCCACCTTTGGCGGCTTCGTGTCCAAGACCTTCCTGGCCGACCCGTGGACCATGGTGAAGTCCGGCTACGACCTGCTGGTCAACCAGGGCTTCAGCAAGGACATCGGCATGACGGTGTGGCGCGTGCTGGGTGGATTTGCCATTGCCGCCATCCTGGCGGTGCCGCTGGGTGTGCTGATGGGCGCGTACAAGCCCATTGAGGCGTTCTTTGAACCCTTCGTCAGCTTTGCGCGCTACCTGCCCGCGTCGGCATTCATCCCGCTTTTGATTTTGTGGGCCGGCATTGGCGAGGCGCAAAAGCTCAGCGTGATCTTCATCGGCAGCTTCTTCCAGCTGGTGCTGATGATTGCGGTGAGCGTGGGCAACACGCGGCGCGACCTGGTGGAAGCGGCGTACACCTTGGGCGCGGGCGACCGCGGCATCGTCACGCGCGTGCTGGTGCCCAGCAGCGCGCCCGAGATCGCCGAGACGCTGCGCATGGTGTTGGGCTGGGCCTGGACGTACGTGATCGTGGCCGAGCTGATCGGCGCGTCCAGCGGCATCGGCCACATGATCACCGACAGCCAGGCGCTGCTGGCCACGGACCAGATCATCTTCGGCATCATCGTGATCGGCCTGATCGGGCTGGTGACTGACTTTGCGTTCAAGGCATTCAACAAGAAGCTGTTCCCCTGGGCGCAGATTGGAAGATGAACATTCTTGAAGTCACCCAGGTCTCCAAGACCTTCGCCGGCGCCAATGGCGGAACCCTCGCGCTGCAAGCCACCGACCTGACCGTCGCCGAAAACGACTTCATCACCATCCTGGGGCCCAGCGGCTGCGGCAAGAGCACGCTGCTGCGCATGGTGGCGGGCCTGGACACGCCCACCACCGGCAGCATCACGCTGGACGGCAAGACGGTCAGCGGCCCCGGCGCCGACCGCGGCATGGTGTTCCAGAGCTACACGCTGTTCCCCTGGCTGACGGTGCTGCAGAACGTGTGCTTTGGCCTGCGCGAAAAGGGCATGCCGCTGGCGCAGCAGCATGAGATCGCCCATGCCTTTCTGGCCAAGGTGGGTCTGAAGGACTTCGCCCACCACTTCCCCAAGCAGCTGTCAGGCGGAATGCAGCAGCGCACGGCGCTGGCACGGGCGCTGGCCAACAACCCGCGCATCCTGCTGATGGACGAGCCCTTCGGCGCGCTGGACCATCAAACGCGCGAGCTGATGCAGGAGTTGCTGCAGGGCATCTGGGAGGCAGAGCGCAAAACGGTGCTGTTCGTCACCCACGATATCGACGAGGCCATCTTCATGGGCAGCCGCACCGTCGTCATGAGCGCACGGCCCGGGCGCATCAAGTGCGATCTGCCCGTGCCCATCGGGCACCCGCGCCACTACTCCGTCAAGACCACGCCGGTGTTCATGGACCTGAAGGCGCGGCTGACGGAAGAAATTCGCATTGAGGTGCAGCGGGCCGCGGGGTTGGTGGCTGCGTAGCGCCAAGGTCGGGCTTGCCTCACAACTCAAGCTCGTACGCCGTACTTCGCCCGCCCCCCTCAGCCTTGCGCAGCACGCCCGATGCAATCAGCTCGCTGACATCACGCAACGCCGTATCCGGCGAACACTTGGCAATTGCGGCCCATTTGCTGCTGGTCAGTTTGCCCTCAAAGCCGTCCAGCATGCTGTTGAGCACCTTGATCTGACGCGCATTCATGGGGACTGTGGCCCAGCGCTGCCAAAAGCGGGCCTTCACCAGAACACCGCTCAGCGTCTGGCTGGCGCTGGCCACCGCGCGGTTCAGCGTATTCAGGAACCACAACAGCCACGACGTCACATCCAGTGGGCCCTTTTGAGTGCGCTCCAGCACCTCGTAGTAGGCCCTGCGGTCGCGCTGAATCTGGGCAGACAGGCTGTAGAAGCGCTGCCCGCTGGCGTCGGCACGCGCCAGAAACAGGTCGCCCACGGCACGCGCGATGCGGCCATTGCCATCATCAAATGGATGAACCGTCACAAACCACAGGTGGGCAAGCCCCGCCTTGACAAGCGGTGGCTCAGGTGTCGCGGCGTTTGCCCAGGCCAGAAACTCCCGCATATCTGCCTGCAACCGGGCGGCAGGCGGCGCCTGGTAATGCACGCGCTGTCTGTGCAATGGGCCCGAAACCACTTCCATTGGCCCAGCAGCATCATCGCGCCAGCTGCCCACCCGAATTCGCGTGAGGCCGTTGTAGCCCGTGGGAAACAAAGCCGCATGCCAGCCAAACAGCCGCCCTGGGGTCAATGGTGCGTCGAAGCGCGCCGTAGCGTCCAGCACCATTTCCACCAAACCCTCCACATGGCGGTCCACCGGGGCAAGGGCGCCAATGTCTACACCCAGCCTGCGCGCAATGGACGAGCGCACGGATTCAACGTCCAGTTGCTCCCCTTCAATGGCACTGGTCTTGACCACATCGTCGGTCAGCGTTACAAGACTGGCCTGATCGCGCAAAGGCAGGCCCACGTCGGCCAACCGCCCCATGAGCAGGCCCTGGGCCCGGCTGACCTCTGCCATCGGACCGGCCAGTGCGGCCAGGTCGTAACGTAGTGCAGGCCATTGGGTGGATTGCCAGATGTAGGGGTATTCTCCGCGCATTATGCGGAGATTGTGCGGCACATTCGCCGCAACGGCAAGATCGCCGCCCTAACGGTAAAACGCCTCCACCTTCCCCTTCAACTTGATCATCAGGGGGTTGCCCTTGCGGTCCAGCGTCTTGCCGGCAGGCACCTGGATCCAGCCTTCGCTGATGCAGTATTCCTCCACGTCCTTGCGCTCCTTGCCATTGAAGCGAATACCAATCGGGTGCTCAAACACGGCGGTGACGTGATGCGGGCTGCGTGGGTCCACGCTCAGGCGGTCGGGCAGGTCCGGGCGGGCGGTAGCTTCGGTCATGGGTTCTTTCATGTTGGGTCTGTAATCTATCGTCATTTTCCAGGGTTTGGCGCACCGCACAGCGTCAGCAGGCGGCTGGCCTTGAACCACTTCAGGCGTCTGCAACCAGCCGGTAGCCCACGGCAATTTCGGTCAGCAGGTGGCGCGGCTGCGCCGGGTCGGGCTCCAGCTTTTGCCGCAGGTGACCCATGTAGATGCGCAGGTAGTGGCTTTGCCCGGCATGCGACGGGCCCCACACTTCGCGCAGCAACTGGCGGTGCGTCAGCACACGGCCCACATTGGCGATCAGCACGCTCAGCAGGCGGTATTCAATGGGGGTGAGGTGCACCTCCGCCCCCGCGCGGCGCACCACGCGGGCCATGCGGTCCACCTCTACATCGCCAAAATGGAACACAGGGTCCGCTGCAGCCTCGCCCTCGCCGCCGGTTGCGCGCGGGCGTCGCAGGTTGGCCCGCACGCGCGCCAGCAGCTCTCCAACACCAAAAGGCTTGGTCAGGTAGTCGTCGGCGCCCGCATCGAGCGCGGCGATTTTGTCCAGCTCGTCGCTGCGCGCCGACAGCACGATGATGGGCACGGCTGACCAGCCACGCACATCGCGGATCAGGTCCAGACCGTCGCCGTCAGGCAGCCCCAGGTCCAGGATCAGCATGTCAGGCTTGCGCGTGCCGGCCTGCGTAAGGCCTGCAGCCAGCGTATCGGCCTCGTGCACCTGCCAGCCCTCGGCCTCCAGCGCGCCGCGCACAAAGCGGCGGATCTGGGGTTCGTCTTCAATGACGACGGCAACGGGGTTGGGTGCGGCCATGTTTCAGTCTGGCAATGATGCCGCATCGGCGGGCGGCGGCTTGCGCGGCAGGCGCAATGTGAACAGCGCGCCGCCGCCCGGCGCATTGGCGGCGCTGACCTCGCCGCGATGCGCATCCACCACCGCCTTGCAAATCGCCAGGCCCAGCCCCACGCCGGGGGTAGAAGACTCCGCCTGGCCGCGCGTGAATTTTTCGAACAAGGTCTGCTCGCGGCCCTGCAGCGCCAGCGGCAACCCCGGCCCGAAGTCGCGCACGGTGATGACCAGGGCGTCGGTGGTGGCTTCGGCGCCCAGCTCGATGGGTGAAGCGCCGTACTTGGCGGCGTTTTCCAGCAGGTTGACCAGGGCGCGTTCGATCAGCACGGCGTCAAACTCCACCAGCGGCAGATCGGGGGGCAGCTCCGTAACCACCGGCTTGCCGCCCAGCGCCGGCTGCGCCGCGCGGATGGCCGAGCCCACCACCTCCTCCACCGACTGCCATTCCATGCGCAGGTTGACCGCACCGCTTTGCAGCCGCGCCATGTCCAGCAGGTTGTTGACCAGGGTGTTGAGCGCCCTGGCCTGTTCGCTCAGGGCCTGGGCCATACCGGCCTGCGCACCGGGCAACGGCGGCGCTGACTGCTGCAGCGATTCGGCCAGGCCGATCAGCGCGGTCAGCGGGGTGCGAACGTCATGCGAGATGGCGGCCAGCAGCGCATTGCGCAGCCGCTCTGATTCCATTTCCACCACTGCCTGCTGGGCGATGTCGACATAGTGCACCCGCTCCAGCGCAATGGCGATTTGCCGCGCCAGGGTGTCCAGCTGCTGCATTTGCTCAGGGATCAGCAGCCAGCGGGTTTGCGCCGGCTTGAGCGCCAGCACGCCGCGCACGCGCATGGGCGCGCGCAGCGGGATGTAGTGCCAGGGCTGCGCCGCCAGCGTGGTGGTGGCCAGGCCGGCAGGTTGAGCATTGCGAAACGCCCAATCAGCCACGCTGGCGTCAAAGCCCGCGGGCGGCGCCGCCGGCATCACAAGCTGGTCGTGCGCGTCCGTTGCCAGCACCAGGGCCTGCCCGCCAAAGTTGCGTTGCACCGCCGCTTCGCCCAGTTCCGCCACCTGCGCGCTGAGCAGCGCGCCCGAGAGATCGCGCGTGAGCTCGAACAGCGATTGCGCGCGCCGTTCGCGGCTGGCGGAGATACGCGCCTGGAATTTCAGCCCCGCCGTGAGCTGGCCGGTCAGCAGGCCCACGGCCAGCATCACGGCAAACGTCACCAGGTACTGCACATCACTGACCGCAAACGACAGGTGCGGCGGCACAAAAAAGAAGTCAAATGCGGCCACATTGAGCACCGCCGCCAGCGCGGCCGGTCCGCGGCCCCAACGCATTGCCACCCCTACCACGCCCAGCAGGAAGAGCATCACGATGTTGGCCAGATCCAGGTAGCCCTGTAGCGGCGTGGTGGCCAGGGTGATGGCCACGCTGCTGGCCGCTGCCCAGGCGTAGCGCGGCCAGGCGTTTTGCCAGGCCTGCTCGCCTTCGTCATCCAGCGGCCGCTGCACCAGCCGGGCGAGCTTGCGCGCGCTTTGGGCGGCGCCAACCTCCACGATGTCCAGCGTCGGGGCCAGCGTGGCCAGACGGCGCGTCAGGGTGTTTCCCCCCAGGCCCCAGGACGGGCGCGATACATGCGGTCGGCCCACCACGAGGGTGGCGCAGTTCAGCGTCTGCGCCTGGCCCACCAGTTCGGCCGCAACATCGCTGCCGGTCAGCACGGCCGTGCCTGCGCCCAGCTCTTCGGCCAGCTTGAGCACCGCCAGGATGCGATCGCGCCGCCCGGTGTCCAGCCGCTGCAGCTGCGGTGTTTCCACATAGGCTGCATGCCAGCGCACGTTGAGCTGCCCGGCCATGCGCGCAGCGCTGCGTACCGTCTGCTCGGCCCCCTCGCGCGGGCCCACGCAGGCCAGGATGGCGCCCTCGGTGTTCCACACGGGGGCAATGGACTGCTCCACACGGTAGCTGCGCACATCGTCTTCCACATGTTCGGCGGTTCGGCGCAACGCGATCTCGCGCAGGGCAATCAGGTTGCCCTTGCGAAAGAAGTTCTGCGCGGCGCGCTCGGCCTGCTGGGGCAGGTAAACCTTGCCGGCCTTCAGCCGCGCCAGCAGCTCGTCAGGCGTCACGTCCACCAGGATGACTTCGTCGGCCTCGTCGATCACGGTGTCGGGCACGGTCTCGTGCACGCGGATGCCGGTGATGGCACCTACTGTGCCATTCAGGCTTTCCAGGTGCTGCACGTTCATGGCCGACCAGACGTCGATGCCGGCGTCCAGCAGTTCCTGCACATCCTGCCAGCGCTTGGGGTGGCGCGAACCCTCTACGTTGGAGTGCGCCAGCTCGTCTACCAGCAGCACCGCAGGCTTGCGCGCCAGCGCGGCGTCCAGGTCAAACTCGGGCAAGGTACGGTCCCGGTAGGCCACCGCACGCAGGGGCAGCACGGGCAGGCCGGCCAGCAGCTCGGCGGTTTCGCTGCGGCCGTGGGTCTCCACTACACCCACCAGCACCTGGCGGCCGGCCTTGTGTTCGCGTTGCGCCGCGCTGAGCATGGCGTAGGTCTTGCCCACGCCGGCGCTGGCTCCGAAGTAAATGCGCAGCTTGCCGCGGCGTGCGCGCGATTCACCCTCGCGGATCTGCTCCAGCAATTGGTCGGGGTCGGGCCTTGCGTCAGGATAGGTGACCATGGCTCACAAGCCTAACAGCTGGGCGGATTCAATCGGGCCACTTGTCACGCCGC
Organism: Ramlibacter sp. 2FC; assembly: GCA_943372515.1. GTDB lineage: Bacteria > Pseudomonadota > Gammaproteobacteria > Burkholderiales > Burkholderiaceae_C > RAM1. The sequence goes on along the minus strand of CALRYY010000001.1, from coordinate 115,002 downwards.
TCACGCCACACGACGATGAACCAGGCGAGCGCCAGTGGAGCACATAAAGCCAGCAGCGCCAGCAACACCGCCATCAGTTCCTGAGCTACTGTCACGATTCGATCTGCAGCGCAACGGGTGTCACTGTGCAGACTGCAACGCAAGATTGAGTTGCAGCACATTGACACGCGGCTCACCCAGCAAGCCCAGCAGAGGCGCCTGCGCGTGCTGCTCCACCAGCGACTGCACTTTCTCTTCAGGCAGGCCGCGCACCCGGGCCACACGCGCCGCCTGGTAACGCGCTGCCGCAGGGCTGATGTGGGGGTCCAGGCCGCTGGCCGAGGCCGTGACCAGATCCACCGGCACCTGCGATGTGTTGCCCGGATCAGCGGCCCGCAGCGCTTCAACGCGGCCCTTGACGGCGTCTACCAGCGCCGGGTTCAGCGGGCCCTGGTTGGACCCGCTGGACGCACTGGCGTTGTAGGGCATGGGCCCGGTGGCCGAAGGGCGGCCCCAGAAGTATTTGGGGTCACTGAAGTTCTGCCCGATCAGGGAAGAGCCAACTGGTTTTCCGTTGACCTCGATCAGGCTGCCGGCCGCCTGCCTGGGGAACAAAGCCTGGGCGGCGCCGGTCACGATCAACGGGTAAGCCACCCCGGTGACCAGCGTGAGCGCCACCGACAGAACCAGCACGGGACGAATGATGTTGTTCATGTGAATACTCCTCAAATCAGCCCGGTGGCTGCAAGCACCAGGTCAATGACCTTGATGCCTATAAAGGGAACGATCAGGCCGCCCGCGCCGTAGATGGCCAGGTTGCGGCGCAGCAGCGCTGCGGCACCCACAGCGCGGTACTTCACACCCTTGAGCGCCAGCGGGATCAGAACGATGATGATCAGCGCGTTGAAGATCACCGCCGACAGAATGGCCGACTGGGGGCTGGCCAGCTGCATGACGTTCAGCGCGGCCAGCTGCGGGTAGGTGCTGACAAAAATGGCCGGAATGATGGCGAAATACTTCGCCACATCATTGGCAATGGAGAACGTGGTGAGCGAGCCGCGCGTCATCAGCAGCGCCTTGCCGGTTTCCACCACCTCCAGCAGCTTGGTCGGGTTGGAGTCCAGGTCCACCATGTTGCCCGCCTCCTTGGCGGCCTGCGTGCCGGTGTTCATGGCCACGGCCACGTCGGCCTGGGCCAGCGCGGGCGCATCGTTGGTGCCGTCGCCGGTCATGGCCACCAGGCGGCCTTCGGCCTGGTACTGGCGGATCAGGCGCAGCTTTTCCTCGGGCGTGGCTTCAGCCAGGAAGTCGTCCACGCCGGCTTCTGCCGCAATGGCAGCAGCGGTCAGCTTGTTGTCGCCGGTGATCATCACGGTCTTGATGCCCATGCGGCGTAACTCGCCAAAGCGCTCGCGGATGCCGGCCTTGACGATGTCCTTGAGTTCGACAATGCCCAGAACCTGGTTGCCCTCGCTCACGGCCAGCGGCGTGCTGCCGCGGCGCGCCACGTCTTCGGATGCGCGCACCATGTCGGCGGGCATGGCGCCGCCTTGTGACTCGACATGCTTGCGCACGGCGTCCACCGCACCTTTGCGGATCGCCACCGTTGTGCCGGCGCCCGGCACATCCACGCCGCTCATGCGGGTTTGCGCGGTAAAGGGCAGGAACACAGCACCGTCGGCAGCGCGGTCGTCCACCCGCGCGCGGCGTGCCAGCTCCACGATGCTGCGCCCCTCGGGCGTTTCGTCGGCCAGCGAGGCCAGCAGGGCCGCGCGCGCCAGGCGAGCCTCAGTCACGCCGGACGCAGCTACAAAGGCACTGGCCTGGCGGTTGCCATGGGTGATGGTGCCGGTCTTGTCCATCAGCAGCACGTCCACGTCGCCTGCGGCCTCAACGGCGCGCCCGGAGGTGGCGATCACATTGGCCTGCATCATGCGGCTCATGCCTGCTACGCCTACGGCCGACAGCAGGCCGCCGATGGTGGTGGGGATCAGGCACACCAGCAGCGCGATCAGCGCGGTCAGGCTCACCACCGTACCCGCCTTGCTGGCCTCGACGCTGAAGATGGAAAACGGCAGCAGCGTGACGGTCACCACCAGGAACACGATGGTCAGCGCCACCAGCAGGATGGTCAGCGCGATTTCGTTGGGCGTCTTCTGGCGCTTGGCGCCTTCGACCATGTTGATCATGCGGTCCAGGAACGATTCGCCCGGGTTGACCACGATGCGCACCACCAGCCAGTCGGACAGCACGCGTGTGCCGCCTGTCACGGCCGAGAAGTCGCCGCCCGATTCGCGCACTACGGGCGCCGATTCGCCGGTGATGGCGCTTTCGTCCACCGAGGCCACGCCTTCGATGACTTCGCCGTCCAGCGGGATCATGTCGCCGGCTTCGACCAGCACCACATTGCCGCGGCGCAGGTTGTCGGCCTGCTCGGGCAGCCACGGGGTGCCGTGGAACACGGCCGCATCGTGGGCGCTGTATTTCTTGGCCCAGGTGCTTTTCTTGAGCACGCGCAGCGACGCGGCTTGTGCCTTGCTGCGGCCTTCGGCCAATGCCTCGGCAAAGTTGGCGAACAGCACGGTGAACCACAGCCACACCGCCACGGCCAGGATGAAGCCTGAAGGCGCCTCGCCCTGGCCCTGCAGCGATTGCAGCCACAACAAGGTGGTCAGGATGCTGCCGATGTAGACAACAAACATCACAGGGTTGCGCCACTGCACCCGGGGGCTCATCTTTGCGAAGGCGGCTGCCACGGCAGGCTTGACCAGCGCCGGGTCCAGCAGGGTCAGGGTTTTGGTTTGTGTATTCATGTTCTGGCTCCGGTATCAGCGCGTGGGCCAGAGCATCAGGTGCTCGACCACGGGGCCCAGCGCCAGCGCCGGGACATAGTTGAGCAACCCCACCAGCAGCACCGTGCCGATCAGCAGCCCCACAAACAGCGGGCCGTGCGTGGGCATGGTGCCCGCCGTCACCGGCAGGCGCTTCTTGGCGGCCAGCGCACCGGCAATGGCCAGCACCGGCACGATCACACCAAATCGGCCCAGCCACATGGCCACGCCCAGCAGCGTGTTGTAAAACGGCGTGTTGGCCGACAGGCCGGCAAAGGCGCTGCCGTTATTGTTGCCGGCCGAGGTCAGCGCGTAGAGGATTTCCGAGAAGCCATGCGCGCCCGGGTTGGCAATACCGGCCTTGCCCGCGCCGGCCAGCACGGCCACTGCGGTCCCCACCAGCACAACGATGGGCGTCACCAGGATCACGATGGAGGCGAGCTTCATCTCATGCGCCTCGATCTTCTTGCCCAGGTATTCCGGCGTGCGCCCGATCATCAGGCCCGCAATGAACACCGCCAGGATGGCGAACACCAGCATGCCGTACAGACCGGTGCCGACGCCGCCGAACACCACTTCGCCCAGCTGCATCATCACCATGGGCACCATGCCGCCCAGCGGCGTGAACGAGTCGTGCATGGCGTTCACGGCGCCGCATGAGGCGGCCGTGGTGATCACCGCAAACAGCGCCGAGGCTTCTATGCCGAACCGCGTTTCCTTGCCTTCCATGTTGCCGCCGGCCTGCAGGACGCTGGCCGTGTGGTCCACGCCCAGCGGCGGCAACAACGGGTTGCCCGCCTGCTCGGCCGGAATGATGGCCATCACCGCCAGCACGAACATGACTGTCATGGCGGCCAGCACGGCCCAGCCCTGGCGGATGTCGCCCACTTCGCGCCCGAAGGCAAAGCACAGCGCTGCGGGGATCAGGAAAATCGCCAGCATCTGGCCCAGGTTGGACAGGGCGGTCGGGTTCTCATACGGGTGAGCAGAGTTCGCGTTGAAGAAGCCGCCGCCGTTGGTGCCGATCATCTTGATGGCTTCCTGCGAAGCCACCGGGCCCATCGCAAGGGTCTGCGTGGCGTTGGTGGTCCCGTCAATCACCGCCACGGTTTTGTAGGGATCGAAGTTCTGCACCACGCCCTGCCCCACCAGGAAAATGGCGAGCACCAGCGACAGCGGCAGCAGCAGCCATGTGGTGACGCGCGTCACGTCCACCCAGAAGTTGCCGATCACGCCGGTGGAGCGTGCGGCAAAGCCGCGCACCAGCGCAAACACTACGGCGATGCCGGTGGCCGCCGACAGGAAGTTCTGCACCGCGAGCGCCAGCATCTGGGTCAGGTAGCTCATGGTCGATTCGCCGGCGTAGCCCTGCCAGTTGGTGTTGGTCACAAAGCTCACGGCGGTGTTGAAGGCCGAGTCCGGCGACACGGCGACCATGCCCGCGGGGTTCAGCGGCAGCACGGCCTGAAAACGCTGCAACAGGTACAGCGACAGCACGCCCAGCGCATTGAACGCCAGCAATGCCAGCGCGTACTGCCACCAGTTCATGGATTTGTCGGGCGAGGTGCCAGCCAGCCGGTACACAGGCGCTTCCACCGCGTGCATCCAGCGCGGCAAGGTGCCCGCGCTCAGGCGCGCCAGCCAGATGCCCAGCGGCCAGGCCAGCACGAGCAGCAGCACAAGGAACAGGGCCAGCAGGCCCCAGGCAGACAGGCTCATCAGAATTCCTCGGCGCGGATCAACGCATAGACCAGGTAGGCCAGCAAGGCAATGGCGCAAAAGCCGCCAAAGCCGTAGAGCACTTCAAGGGAGATCACATCCATATCGGTATCCAGTCCTCAACAAGAGATGGCTGAGTCTGGTTGTGCAGGCCTATAAACGGTGAACAGACTGCGACGGGTGGCATATAAAAAACGTAAAGACGCACCCCACACCACCGCTGCCCTGTCGTTCACAATGACGCCTTTGCCGCTGTACAAGGAGTTTTCATGCGCAAGTACATCCCCGCCCTGGCCTTGCTTCTGGTGGCCTGCAGCCCCGCTGGCGGTGAGCAGGTAGGCGCCGTGGACACCGTGTTCCAGTGGCTAGGGCCGGACCACAAGATCGTGGTGGAAGCCTATGACGACCCCAAGGTGGCCGGTGTGACCTGCTATGTATCGCGCGCCAAGACGGGCGGCATCAAGGGCGGCCTGGGCCTGGCCGAAGACAAATCAGAAGCGTCCATTGCCTGCCGCCAGACCGGCCCCATCACCTTCCCCACCGGAAAACCGCTGGACAAGCAGGAAGAGATGTTCAGCGAGCGCATCTCGCTGGTGTTCAAGCGGCTGCACGTGGTGCGCATGGTGGACGCCAAACGCAACACGCTGGTGTACCTGACCTATTCAGACCGCGTGATCGAAGGCTCGCCGCAAAACAGTGTTACGGCGGTACCGCTGCCGGTTGGCACCGTGGTGCCAGTGAAGCAGTAAGCAGCGCGCTGCTGACATATCCAGGCCGCGGGGTTGCGAATAATCCGGCCTCCTGCTTTGCCCCTGAGACCTGAATGACCAGCACCCCTGCGCTCAAAGCCGGCCGCCGCGAATGGATCGGCCTGGCCGTCATTGCCCTGCCCTGCCTGCTGTACGCCATGGACCTCACCGTGCTGAACCTGGCCATACCCGCCATCACGGCCGACCTCAAGCCCACGGCGGCACAGATGCTGTGGATCGTGGACATCTATGGCTTTCTGGTGGCGGGCTCGCTCATCACCATGGGCACGCTGGGCGACCGCATCGGCCGCAGGCGCCTGCTGATGATCGGCGCTGCGGCGTTTGGTGCGGCCTCGGTGCTGGCCGCGCTGTCCACCTCGGCCGAATTGCTGATTGCCGCGCGCGCGCTGCTGGGTGTGGCGGGGGCGACGCTGGCGCCGTCCACGCTGTCCCTCATTCGCAACATGTTCCACGACCCGCATGAGCCCACCGTGGCCATTGGCGTGTGGATCGCCAGCTTTTCTGCCGGAGGTGCCATCGGGCCGCTGCTGGGCGGCGTGGTGCTGGCGTTTTTCAGCTGGCATGCGGTGTTTCTCCTGGCGGTGCCGGTCATGGTGCTGCTGCTGGTGCTGGCTCCCCTGCTGCTGCCTGAATACAAGGACCCCAACCCCGGCCGGCTGGACCTGGCAAGCGCCGCCCTGTCCATGGGCGCCGTGCTGTCGGTCATCTACGGCATGAAGCATGTCGCCGAGCAGGGGCCGTCGTGGACGGCAGCCCTGGCGCTGGCCACGGGTGTGACGCTGGGTGCGGTGTTTCTGCGCCGCCAGCGGCGGCTGGCCAACCCACTGGTGGATCTGGCCCTGTTTGGCAGGCCAGGCTTCAGCGCGGCGCTGGCGATCAACGTATTGGGCTTCTTTGCGATGTTTGCCTCGTTCCTGTACATCGCCCAATACCTGCAGCTGGTGCTGGGCATGGACCCGTTGACGGCTGGCCTGTGGACGTTGCCCTCGTCGCTGGGGTTCATTGCGGGGTCGTTCATCGTGCCGCTGGTGGCCAAACGCCTGGGCACGCTGCGCGTGATGGTGGGCGGGCTGGTGCTGTCGGCCCTGGGCTTTGTGCTGCTGGGCTTTGTGGGCACCACAGGGCTTGCCATGCTGGTGCTGGGCTCGGTCGTGTTCTCGGTCGGACTGTCGCCGGTCGTGGCGCTGACCACCGACCTGGTGGTCAGCAGCGCGCCGCCCGAGCGCGCAGGCTCGGCCTCGTCGCTGTCAGAGACCAGCTCCGAGCTGGGCGGCGCCCTGGGCATTGCAGTGCTGGGCACCATTGCCGCGTCGGTGTACCGCGCGTCCATGGTCAGTGCCATCCCGGCCGGGGCATCGCAGGCGCTCAGCGACGCCGCGCGGGGCACGATCGGCGGCGCCATGGCCATGGCGGACCAGTTGCAGGGACCCACCGGCGCCGGCCTGCTGGGCGCTGCCCGCGCCGCCTATGTACAGGGCATGCAGGTCAGCACCTCGCTCAGCGCGGCCATCATGCTGGGCACGGCGGTGCTGGCGATCATCCTGTTACGTGGTCATGCGGACAAGCGCTGAAAATAATTTCCAGCCGGCTGTCGATTCCCGGCTGCGCCGTTCGTCGTTCAAGCACGCAACCCAAGGAGATTGACATGTACGTGGATGGTTTTCTGATGCCCATTCCCAAAAAGAACCTGGACGCCTACCGCAAGATGGCCCGCAAGGCCGGCAAGGTCTGGATGGAGTACGGCGCCCTGAGCTACGTGGAGTGCATGGCCGACGACGTGAAGCCCGGCAAATGGACGTCGTTCCCCCAGGCGGTCAAGCTCAAACCGGATGAGGTGGTGTGGTTCTCGTGGATCACCTACAAGTCGCGCAAGCATCGCGACAGCGTCAACAAGAAGGTCATGGCCGACCCCCGTATCCAGGCCATGGACCCCAAGACCATGCCGTTTGACGGCAAACGCATGATCTGGGGCGGCTTTGCGTCCAAGGTCCGGTTCTGAAAAGCCCATCAGGAAGCAACACCATGAAAGTCCAGCCTTACCTCAATTTCGATGGCCGCGCGGAAGAAGCCATGGCCTTTTACGCCAAGGCCGTGGGCGCCACCGTCACCGCACTGATGCGCTGCAAGGAAGCGCCCGAAGGCCCGCCCATCACCCCGGGCCTGGAGGACAAGATCATGCACGCCGAGTTTCAGGTCGGCGAGACCACGCTCATGTGCAGCGACGGGTATTGCACGGGCGCGCCGCTGTCGTTCCAGGGCATCACGCTCACATTGACCACGGCAGATGACGCCGAGGCCCAGCGCATGTTCGCCGCGTTGCTGGCCGATGGCGGCGTAGTGCAGATGCCGCTGGAAAAGACATTTTTTGCGTCCAGCTTTGGCATGCTGGCCGACCGTTTTGGCGTGGGCTGGATCGTGATCACGCAGGGTTGACGCATGACGGCTGCGGATGGCGTAAATTCGCTGGGCACTCAATCGCCCACACCCATGACATCGCCTTCTTCCGCCCCACCCTTTCAGGCCATCGCCGACCTCATTGGCCAGCACGCCAGGGCACGACCCCTGCAAACTGCGCTGGTGCAGGGCGACCGACGCGTGACCTGGGGTCAGCTGGACGCCATGGCCGACCGGGTAGCCGCGTCGCTTCAGCGCGACGGCATCCAGCCGCAACAGGCCATTGCCATCTGTGCGTCCAACTCGCTGGAATATGTGGCGGTGTTTCTGGGTGCGCTACGCGCCGGAGTAGCCGTGGCACCGCTGGCCATCCAGTCACAGTCTGCCCAGCTGGCCGCCATGGTGGCAGACAGCGGTGCGTGCCTGTTCTTTGTGGATTCGGGTGTGCCCGCTTTTGCCTCAGCGGCGCGGCGCCTTGCGATGGATGGCTCGGCGGCCCCATCACTTGAGCAATGGCTGGCGCCCGCTGGCACCAAGCCCAGGGCGGTCAAGGTGCAAGCCGCCTGGGCGTTCAACATCATTTATTCGTCGGGCACCACCGGCACGCCCAAGGGCATCGTGCAGCCGCACGCCATGCGCTGGGCTCACGTGGCGCGCGCCGACAACTATGGCTATGGCCCGCACAGCGTGACGCTGCTGGCCACGTCGCTGTGCTCCAACACCACGCTGGTGTGCTTCTTTCCCACCATCGCCAAGGGCGGCACCGTGGTGCTGCCGCCGCCGAAGTTTGATGCGCGTACCTGGCTGGCGCTGGCCGAAAAGGAGCGCGCCACCCACACCATGCTGGTACCGGTGCAGTACCAGCGCATCATGGCGCTGCCCGAGTTTGACGGCTTCAACCTGTCGTCTTTTGTGATGAAGTTCTGCACCAGCGCACCGTTCCATGCGGCGCTGAAAGCCGACATTCTGGAGCGCTGGCCCGGCGGCCTGGTGGAGTTTTACGGCATGACCGAAGGCGGTGGCACCTGCATCCTGGAGGCGCACAACTTCCCTGACAAGCTGCACACGGTGGGCAAGCCGGGGGACGGCCACGACATGCGCGTGCTGGACGAAGACGGCCACGAGCTGCCGCCGGGCTCGGTGGGTGAAGTGGTGGGCCGTTCGCCCGCGTCCATGATGACGGCGTACCACAAACAGCCGGGCAAGACACGCGAGGCCGAGTGGTACGACGCACAGGGCAACCGCTACATCCGCACCGGCGACGTAGGCCGCTTTGACGCGCAAGGCTTCCTGACGCTGATGGACCGCCGCAAGGATATGGTCATCAGCGGCGGCTTCAACATCTACCCCAGCGACCTGGAGGCGGTGCTGCGCCAGCACCCGGCAGTGGCCGACGCTGCCGTGATCGGCGTGCCGTCGCACGAATGGGGTGAATCGCCGGCGGCTTATGTGGTGGCGAAAGCCGGGGCAGCGGATGCGCCAGAGCGCATCCGGCAATGGGCGAACGAACAGTTAGGCAAAACCCAGAGGCTGGCCGGGTTGCGCTATATCAATGAGCTGCCCCGCAGCGACATCGGCAAGGTGCTCAAGCGCGAGTTGCGCGAGCGCTGGGCAGGCGGGCGATGAGCCCCCCGCGGCTCAGGCCGGTTTGCCCGGCCAGGCGGCCGCTGGTTCATGCACTGCAGGCGCAGCAAACGGGTTGACCACCTCCAGCGCGCCAAAGCGCATGCCGTGCTGCAGGTCTTCGCTGTACAGCGTGGTGCAGCCGCGGTCCAGCGCGGCCTGCACGATGAGTGCGTCCCACAGGGACGTCTGGTAACGCTGCTGCAGCGCAAATGCCTGGAACAGCAAGCTGGGCGTGGCGCTCACCACGTCATGCTCGGCCCACAGCTCGCACAGCGCCTGTGCAGTTGCTGCCGGCATGAAGCGCCGGCGCAGCATGGTGTTGTAAAACTCCTGCAGCACCTGGGTACTGATGACAAACGAGCCATTGAGCATGGCGGCTTCAATCAGGTCTTTGGCAATCTGCTGGCGGCGTGTGTCCAGCGGGTCCTGGCGGTAGACCAGGATGTTGGTGTCAAAAAAATTCATCAGGGCACTATGCTGGTCCGCTGTGCGCGAACATGTGCTCGTACATCTCGTCGCGGTTGTTCCAGGGGGCCGCCAGAGGTGTATCGCGGGGCATGGCGTCGATCTGGGCCTGCAGTGCGCGGTAGCGCTCCAGCCGCTGCGTGCCCGACGCACGGGCATAGGCCTCTATTGCCTTGCGGCAGATTTCGTTGACGCTGGTGCCTTCTTGCACCGCGCGCACGCGGGCTGCCTGAAGCAGCTTGTCGTCAATGGAAAGCGTCAGATTGGTCATGTCAGCATTTTTTACACACAACCAGTTTAACACGGGTTATGTGTGGATAATACAAAATGACTAGAACCGTGGTTCCTTGACCTCGACATCGGTCACGTCCGCAATCGCGCGTCGCCCGGTTGGCTGTGGCGGCGCGGGCTCGTTCACTGGCCTGGCGGGCGCGCCCCGGTACATGCGGTTGAAGCCGCCACGCGGGTCCATACGCATCACAAAGGGCGTCACGGGCTGACCCGTCAGGCGTGCCCACAGCATGCGCAGCCCCCAGAACGCCAGCAACACCAGCACGGCCAGCGCGAGGCTGGCCGCGAACAGAAGCCCGGCTACCAGCAGGAACAGCCGGAGAATGAAGCGAAAGACGGTATCCATCAGTCCGATGCTACCGCGCCTTCAAACTGGAAAACACCAGGGGCGTGTACCGGATCCACGCTGACGGGGATCACACTCTTGGGCGGATAGCGCCCCTCAAGAATGAGCTTGCTCAGCGGGTTTTCAATGCGCTGCTGGATCGCACGCTTCAGGGGCCGTGCGCCAAACACCGGGTCGAACCCGACCTTGGCAAGCTCCGCCAGGGCCGCGTCGCTGACCTGCAGCGTCAGGTCCATCCTGGCCAGGCGGGCCTCCAGGATGCGCAACTGGATGGCGGCGATTTTCTCGATGTGCTGGGCGTCCAGCGCGTGGAACACCACGGTCTCGTCGATGCGGTTCAAAAATTCGGGGCGGAAGTGGTTCTTCAGCTCGTCCCATACCGCGTCCTTGATGTCTTCGGCCGGCTGGCCCACCATGGCCTGGATCATGTGCGAGCCGATGTTGCTCGTCATGACGATGACCGTGTTCTTGAAGTCCACGGTACGACCCTGGCCGTCGGTGAGGCGGCCGTCGTCCAGCACCTGCAGCAGCACGTTGAACACATCGGGGTGGGCCTTCTCCACCTCGTCCAGAAGCACCACGCTGTAGGGCTTGCGGCGCACGGCTTCGGTCAGGTAGCCACCCTCTTCATAGCCCACGTAGCCCGGCGGCGCGCCGATCAGGCGCGCGACGGAATGCTTCTCCATGAACTCGCTCATGTCGATGCGGATGAGGTGGTCTTCACTGTCAAACAAAAAGTTGGCCAGCGCCTTGCACAGCTCGGTCTTGCCCACGCCCGTGGGGCCCAGGAACAGGAACGAGCCCGTGGGTCGGTTCGGGTCGCTCAAGCCCGAGCGCGAGCGACGGATGGCGTTGGCCACGGCCGCGATGGCTTCATGCTGGCCCACCACACGTTCGTGCAGCTTGCCTTCCATGACCAGCAGCTTGTCGCGCTCGCCCTGCATCAATTTGGCCACGGGGATGCCGGTGGCCCGCGCCACGACTTCGGCGATTTCCTCGGCGCCCACCTGGGTGCGCAGCAGCTTGGGCGCGCTGCCCTCGCCCTTGGCGGTTTCCTTGGCCTGGGCTTCTTTCAGGCGCTTTTCCAGCTCGGGCAGCTTGCCGTACTGCAGCTCGGCCACGCCGTTGAAGTCGCCCTTGCGGGTCAGCTCCTCAATGCGGTGGCGCATCTTCTCGATGTCTTCCATGACGGTGGCCGAGCCCTGGGCCTGGGCCTTTTCGGCCTTCCAGATTTCGTCGTAATCGGCAATCTCTTTTTGCAGCTTGCCGATTTCCTCTTCGATCAGGTCAAAGCGCTTTTTCGACGCCTCGTCCTTCTCGCGCTTGACGGCTTCGCGCTCGATCTGCAGCTGGATGAGGCGCCGGTCCAACTTGTCCATGACCTCGGGTTTGGAGTCCATCTCGATCTTGATCTTGGAGGCGGCCTCGTCGATCAGGTCAATGGCTTTGTCCGGCAGGAAGCGGTCGGTGATGTAGCGGTGGCTCAGCTCGGCCGCGGCCACGATGGCCGGGTCGGTGATCTGCACGCCATGGTGCACTTCGTACTTTTCCTGCAGGCCGCGCAGGATGGCGATGGTGGCCTCCACGCTGGGCTCGCCCACCAGGATTTTCTGGAACCGGCGCTCAAGGGCCGCGTCTTTCTCGATGTACTTGCGGTATTCGTCCAGCGTGGTCGCACCCACGCAGTGCAGCTCGCCGCGCGCCAGCGCCGGCTTGAGCATGTTGCCCGCGTCCATGGCGCCTTCGGCCTTGCCGGCACCCACCATGGTGTGCAGCTCGTCAATGAACACAATGGTCTGGCCTTCGTCCTTGGCCAACTCACTCAGCACGGTCTTCAGGCGCTCTTCAAATTCGCCCCGGAACTTGGCGCCGGCCAACAGCGCCGCCATGTCCAGGCTCAGCACGCGCTTGCCTTTGAGTGAATCGGGCACTTCGCCGGCCACGATGCGCTGCGCCAGGCCTTCCACAATGGCGGTCTTGCCCACGCCGGGCTCACCGATCAGCACCGGGTTGTTCTTGGTGCGCCGCTGCAGTACCTGGATGGCGCGGCGGATTTCGTCGTCGCGCCCGATCACCGGGTCCAGCTTGCCCAGACGGGCACGCTCGGTCAGGTCCATGCAGTATTTCTTGAGCGCTTCGCGCTGGCCTTCGGCGTCGGCGCTGTTTACGCCCTGGCCGCCGCGCACCGCCTCAATGGCGGCCTCCAGGCTCTTGCGCGTGAGGCCATTGGCGCGGGCCATCTGGCCCAGGTCACCCTTGTGGTCGGCCACGGCCAGCAGGAAAAGTTCGCCGGCAACGAACTGGTCGCCGCGCTTGATGGCTTCTTTTTCCGTCGCCTGCAAAAGCTTGCCCAGCTCGGGGCCGCCTTGCACCTGGTCCTGCCCCTGGACCTGCGGCAGTTTCTTGATCGCGGCGTCTGATGCACCCAGCAAGCCCTGCACATTGACGCCCGCGCGCTGCAGCAGCGCAGTGGGGCCGTCGTCCTGGCGCAGCATGGCGGCCAGCAGGTGCACGGGCTCGATGTAGGCATGGTCGTTGCCCAGAGCGATGCTCTGCGCGTCGGCCAGCGCCTGCTGGAATTTGGTGGTGAGTTTGTCGATTCGCATGGCGGGCAGCTTGGGGTTATCCACAGGTTTTCAAGGGTCACTTTGACATATCGCCTCCGCCTTCGGGCTGACTAGAATCAAGCGAATGAAAATTCACCAGCTGTCGGTTACCTATCTGCGCGAGCAGGACCGCCTGCTTGTGCGCATCAACACCAGCGACGCCGAGGAGCTGCGCCTGTGGTTCACGCGCAGGCTCATGCTGGAGCTGTGGCCCATGATGCACAAGGTGCTGACGGACCAGCTCGTCAGCCTGGAGTCCAGCATCACATCGGGCGCCGCTGCCGACGACCACATGAAGCAGATGCTGGCCGACTTTCGCAAGCAGGAGTTTCTGCAGGCAGCAGACTTTGACACCCCTTACATCGAGAAGCAGGCCAGGCTGCCGCTGGGCGAAGAGCCACTGCTGGTGACCGACCTGGCCATCACCCACCTGGCGGGCAGCATGGTGGCGCTGGAGTTTCAAGAGAACCCGCCCGGTGGCGACAACCCCCGCAGTTTCCGCCTGGAGCTGGACCCCCAGCTGATGCAGGGCTTTGTGCACCTGGTGGACCAGGCGCTGACGCAGGCCAGCTGGGCCCTGCCGCCGCGAGCGCGCGACATGAGCGCAGAGCCCGCAGGCAAGCCGCGCTACCTCAACTGAGCCGGCGCGATCAACCCTGGCGCACCGCATCCAGCGAGAAGCCGGCAATCTGCTTGTAGTTGTCCGAGATCTGGCGCAGCTCTTCCTGGCTGATCAGGTCATCAATGTGGTTGAACGGCTTGCCGCCTGACAGCTCATCGACCTTGATGTTGATGAAGTCCGGCGGCACCGAGCGGTTGGTTTGCACGATGCGGGCTGTCAAAGGCAGGCGCTGTGCCTCATAGGCCTGCAAGGCTGCGCGTGCGTCTGCACCCTGGGGCAAACTGGCCAGTTCCTCGGCCAGGGTGCGCCCGTCGATCAGCGCCTGGGCCGATCCATTGCTGCCGCGCGGGTACATGGGGTGAGCCGCATCGCCCAGCAAGGTGACGCAGCCAAACGTCCATTGCGCCACCGGGTCACGGTCCACCATGGGGTACTCCAGGATCTGCGCCGCGCCGCGGATCAGCGCGGGCACGTCCAGCCAGTCAAAGCGCCAATCGGCAAAGATGTCAATGAAGTCGTCCACCCGGCCGCCCTGGTTCCAGTCGTTCATGCTGGCATCGGGCCGCTTGATCTCGGCCACCCAGTTGATGAGCTGCAGGCCATCAGCATCGGCGCTGTCCACGATGGGGTAGATGACCATCTTGCCGGTGTCGATAGAGCCGATGCGCAGGTACGACTTGCCCGACAGGATGGGCTTGTGACGCGTGACGCCACGCCAGGTGTTGATGCCTGCAAAGGCGACCTGCTCGCCAGGATAGAACTGCCTTCGTACGGCGGAATTCACACCGTCGCAGGCCACCACCACATCAGCCTGCACAGGCGGCAGCGGCTGCCCGTTTGACTGGCGCGCGAAATGGACCGTGGCCCCGGTGCCGCCCTGCTCCACCCTCAGGCAACGGTGGTCGGTATGCACATGCTGCGGCCCCAGGCGCGCCAGCACCGCGTCATACATCACCCGGTGCAGCTTGCCGCGGTGGATGCCGACCTCGGGCAGCGCATAGCCGGCATGCCGCCCGCGCGGCTCGCGGTAGATGAACTGGCCGTAGCGATTGAAGAACACGCTTTCCAGGTTTTCGATGCCCGCCGCCTCCAGCGCGGGCTGCAGGCCCAGCGCCGCCAGCTCGCGCATGGCGTGTGGCAGCAGCGTGATGCCCACGCCGATCTCGCGCACCTCGGGCACAGCCTCATACACATCGCACGGCAGGCCGCGCGCATGCAGCGCCAGTGCCAGGCCCAGGCCGCCGATGCCGCCGCCCACGATGGCAATTTTCATGGTCATTCGGCAGTGATGTTCTGGGCTTTGATCAACTGCGCCCACCGCGCCGCGTCCTGCTCTACCAGGCGGCGAAAGTCTTCCGGCGTGCTGCTGGCCGGGTCCATGCCCTGGGTTTCGAAAGCAGCACGCACATCAGGCAGCGCCAGGATGTCTTTCAGCTCCCGGTTCAGGCGCGCCACAAACTCCGCCGGCGTGCCCGGCGGCGCAAAAATGCCGTACCACATGTCCACGTTCAGATTGCCGGCCTTGGCCTCGGTCAGGGTGGGCACCTGCGGCAGCAGCGCATGGCGCTTGTCGCTGCCCAGGCCCAGCGCCACCAGCCGGCCGCTGCGCACGTGCGGCAGCGCCACATGGATCGGCAGGAACATGGCGTCTACCTGCCCGCCCAGCAAGTCGGTCAACGCCGGGCCCGTGCCACGGTACGGGATGTGCGTGATGTATACGCCGGCCGTCGCCTTGAACAGCTCCATGGACAGGTGGTGGGGCGTGCCCACGCCGGGTGACGCGTAGTTGATGCGGCCCGGGCGCGCCTTGGCAGCCGCAACGAGCTCCGTGGCGGTACGGTAGCCTGTGCCGGGGTGGGCCACCAGCAGAAGCTGACCCCAGCTGGTCAGCGACACCGGCATCAGGTCCTTGACCGGGTCAAAGGGCAGCTTGGGATACAGGCTGCGGTTCATGACCAGCGTGTTCACACTGACCAGCAGCGTCTGGCCGTTGGGCGCGGCGCGCACCACGGCTTCGGTGCCGATATTGCCGGAGGCGCCCGCCCGGTTGTCCACCACCACGGGGCGGCCCAGCCGTTCAGCCAGCTTGGGGCCCACCGTGCGCGCGATCAGGTCGATGCCGGTGCCCGGTGTGAACGGGACAATCAACCGCAGCGGCGCCTGAGCGGCGGGCTGGGCCATGGCGTTGCCCCCTGCGGCGAGCAACAGCGCGGGCAATACGGCTCGGCACAGACGGGCCAGCAGATTCAGGTTTGCGGTCATGAATCATCTCCATGTGTTTGCATGCTAACTATTCTGATGGTAACTTCGCAAGGCACAATCCATGGATTCCCTGAGTCTGTGTGCGCCAACAGTGCCTGAAAACATCGCCAATACCCCCGACCTGTCGCGCCTGTACGCCCGCCCTGGCTTTTTGCTGCGCCGCGCGCACCAGATTTCCGCCGCCGTTTTTGAGGACGAGTGCCGCGCCGTCGGCCTGACGCCCGCCCAGTTTGGTGTGCTGACGGTGCTGCGTGCAAGCCCCGGCATGGACCAGTCCACGCTGGCGCGCGCTTTGGGTTTTGACAAGGTCACCGTGCTGCGGGTGCTGCGCGGGCTTGAAACGCGGGGCCTGGTCCAGCGCTCGCCCGCGCCCGACAGCAAACGCAACCTGGCGGTCGCCCTGTCGAGCGAAGGCACGGCCTTGCTGGCACAGGCACAAAAGCCGGCAGAAAAGGCTTACCGGCGCCTGTTGGCCCCGCTGTCGGCACCGCAACAGGCGGCGCTGGTGGAGCTGTTGCAGCAGCTGACCGACGGGCTGGAACACGAGGCCCGGGCGCCGTTTGTGCGGCCCGGGCAGGACTGACCAGCCGACCCGCGGGGCGCGGTCAGGCGTTGGGCACAGTGATGCCCCAGCGAGCCAGCGCGGCGTCGTCCGCCACCCTTGCGTCGACCCAGCGCGCACCTTGCGGCGTCTGCTCTTTCTTCCAGAACGGGGCCTGAGTCTTGAGGTAGTCCATCAAAAACTCACACGCGCGAAAGCTCTCTGCGCGGTGCGCTGATGTGACGACCACAAGCACGATCTGGTCCAGCGGCTGCAACAGACCCACGCGGTGGATCACGCGCGCGCCGTGGATGTCAAAACGCCGATGGGCGTCGTCGATCATGGCCTCGATGGCGCGCTCGGTCATGCCGGGGTAGTGTTCCAGCTCCATCGAACTCACCGACGCACCGTCGCTGCGGTCGCGCACAGTGCCGATGAAACTGCACACCGCACCTACGCGCGCATCGCCCGCACGCAGGACGGCAATTTCGTCAGCGACGTTGAAGTCGTGCTGCTGGATGGATACGCGCACCATTGCCGTCTGGCCGGTTCAGCCGCCTGTGACGGGCGGAAAGAAAGCCACTTCACAGCCTTCGTGCAGCATGGACGTGTCGTCGCACAGGGCCTGGTCGAGCGCGGCACGCACGGCCGTGCCGCGCGCCAGACTGCTGGCATGAGCGCCGCCGCGCGAGATGAGCTCGTCGCGCAGCGCACCCACTGTGGTCGCCTGCGTCTGCACAGGCTCGCTGCCCTGACCGATGGCCTCGCGGATGGACGCGAAATAGCGAACCTGGACTTTCATGTGAGCCCCTTCATGCGAGCAACTCGGCCAGCGAAATGAACGGCACCAGGTCGCCCGGCGCGATAACACGCCCGGGCGCCGTATCCACCAGCCCATCCCCCCAGACCATGGACGTAAGCACGCCCGAACTCTGGTTGGCAAACAGGTCCAGCCCGCCGCCAGCGTTGCGCCGCACGCGCAGGAATTCGCGGCGTTTGTCAGCCTTGGTCCAGCTGAAGTCGGCGCGCACCGCCATGGGCGTCACAGTAAGGTCCGTGGCGCCCTGCAGCTTCAGGATGAAGGGGCGCACCAGCAGCAAGAACGTGACAAAGCTGGACACCGGGTTGCCAGGCAGCCCGATGAAGTGCGCCCCGCCCACGCGGCCGTACGCAAACGGCTTGCCGGGCTTGATGGCCAGCTGCCACAGCTCCAGCGTGCCCAGGGCCTGCACGGCGGGCTTGACATGGTCTTCTTCACCCACTGACACACCGCCGCTGGTGACGATCAGGTCGTGGCCCTGCGCGGCGCCTCGCAGGGCGCCCACAGTCGCGTCCAGCTTGTCGGGCACCACGCCCAGGTCTGTCACCTCGCAGCCCAGGCGCAGCAGCAATGTGCGCAGAAAGAACCGGTTGGAGTTGTAGATGGCGCCGGGCTTCATCTGGTCCGGCGGCACATCACCGGGCAGCACCAGTTCGTCACCCGTGGAAAAAAGCGCCACACGCGGACGGCGCGCCACGGGCACCCGCGCCAGACCGATGCTGGCGGCCATGCCCAGCGCGGCTGCGTCCAGCCGCCGCCCCCGGGGCAGCACCACGGCGCCACGGGTCACGTCTTCGCCGGACCGGCGGATGTGCTGGCCAACGGCAGGCGCGCCATTGAAGTGCACGACGCCGTCACTGACGACCACGGCCTCTTCCTGCATGACCACCGCGTCGGCGCCCGGCGGCACCGGCGCGCCGGTGAAAATGCGGGCCACAGTGCCGGGCGCCAATGCCACGCCTTGCGCGCCGGCAGCGATGCGCTGGCCCACCGGCAGAGGCTTGCCCGCGGCCAGGTCGGCGACACGCACCGCGTAGCCGTCCATGGCGCTGTTGTCGTGCGGGGGCACCTGCAACGCAGACACCAGGTCTTGCGCCAGCACGCGGCCGTCGGCGTCAAAGGTGGATACCTGCTGCGCGCCGTCCAGCGCACTGGCGCGGCCCAGCAGGTCGGCCAGCACTTCGTCCAGCGAACGCAGCGGCGCGCGCGCGGGTGCCGGGGCCGGGGAAGAAGGCGCGTTCATGAGTACATCTCTGCCACGTAGTCAAACCGGTCGCCATTGTCGACCAGCCAGCTTGCAACCGCCTCTGCGTCGTTCAGGTCCAGCACAGGCCGCAGGGTTGTTTCGGGCAGGCGCGCGGGTGAGTCAGTCACGATGGCCACGATGAAATCGTCGTCAGGGTAGCGCGCGGGATGCCCCGCTTCGGCCCGCCAGACCTCCAGCTTGTGCAGGTTGCTGTCGCGAAAGCCCTCTACCAGCACCCAGTCAACCCCCTCGTACAGCTCGGCCAGCAGGTGGTGCACGGTGAGCTGCGCGGGCTGCTCGAATTCGCGCATGAGCGCCAGGCGCCGGTCAGAGGCCACCACCACCTCAAACGCGCCCGCCTGGCGATGGCGGAAAGTGTCCTTGCCGGGGTGGTCAATGTCAAAGCGGTGGTGGGCGTGCTTGACGACCGACACGCGCAGGCCCCGGGCCTTCAGGGCCGGTATCAGCCGCTCGACCAGCGTGGTCTTGCCGGCGCCCGAGTAACCCGCAAAACCAGCGACCTTCATGTCAACCGGCGTTCGCGGTGATGTAGGCCTGCACCGCCTTCACGTCGGCGGCCAGCACCGTCACGCGCTTGGGCAAATCCTCAATGCCCTCGAACTTCGCGGGACGCTCAGGCTCGCGGCCCAGTGCCTCCACGATGGTGGCGGCGAACTTGATGGGAAGCGCCGTTTCCAGCACGATCATGGGTACGCCGGGCTGCAGGTGCTCGCGCGCGACCTTGACGCCGTCGGCCGTGTGCGTGTCGATCATCACGCCATGCTGCTCCCAGGTGGCGCGGATCGTCGCCAGGCGGTCTGCATGGGTGCTGCGGCCGCTGACAAAACCGTACTGGCCTGCTGCATCGGCAAACAGCGGGTCGGCGCTCAAATCAAACTGGCCGTTGGCTGCAAGTTGCGCGCCGAACAGGTCCTTGACCCGCGCACCGTCGCGGCCCAGCAGGTCAAACACAAATCGCTCGAAATTGCTGGCCTTGGAAATGTCCATCGACGGGCTGGACGTTTCATGCGTGTCGGCCGCGCCGCGCACCCGGTACACACCGGTTCGAAAGAACTCGTCCAGCACGTCGTTTTCGTTGGTGGCTACCACGAGCTGCGCGATGGGCAGGCCCATGCTGCGCGCCACATGGCCCGCGCACACGTTGCCAAAATTGCCGCTGGGCACGGTGAAACTGACCTTCTGCTCATTCGATGAGGTGGCCTGAAGGTAGCCGGCAAAGTAATACACCACCTGGGCGACGAGACGCGCCCAGTTGATGGAGTTGACCGTGCCGATCCTGTACTGGCGCTTGAAAGCCAGGTCGTTGGACACGGCCTTGACGATGTCCTGGCAGTCGTCGAACACACCGTGCAACGCCAGGTTGTGGATGTTGGCGTCCTGCAGGCTGAACATCTGCGCCTGCTGGAACGGGCTCATGCGGCCGTGCGGCGATGTCATGAAGACGCGCACGCCCTTCTTGCCGCGCATCGCATATTCAGCCGCGCTGCCGGTGTCGCCACTGGTGGCGCCCAGGATGTTGAGCTCTTCACCCCGGCGGGCCAGCTCGTACTCGAACAGATTGCCCAGCAGTTGCATGGCCATGTCCTTGAAGGCCAGCGTGGGGCCATTGGACAGGGCTTCAAGCGACAGGATGCCATCCAGTTTCTTGAGCGGGACGATCTGCGGCGTGCCAAAGACTTCCTCGGTGTAGGTCTTGTGGCAAATGGCCTTGAGGTCGGCCGCCGCAATGTCGTCGATATACAGCGACAGGATCTCGAACGCCAGATCGGCGTACTTCAGGCCGCGCCACCTGGTCAGTGTGGCGGCATCAATCTGCGGATAGCGCTCGGGCAAATACAGGCCGCCATCGGGCGCCAGGCCCTCCAGCAGGATTTCGCAAAAACGCTTGCGGTCAGCGTGCCCTCGGGTGCTCAGGTAGTTCATTCAGTGCTTTGCTTCCCAGGGGTTGAGCAGTTCGACCCCTGTGTCCTTGAAATGTTTGACGTTGCGCGTGACCACCGACAGGCTGTGCGCCGTGGCCGTAGCGGCGATCAACACGTCCATGTCGTCCTGTGGCCGGCCAATGGCTTCCAGCGACGCTTTTAACCGGCCAAATGTCTGCCAGACAGCTTCGTTCGTCACCAGAAATCTGCCGGAAAAATGCGTTTGCATGTCACCACACCACCGCTGCAGAGCATTGCGCCGCGCCCCGACAGGCAGGCTTTCAACGCCGTACACAATCTCGCCCAGACTTACGGCAGCGACCATCACGCCCGGGGCATGCTGCTCGAGCCACCGCACCACTGCGGGTTCTGGCCGGGCCTTGGCCAGCTCCGACACAACACAGGTATCAATCAACCAGGACGCCGCCAAAACTCAGTCTCCCAAGGAGGGCGGTGCCCGGCGGTTGCGTCGGCGCGGCAACGGCAAGCCGTCCGGATGCCCTGACTTCGGCATGCTCAAAAGGAACGCCAGAAAGCCGTCATCCTTGTCCGAACCAGCCTGGGCCTGATCATTCACCGCAACCACACGAACCACCGGTTTTCCATGACGCGTCACGACCTGCGGGCCATCGTGCAGTGCACGGTCAATGACCTCACTGAAACGGTTCTTGGCTTCCTGAACCTGCCACGTGGCGGGAGTTGATGCGTTCACGAGAACCTCGAAAATTCTGGGCTGAATATCCAGAATTATAGACAGATTAAGTTAAGCCAGTTCTTCCTTGCGGATGCGCGTGATGGGCGCCAGCACCGTGGGCAACGCCTGCATCTGGGCCAGGGCATCGTTCATAGTGCCTTCCACCGTATCGTGGGTCAGGATGATCAGGTCAGTCTGGGTCGAGCCTTCGCCGCCCACTTCGTCAGCTTCGCGCTGCAGCATGGCGTCGATGCTGATGCCGGCACCCGCCAGGATGCCGGTCACCTTGGCCAGCACGCCAGCCTGGTCGGCCACGCGCAAGCGCAGGTAATAGCTGGTCACAACATCGCTCATGGGCAGCACGGCGGCATCGCTCATGGCGTCGGGCTGGAAGGCCAGATGCGGCACGCGCTGCGCGGCGTCGGCCGTGTGCAGGCGCGTGATGTCCACCAGGTCGGCGATCACGGCGCTGGCGGTGGGTTCGCTGCCGGCGCCCTTGCCGTAGTACAGCGTGGTGCCCACGGCGTCGCCCTGCACCATCACGGCGTTCATGGCGCCCTCGACATTTGCGATCAGGCGTTTGGCCGGCACCAGACTGGGGTGCACACGCAGCTCGATGCCCTTGGCCGTGCGTTTGGTGATGCCCAGCAGCTTGATGCGGTAGCCCAGCTGTTCCGCGTATTTGATGTCAGCGGCGCCCAGCTTGGTGATGCCTTCCACGTAGGCCTTGTCGAATTGAACCGGAATGCCAAACGCGATCGCGCTCATGATCGTGGCCTTGTGCGCAGCGTCAACCCCCTCGATGTCGAACGTGGGGTCGGCCTCGGCATAGCCCAGGCGCTGGGCTTCTTTCAGCACCACGTCAAAGTCCAGGCCCTTGTCACGCATCTCGGACAGGATGAAGTTCGTGGTTCCATTGATGATGCCCGCGATCCACTGGATGCTGTTGGCCGTCAGGCCTTCGCGCAACGCCTTGATGATCGGGATCCCGCCAGCCACGGCCGCTTCAAACGCCACCATCACGCCCTTGCGATGGGCCGCCGCAAAAATCTCGGTGCCATGCACCGCCAGCAACGCCTTGTTGGCGGTCACCACATGCTTGCCCGCCTCAATGGCTTCCATCACCAGCTGGCGCGCAATGCCGTAGCCGCCAATGAGTTCGATGACGATGTCAATGTCGGGGTTGGCGATGACGGCGCGCGCGTCATTCACGACCTTGACCTTGTCGCCCACCACGCTTTGCGCGCGGGCGGTGTCAAGGTCGGCCACCATGGTGATCTCAATGCCGCGGCCGGCGCGGCGCTTGATTTCTTCCTGATTGCGCTGCAGCACGTTGAACGTGCCGCTGCCCACGGTGCCGATGCCCAGCAGGCCGACTTGGATGGGATTCATTTTGCGTTGCGTTTTCTGTAGTTTTCAAGGAATCGGGCGATGCGGCCAATGGCCTCGCGCAGGTCGTCTTCATGGGGCAGGAAGACGATACGGAAATGGTCTGTGTCGGGCCAGTTGAAGCCCGTGCCCTGCACCAGCATGACGCGCGTTTCCTGCAGCAGCTCCATGAAGAACTGCTGGTCGTCCTGGATCGGGTAGACCTTGGGGTCCAGCCGGGGGAACATGTACAGCGCGGCCTGCGGCTTGACGCAGGTCACGCCCGGAATGGCCGTAATCAGGTTGTAGGCCAGGTCACGCTGGCGGCGCAGGCGTCCGCCCTCGCCCACCAGGTCGTTGATGCTCTGGTAGCCGCCCAGGGCTGTCTGGATCGCCCATTGCCCCGGCACATTGGCGCACAGCCGCATGTTGGACAGCATGTTCAGGCCCTCGATGTAGTCGCGTGCAGGCTTCTTGTCGCCCGACACCACCAGCCAGCCGGCACGGTAACCGCACGAACGGTAGCTCTTGGACAGCGAATTGAAGGTCAGCGTCAGCACATCGTCCGACAGGCTGGCAATGGCCGTGTGTTTCGCGCCGTCGTACAGCACCTTGTCATAAACCTCGTCGGCAAAGATCACCAGGCCGTGCTCGCGTGCCAGCTTGACGATGGCCTTGAGAAGCTCGTCGGAGTACAGCGCGCCCGTGGGGTTGTTGGGGTTGATGACCACAATGCCCTTGGTGTTGGGCGTGATCTTGCTTCGGATGTCGTCCAGGTCGGGCATCCAGCCGTCAGACTCCTTGCACATGTAGTGCACGGGTGTGCCGCCCGACAGGCTCACGGCTGCGGTCCACAAGGGGTAGTCGGGCGCAGGCAGCAGCAGTTCGTCGCCATCATTGAGCAGTGCGTTGGTGGCCATGACGATCAGCTCGCTGGCACCGTTGCCCAGATAAATATCGTCCAGCGTCACGCCCTTGACGCCCTGCTTCTGGGTCTCGTGCATCACGGCCTTGCGCGCCGCGAAGATGCCCTTGCTGTCCGAGTAGCCTGCAGAGGTCGGCAGGTTGCGGATCATGTCCTGCTGGATTTCCTCGGGCGCATCAAAGCCGAACACCGCCAGGTTGCCGATGTTGAGCTTGATGATCTTGTGGCCTTCTTCCTCCATCTGCCGGGCCGCGTCCATGATGGGACCGCGGATGTCGTAGCAGACGTTGGCCAACTTGGTGGATTTCTGGACTGTTTTCAATGTCCCTCCGTGGGGCGTTTTATTGGGCGAAACCTATAATTTGACCACAGTTCCGCCCGCATATAGTGCAGCGCAACATCCCCAACTCCACCGCGCGCACCATGAAGCTGCAACCCGACAAATCCGACGTTCAGACAATCACCGGCTACGGTCCTGGCTGGATTGGGGTCAATGGCGAAAAACTCACCCAGAGCACGTTGATTGGCTCCAGCGGGCAACGTGTACCGTGGCCCTGCGAGCGGTTTGAAGACCTTCAGGCCAGCCACTTTGCTCCGCTGGCCGACATGGGCGCCGAACTGGTGATCTTTGGCAGTGGCAGCCGCATCCGGTTTCCGCAACCAGCCTGGCTCAGCCCGTTGATGGAGCGGCGGATCGGCCTTGAAACCATGGACACGGCGGCGGCCTGCCGCACGTACAACATCCTCGCCGGCGAAGGCCGCAACGTGGTGTTGGCCGCCCTGCTGGAACCAGCCGCATCGACGTAACGGGGCAACGCCCCGCGTTTCAGGGTAAAATCGCGGGTTGCAGCGGGAAGCTTCGTCCCCAAGTAGCAACGAGCAAAACCTGTCACACGAGATACAAATTCATGGCGATCGTTGTCAACAAACCCATCCCCGAATTTGAAGCAAACGCCACTGGCGGCATCAAAGTTTCCAACACTTCGCACCTTGGCCATGTCATGGTGCTCTATTTTTACCCCAAGGACAACACGCCTGGTTGCACGACCGAGGCCATGCAGTTTCGCGACAAGTACAAGGACTTCGTGAAAGCTGGCGCCACCGTTTTCGGTGTGTCGCGCGACAACATGAAGTCGCACGATGACTTCAAGCTCAAGCTGGAACTGCCCTTCGAGCTCATCGCCGACACCGAAGAAAAAATGTGCCATATGTTCGGCGTGGTCAAGAACAAGATCATGTACGGCAAGAAGGTCAAGGGCATTGAGCGCAGCACCTTCCTGATCGGCGCGGACGGCGTGCTCAAGAACGAGTGGCGCGGTCTGAAGGTCCCCGGGCACGTGGACGACGTCCTCAAGGCTGTGAAAGCCCTCAAGAAAGCAGCTTGACGTTTTGCAGCAACATGGTCCGGTTGAAGCGTCACCGGACTTGTGCATAATGAATTCATGCCGTTGAACCCGACGCACAGCGTCGTCACCGCCAAACCCGAAAAAGCCGCCCGGCTCGCCTGGCGGCTTTTTCGCTTTTTGATCCCCAACCCTGCGAGTGCCCTGACCCATGCCATTGCCCCCCGCCCCCACCAAGCGCGCCGCCCAGCTGTCCGCCGAAGCCTACGATGCTCCGGCCCGGTCCTCGCACAAGGCGCCGCGAAAATCGGAGGCGCACTCTACCGGCAGCCCGCTGGCTGAAAAGCCACTGGCACTGGACTTTGACCCGCGCACGGGTGGTGGCGACCTGCACCCTGCGTTACGCGACGCCCCTGCGGACGCGCCGGAAAAAATGATCCAGGTCGAGACCCGCAAGGCTGCACCTGCGCCGGTGGCGCAACCCGCTGCCCGCCCCCGCAAGAAGCGCCCGGCTGGCCCGGCAAAGCTGTTCGTGCTGGACACCAACGTGCTGCTGCACGACCCGATGTGCCTGTTCCGTTTTGAAGAGCACGACATCTTCCTGCCCATGATCGTGCTGGAGGAGCTGGACGGCCACAAAAAGGGCATGACCGAAGTGGCTCGCAACGCCCGCCAGACCAGCCGCACGCTGGACGCGCTGGCCGGCGCCCAGGGCGCGGACATCACCACAGGCCTGAAGCTGGATACCACCGGCCACCGCGAGGCCGGTGGCTGCCTGTCCTTCCAGACCCAGGCACTGGAAGCCAAGCTGCCCATGAGCCTGCCGCAGGGCAAGGCCGACAACCAGATCCTGGGCGTAGTGCAGGCACTGCGCGACAAGCACACCCCGCGTGAAGTGGTGCTGGTGTCCAAGGACATCAACATGCGCGTCAAGGCACGGGCCTTGGGCCTGGCCACCGACGACTACCAGAACGACAAGACGCTGGAGGACGGCGACCTGCTGTATTCAGGCGCGATGGCCCTGCCGCCAGACTTCTGGGCCAAGCACGGCAAGACCGTGGAAAGCTGGCAAAGCGGCCACCACACCTTCTACCGGATTACTGGCCCCGTGGTGCCCAGCTTGCTGATCAACCAGTTTGTGTACTTTGAATCCCCGGGTGAGCCCAGCCTGTACGCCCGTGTGACGGAAATCCGTGCCAAGACGGCCGTGCTCAAGACCCTCAAGGACTATGGCCACCTCAAGAATTCCGTCTGGGGTGTGACCACCCGCAACCGCGAGCAGAACTTCGCAATGAACCTGCTGATGGACCCGGAGGTGGACTTCGTCACGCTGACCGGCACGGCCGGCACCGGCAAGACGCTGATGGCGCTGGCCTCGGGCCTGACCCAGGTGCTGGACGACCGCCGTTACACCGAGATCATCATGACGCGCGCCACGGTGAGCGTGGGCGAGGACATCGGCTTCCTGCCCGGCACTGAAGAAGAGAAGATGGGCCCGTGGATGGGCGCTCTGGACGACAACCTCGAAGTCCTGGCCAAGACCGAAACCAGCGCAGGTGAATGGGGCCGTGCGGCGACCAATGAGCTGATCCGCAGCCGCATCAAGATCAAGAGCATGAACTTCATGCGCGGGCGCACCTTCCTGAACAAGTACGTGATCATTGACGAGGCGCAGAACCTGACGCCCAAGCAGATGAAGACGCTGATCACGCGTGCTGGCCCTGGCACCAAGATCATCTGCATGGGCAACCTGGCGCAGATCGACACGCCCTATCTGACCGAGGGCTCTTCAGGCCTGACGTTCGCGGTGGACAAATTCAAGGGCTGGCCGCACAGCGGCCACATCACGCTGGCCCGGGGTGAACGTTCACGTCTGGCTGATTTTGCCAGCGAGGTTCTCTGAGGCCGCTTCAGTAATCGATCCCTGAGCCACCGCTGGACAGGCTTTCAAACTTGGTCAGCGGTTTCAGGAAGGCCAGCTTGACGGTCCCGGTAGGGCCGTTACGCTGCTTGCTGATGATGATTTCCGCAACGCCGGGCTCCTTGGAGTCCTTGTTGTAGTAGTCGTCGCGGTAGATGAACATGATGACGTCGGCGTCCTGCTCAATGGCGCCCGATTCACGCAAGTCGCTCATCATGGGACGCTTGTCGGTGCGTGACTCCACGCCCCGGCTGAGCTGCGACAGCGCAATCACAGGGCACTGCAGTTCCTTGGCCAGCATCTTCAGGCCGCGCGAGATTTCACCCACCGCCGTGGCGCGGTTCTCGTCGGCCATGCCACTGGAAACACTCATCAACTGCAGGTAGTCGACCACGATCAGGCCCAGCTTGCCGCACTGGCGCGCCAGGCGTCGCGCGTTGGCGCGCAGCTCGCTGGTGGTCAGGCCGGGGGTTTCATCAATGTGCAGCGAGACATTTCGCAGTTTTTCGATCGCTTCGGTCAGGCGCGGCCATTCGTCATCAGTGAGCTTGCCGGTACGCAAGTGGGTCTGGTCAATGCGACCGATGGAGCCCACGATACGGATGGCCAGCTGCGATGCGCCCATTTCCATGGAGAACACCGCCACTGGCAGGCCTTCGTTCAGGGCCACGTGCTCGGCGATATTGATGGCCAGGGCCGTCTTGCCCATGGACGGCCGCGCCGCCAGCACAATCAGGTCGCCAGCCTGCATGCCTGAGGTCATGCGGTCAAAGTCATAAAAACCGGTTGGCACCCCTGTGACATCGTTGGGGTTGTCGGCCATCTCCTGCACACGGTCCAGCAGTTGCACCACCAGGGAGTCCATGCCCTGGAAGCCCTGCTTCATGCGCGAGCCTTCTTCACCGATGTTGAAGATCTTCTGCTCAGCCTCGTCGAGGATCTTGTCTACCGCCTTGCCCTGCGGATTGAAGGCATTGGTGGCGATTTCGTCGCTGGCGCTGACGAGCTTGCGCAGGATGGAGCGCTCGCGCACGATCTCCGCGTACCGGCGGATGTTGCTGGCGCTGGGCACATACTGCGCCAGAGAATTCAGGTACGCCAGCCCACCGGTATCGTCGGCCTTGCCCAGGTTCTGCAGGTGTTCGTAGACGGTAATGACATCCGCCGGCTTGGTGGCGTTGATCAGGGCGCCGATAGAGGCGTAGATCAGCTTGTGCTCGTAGCGGTAAAAGTCGCCGTCGGTCAGCAAATCACCCACGCGGTCCCAAGCGCCGTTGTCCAGCAGCAGGCCACCCAACACGCTGGATTCGGCCTCGATCGAATGCGGCGGAACGCGAAGCTGCGCGACCTGGCGGTCGTGGGAAAAATCATCGCCAACGGGGCTCAAAACTGCTGACATTCAGGGCTTTCTTCAACCGTCCATGCTAAGCCGCGCACCTGCGGCAGTCCATAGCAAAGGGATGGGAAAATCTGTGGATTGTTTTTGTAAAACTGTGGACTGCCGGTGCGCAAACATTGGATAACTGGCGCTTCAGAAAAGCAAAAAGCCGCCCGCAGGCGGCTTTGGGGGCGAAGGGAAGGCTTACGCCGTTTCGCCGTACACCGTGACGGTGATGTCGACCACGACATCAGTGTGCAGTTGCACGCTGACGCTGCTGTCGCCAACCATCTTGATGGGGCCGTTGGGCATGCGCACCTGGGCCTTGGCCACTTTGTAGCCTTGCTTGCCCAATTCTTCAGCGATGTCGTGGTTGGTGACCGATCCGAACAGGCGGCCGTCAACGCCAGCTTTCTGCGTCAGCTTGATGGCGGTGCCACCGAGCTTTTCGCCCTGGGCTTGCGATTCGGCCAGCTTCGCGGCTGCAGCTTTTTCAAGCTCGGCACGCTTGGCTTCAAATTCGGCCTTGTTGGCGGCAGTAGCGCGGCGGGCGCGGCCCGTGGGGATCAGGAAGTTGCGGGCGTAACCGTCCTTGACCTTGGCGATATCACCGAGGTTGCCCACATTGGGGACTTTGTCGAGCAGGATGACTTGCATGTGGGTCCCCTTAGATGCGGTGCTGGTCGCTGTACGGGACCAGGGCCAGGAAGCGCGCGCGCTTGATGGCAGTGTTGAGTTGGCGCTGGTAAATGGCGCGCGTGCCGGTCAGGCGGGCGGGGATGATCTTGCCGTTTTCGGCAATGAAATCGCGCAGGGTGTCGACGTCTTTGTAGTCGATTTCTTCAACGTGGGCGACCGTGAAGCGACAAAAGCGCTTGCGCTTGAACAGCAGCGACTGGGTATTGCGCTTGGGGCGCTTGTCTTTGTTGAATTTCTTGAACGTGGCCATGATGGGACCTCTTGAAAACTAATCTTGCAAAAATGACTGAATGTGGAAAACGGCGTACTTGCCGTTACGTGGAGTTGCCAGAAAGCCGGTGAACCTGCCTGTGCTGCCGATGGGCCGTTTGCCGAGCGTCTCGGCCATCCCACCCAGCGCCACCGCCTTGACCACCACCTTGACCTGCCTGGGCTGCCCGGCTTCGATCGCTTCGGACTCGTGTTCGAGCCTCAGGTCAAGTGCGGGGATACCGGCCGGTGTGTACCGCAAGGCGTTGGCCTCGACGATACAGGCGCTCAGGACGAGCTGGTTCACTGCGTTCCAGCTGACACGTGTCAGCTGTTGGCGTACTCCGCTTGCTGGGCCTTGCGGGCCTCTTCGCGCTCCACCGTCTTCATCATGGAGGACGGGCCGGTATCGGCCTTCTTGCGCACCACGGTCAGGTGGCGCAGCACGGCGTCGTTGAACTTGAACGCGTGCTCGAGTTCAGCCATGACGGCCTGGTCGGCTTCAATGTTGACGCACAGGTAGTGGGCCTTGCCCAGCTTGTTGATCTGGTAGGCCAGCTGACGGCGGCCCCAGTCTTCAACACGATGAACCTTGCCGTTACCGGCGGCAATCATGCCCTTGTAACGTTCCAGCATGGCCGGGACCTGCTCGCTTTGATCCGGGTGGATCAGCAGGATGATTTCATAGTGACGCATAGACACTCCTTGTGGATTTGGCCCGCCAGGAAGGAACCCGCAGGGCCGTTGAAAAAGCCGCCCACTGCGTCAGAAGTGGTGCGGCAAGGCAAAGCCAAGCATTATAGCCCAATAAAAAACCGCCCCGGCCTTGCGGCAAAGGGCGGTTGCATCGCAGCCCCAACCCGCCTGGGCCGGTAGGGGCTGAGCTGTGCAAACTCAGTGAATCATGCTCTTGGCCGTGCCCTTCAGGCTCGGGTAGCGCACGTGTTCAACCAGCTCCTGTACTTTGGCATTGGGCGCGGGCGTCACCAGACTGACCAGAATGATCACGGCAAATCCCAGTGGCACACCGAAGACACCTGCAGAAATGGGCAGGATGCCAAACCAGAGTTCCACGGGTGAAGTCACACCGAACACGCCACGCAACCACGGATGGGTCATGACCATGTAGTAGGCAGTGATACCCAAGCCCATAACCATACCCAAAGACGCAGCAATACCGGTCGCGCGCTTCCAGAAGATACCCAGGACCAGCGCGGGGAAGAACGCAGCCGCTGCGAACGAAAACGCCGCAGACACCAGGAACAGAATGTCCGCTGGCTTCTGTGCCGCCACGTATGCGGCCGCCAAGGCTACGACCAGAAGCAGTGCCTTCGACAACGTCACGCGGCGGGCCGTTGAGGCGTTCGGGTCGATCATCTTGTAGTACAGGTCGTGCGATAGCGCGTTGGCAATCGTCAACAGCAAGCCGTCAGCCGTTGACAGCGCCGCGGCCAGGCCACCGGCTGCCACCAGACCGGACACCACATAAGGCAGCCCGCCGATTTCCGGAGTAGCCAGCACCACGATGTCGCCGCCGATCGAGATCTCGCCCAGCTGCAGGATGTTGTCCTTGTTCAGGTCCACCACGCTCAGCAGCGCCGGGTCAACGCGCGCCCAACTGCTGATCCAGGCGGGCAGCTTGTCAAACGGCGTGCCAACCAGCACGTTGAACACCTCATACTTCACCAGCACAGCCAAAGCGGGCGCCGTGAAATACAACAGGAAGATGAAGAACAGCGACCACGTCACTGAGTCACGCGCCTGCTTCACGCTGGGCGTCGTGTAGTAGCGCATCAGGATGTGCGGCAGGGCAGCCGTACCCACCATCAGGCAGAAAATCAGTGCGAGGAAGTTGCGGCGGGAGTTGTCGAACGTCTCCTTGGCCTTGGCGTCACCGTTCGGGTCCCCTGCGAACTGCGTGGCGTGGCGCGGCATCCCGCCGAGCGGCTTGTCCCGGGCCTCTGCGGCAGCCTTGGCACGGGTCCAGGCAGCCTTGGCGGCTGCTTCATCCTTGGGCAGTGCTGCGATGGCCTTCTCTGCCGCAGCAACCTCGGACGCCATGCCGTTGTTAGCCTTCAGGTCAGCCAATTTCTTGCTCGCCGCTTCCTTGTCGGCCGCCAGCGCGGCCTTCGGGTCCTTGAGCTTTTCAGCCAGTGCAGCCGCGCGATCGGCATAGACCTTGCGCACTTCCAGTTCCTTGGGGTCTTTGATCAACGCGTCTTCACGGGCCGTGACCTTTTGCAGCTGGAAACCGTAAATGGCCTGCGGAATCGGCACGCTGGTCTGCTTGACCGACAGCCACACCACCGGGATCATGTACGCAATGATGAGGATGATGTACTGGGCCACCTGCGTCCAGGTCACCGCGCGCATGCCACCCAGGAACGAGCACACCAGAATGCCGCCCAGGCCCAGGAAAATCCCGAGTTCGAATGCCACGCCAGTCAGGCGTGTGGTGATCAGGCCCACACCATAGATCTGCGCGACCACGTAGGTGAACGAGCACAGGATGGCGGCAAAGATTCCGATGAACCGCGGCAGGTTGCCACCGTAGCGCTCACCCAGGAAGTCTGGAATGGTGAACTGGCCAAACTTGCGCAGGTACGGTGCCAGGAACAACGCCACGAGGCAGTAACCACCCGTCCAGCCCATGATGAAAGCCAGGCCACTGTAACCGGTCAGGTAGAGCGTGCCAGCCATGCCGATGAAGGATGCAGCAGACATCCAGTCGGCCCCTGTGGCCATGCCGTTGTACACCGCCGGTACACGGCGACCCGCCACGTAGTATTCCGCAGCGTCGGTCGTGCGGCTCATGATGCCGATGCCGGCATAAAGGCCAATGGTCGCGAGAAGGAAGATAAAGCCGATCCATTCACGGCTCAGACCCACCTGCTCCAGGATCGCCAGCGCGACCACAAAGATCAGGAAGCCGCCGGTGTACCACGCGTACACCTTGTTGAGTTGCTGCTTGAAAGCAGCGTTGGAGGCCGCCGTATTGGCGCCCCCTGCATCACCGAACATGCCAGCCATGGTTTACTCCTCTTCCGCCACGCCGAACTCCTGGTCCAGCTTGTTCATGTAATGGGCATAGTAGCCAATGATCACCACGTAGACGATCAGGCTGCCCTGGGCTCCCATCCAGAAGCTGAAGGGCCAGCCAAAGAATGTGAAGTTGAGGTCACGGGCCATGAAGCCCACGACAAACGTAACCACGAACCATATTGCGAGCAATATGGCTGTGATCCTGAGGTTCTTCCGCCAGTAGATGCGGTGTCCTTCTGTCAACTGCATGCCGTTGTCTCCTTCCGTTCCCGTCGCCGGGGGTTGTGTGCGACCTTCTCAAGCGACCCGCTGCCGTCTGTACGGCAGCCTGCAACCGGGCCGCAACCTTCCAAGTACCCGCTTAACTGGTGGACGAGACAAAAATCCCTGTCTCACGTTCCAGCTGGGCGGCCACTTTGGGCTCAAACCTTTTGAGGTGCGAAATGATCTTTCGCGCTTCATCGGGCTCATGCCGGTCCACATGCACCCGCGCCAGCTGGTACCAGCCGTACGGGCTCATGGGTTGCAATTTGGTGTTCTGTTTGAGCGCTGTCAGCGCTTCGTCAAAGCGGCGCAGGCGGATCAGGACAAGCCCCAGCCCGTACCAGGCACGGTCAAGTTCGGGGCTCAGCTCGGTGGCGCGACGGAACGCGGCTTCCGCCTGGGGGTAGTCCCCGTCTTCCTCTAGCATGAAGCCCAGGTTGAACCAGTGCGCCGCATGGGCCGGATGGTCGTGGACCAGGGCATTGAACAGCTGCAGCGCCTGGGCCCGCTCACCGGCCTGGACATGCATTTGAGCCTTGCTGGCCATCGCGTAAGCGTCGCGCGGAAATTCAGCGAGCATCTGATCAAACAAGGCCGCTGCTGCGGCCTTTCGGCCAAACACCAGCAGCGCCATGGCCGACCACTTGAGCGACAGGTAGCGAATACGCTGCATCACTGGCATTGCTGGACTCCGATCTGGACGCAAATGCTGATCTTGGTGACCGTGGCGGCGATCCACACAAAGGACAGCAGCAAAAAGGCCACCAGCGGCACATGCCGGTCGATCACGACCTTGGGGGTGATGAGCCGGGTGCCGCGCACGAACGGTCGCGTCAAGACACCGAACAGCTGGTAGAACGTGTTGGTCTCGCGCTTGGCGCCGGCCAGCAGTCCGAGAAGCCATTGGCCTGCGATGGCCAGCAAGGCGATCTCTGCAATGAGCTTGAGGATGCTGACGAAAAGAAGCATTTATCTGCCACCGTGAAGAAGTTCACGCATGGTTTGCAGGGGCGCTTACCCTTTCCTTACAAAGATTCTTTACACCGCGAAAACACCGTCAGGGATTACCCGTGGCTGCGTGGCTGCTGAGTACCTAGTGTTGCGGTGAATACGCCACTCGACGCGCCACACGAGTTGGGCTTACAGTGAACTTACAAAAACAATCGATGGCGGTCCGGGATGAACAAGAACGCGATCTATCACAAGTCGGCCAAGGGCGTAGAGGCCATCGCCACGCGCCAACATGGGCTGCTACCCAAGCAACGGTCCATGTTGATCCTGATCGACGGCAAGAAGGGGTTTGACGACCTGGCCAAACTTTCCGCCATGCTGGGCGACACAGCGCAACTGCTCGACGAACTGGAGGCTGGCGGCTTCATTGAAGCGGCTGCAGGTGCCATGCCAGCCACTGCCGGGCCGGTACCAGCAATACAGCCCGTCACCGCACCCTCCCCGCTTGCGCCAGCAGCGCCAGCCCTCAGCCTGCCCGACGCCAAGCGGCTGGCGGTGCGCAAACTGACCGATGCGATGGGCCCCATGGCCGAAGAGTTATGCCTGCGCATTGAGGCCGCTCGCACAGCAGCAGAGTTCCAAACTGCCGTTGCGCGCGCCGAAGGTATGGTGCGGCAGGCTCGCGGCCCCGCGACCGCAGCAGCCTTTGCCGCTGAAGTCGCGGCCCACAGCCCTGCCGCCTGAACAGTTTCAGGGCGTCAATCACCGCCACGCGTTGCCAGGCTGGCGACCACCGCCACGGTCAGTCCCAACCCCACGCCAAACACGCCAGCCGATACCGGAAGGATGCCAAACCACAACGCCGCGCCCGGCTCCAGCCCCACCAGATTGCGGATCACCTGTGAATTGACCAGCATGTAGTACACAGTGATGCCCAGCCCGGCCAGCATGCCGGCGACCGCACCGGCACGGGTCGTGCCGCGCCAGAAGATGCCCAGTACCATCACGGGCACAAAGGCCGACGCTGCCAGTGAGAAAGACGCCGCTACCAGCGGCAGGATGTCGGCCGGCTTCAACGCCGCCACGAACGCCGCAATCATGGCAATGCCCAGCAGCGCGAATTTGGACAGGATCACCCGCTGCTCTGGCGTCACATCGCTGCGGATTTCATGGCAGTACACATCGCGCACGATGGAGTTGCTGATGGTCAACAGCAGCGCATCGGCCGTAGACAGCGCCGCAGCCAGCCCGCCCGCGGCCACCAGTCCCGACACCACATAGGGCAGGCCACCAATTTCGGGGGTGACCAGCATGACGATGTCGGCACCCATGCGGATTTCGCCAAACTGCAGGATGCGGTCGCCATTGACGTCGGCCACCGAAATCAGCGCCGGGTCTACCTTGGCCCACTGGCCTATCCACGACGGCAACGCATCAAAGCTGCTGCCCACCAGGCCCTGCATGACCTCAAACTTGACCAGCACCGCCAGCGCCGGCGCGCTCAGGTACAGCAGTGCGATGAAGAACAGCGACCAGGCCACGGACGAGCGCGCTTGCGCCACCGAGGGCGTGGTGTAAAAGCGCGTCAACAAATGCGGCAGCCCGGCTGTTCCCACCATCAGGCAGAACATCAAAGCCAGAAAGTTCAGACGCGATGTACTGAAGGCATGCTGCTCATCGACCGTGCCCTGGGGGTCTCCGGCAAACGCCTGGCTGTGCGGCGGCAGCCCGCCCAGGGGTTTGGCGCGCTCGTGGCTTTCGGCCATGGCGCGGGTCCACAGCTCGCGCGCGCTGGCGGCGTCCTTGGGCAATGCGGCCAGCTCGCGGCTGGCGGCAACGATCAGGGCTGAGTCGGCGTCGCGCGCCTTCAGGACGCGCACGCGCTCTTGTGCCGCGGCACGCTCCCTGCGCAGCGCGGTTTCGACGTCATTCAGGCGCGCCTCGTATTCCTTGGCGCGCTGGGCGAACACCTCTCGCACCTGCCGCTCGGCCGGCGAGTCTTTCAGCACTTTCTCCATCTCGGTGATCTTTTCGATCTGCTTGCCATACACCAGCGGCGCCAAAGGGTTGCCCAGCTGCTTGTAGGCCAGCCAGGACACCGGGATGAGGAACGCCAGCAGCAAGATGATGTACTGCGCCACCTGCGTCCAGGTGATCGCGCGCATACCGCCCAGGAACGAGCACAGCAGCACCCCGCCCAGCCCCAGCAGGATGCCTATTTCAAACTGCACACCCGTCATGCGCGACGCGATCAGACCCACGCCGTAGATCTGCGCCACCACATAGGTGAACGAGCACAGTACGGCCGCCAGCGCGGCGATCAGGCGCGGCCAGCGACCGCCAAAACGCAGCCCGAAATAGTCGGGGACGGTGTACAGCTTGAGCTGTCGCAGGTACGGGGCCACGAGCAACGCCACCAGACAAAATCCCCCTGTCCAGCCCAGCACATAGGCCAGCCCGCCCGGCTGAGACTCGGTGCCCGAGAAGCCCTGCAGGTACAGGCCGCCAGCCAGGCTGATGAACGACGCCGCACTCATCCAGTCGGCTGCGGCGGCCATGCCGTTGTACACGGGCGGGATGCGACGGCCGGCCACGTAGTACTCCTCGGCGTCAGACGTGCGGCCGTAGATGCCGATGCCCGCGTAGATCATGACCGTGGCGAACAGGAAGATCGGGCCCAGCCACACCTTGGACATGCCCATGCGTTCGGCCCAGGCCATCAGCAGCAAAAAGGCCGCCAGACCGACGATGTACAGCGCCAGGTTGCGGTGCAGGCGGCGCTTGTAGGCGGTGTAGGCGGGGTCTTCGGGGGTGGCGGACATTGGGCGATCATCGCACCGGCGCTGCGCCGCCCGCCTAGGTATTTGCCAGACGCTTCCAGGTCTCGATCACGCTGTCGGGGTTCAGCGAGATGGAGGCGATGCCTTCATCGGCTAGCCATTGCGCAAAGTCAGGGTGGTCGCTGGGGCCCTGGCCGCAGATGCCGACGTACTTGCCCTGGTCCAGACAGGCCTTGATCGCACGGCTGAGCAAGGCCTTGACGGCGGGGTCGCGCTCATCAAAGTCAGCGGCCAGCAGTTCCAGCCCTGAATCGCGGTCCAGGCCCAGCGTGAGCTGGGTCAGGTCGTTGGAGCCGATGGAGAAGCCGTCAAAGAACTTCAGGAACTCATCGGCCAGGATGGCGTTGCTGGGCACCTCGCACATCATGATGATCTTGAGTTCGTTTTCGCCGCGCTTGAGGCCGTGCTCACCCAGCAGCTTGGTCACGCGGTCGGCCTGGCCCAGCGTGCGCACGAACGGCACCATGACCTGCACGTTGGTCAGGCCCATGTCGCCGCGCACCCGGCGCAAGGCTTCGCATTCCATGGCAAAGGCTTCGCCGAAATCGGCGCTGATGTAGCGCGCCGCACCGCGAAAGCCCAGCATGGGGTTTTCTTCCTCGGGCTCGTAGCGGCTGCCACCGATGAGCTTGCGGTACTCGTTGCTCTTGAAATCACTCAAACGCACGATCACAGGCTTGGGCCAGAACGCCGCGGCGATGGTCGCCACACCTTCGGCCACTTTGTCCACATAAAAAGCGCGCGGCGACGCGTGGCCGCGTGCCACCGACTCCACGGCCTTCTTCAGGTCAGCGTCCACCGCCGGGTAGTCCAGGATGGCCTTGGGGTGCACGCCAATGTTGTTGTTGATGATGAACTCCACCCGCGCCAGGCCCACGCCGTCGTTGGGCAACTGGCAGAAGTCAAACGCGAGCTGGGGGTTGCCCACGTTCATCATGATCTTGGTCTTGATGGGCGGCATGGTGCCGCGCTCAACCTCGCTCACCTCGGTTTCCAGCAGGCCGTCGTAAATGAAGCCGGTGTCACCCTCAGCGCAGCTCACGGTCACCAGGGTGCCGTCTTTCAGATGCTCGGTCGCGTCACCACAGCCCACCACAGCAGGGATGCCCAGCTCGCGCGCGATGATGGCCGCGTGGCAGGTGCGCCCGCCGCGGTTGGTGACGATGGCGCTGGCGCGCTTCATGACGGGCTCCCAGTTGGGGTCGGTCATGTCGGTCACCAGCACATCGCCGGCCTGGACCTTGTCCATCTCGCTGATGTTGTGCACCAGGCGCACCGGGCCGGTACCAATCTTTTGCCCAATGGCACGGCCTTCGGCCAGCACCGCTCCGCGCCCCTTGAGCTTGTAGCGCAACTCGGCCTTGTCGCCCTGCTGGCTCTTCACCGTCTCGGGGCGGGCCTGCAGGATGTAGAGTTGGCCGTCGGTGCCGTCCTTGCCCCACTCGATGTCCATGGGTCGGCCGTAATGCTGCTCGATCACCAGCGCGTATCTGGCCAGCTGCTCCACGTCGTCGTCGGTCAGCGAATAGCGGTTGCGCTGCTCCAGCGGCACATCGGTGGTCTTGACCAGCTTGCCGGACTTTGCCTTCTCTTCGGCCGTGGAAAACACCATCTGGATCAGCTTGGAGCCCAGGTTGCGGCGGATCACAGCGCGTTTGCCCGCTGCCAGCATCGGCTTGTGCACATAGAACTCGTCGGGGTTCACCGCGCCCTGCACCACAGTTTCGCCCAGGCCATAGCTGCTGGTGATGAACACCACGTCCTGGAATCCTGACTCGGTGTCGATGGTGAACATGACGCCGGCCGCGCCCAGATCAGAACGCACCATGCGCTGCACACCGGCGGACAGCGCCACGTCGGCATGGGCAAAGCCCTTGTGCACGCGGTAGCTGATGGCACGGTCGTTGTAGAGGCTGGCAAACACCTCTTTCATTTTGTGCAGCACGTCGTCAATTCCCACCACGTTCAGGAAGGTTTCCTGCTGCCCGGCAAAGGATGCGTCGGGCAGGTCTTCGGCCGTAGCGGACGAACGTACGGCAAACGAAGCGGCTGGGTTGCCCGCGCTCAGCGTGGCAAAGGCGTCGCCGATGGCTTTTTGCAGGTCGGCAGGGAAAGGCTGGGCCTCGACCATGGCACGGATCTGTGCACCCGCGGCCGCCAGCGCGCGAACGTCCTCGGTGTCCAGGCTGGACAGGCGCGCGTTGATCTTGTCAGCCAGGCCGTCGTGGGCCAGGAACTGGCGAAACGCATGTGCCGTGGTGGCAAAGCCCGTGGGCACACGCACACCCTGGGGCAGCTGCGAAATCATCTCGCCGAGCGAGGCGTTTTTACCGCCAACCGACTCGACGTCGGTCATCCTCAGGTTTTCAAACGGTACGACCAGGGCGGTCGGGCTGAAAAGTGCAGACATGGGAAAGCTCCGGAAGTTAAAAACGGCGCAGCGCTGGCACACGGGGGCAGCACTTTCCCATGGCACGGCGTCCAGCTTTGCTCTTGTACTTGTGGGCGAAGGCGGTGCATGGTGAGGAATCGGATAATTGCCCGGATTGTAGGCCTTGGCACCGGTCGGCGGGCTTGCAGGAATCTGAAAGCATTACAAGAAAGCGCAATGTCACCCATGCACACCCGCACAGTCTTTTTCATCTCGGACGGCACCGGCATCACGGCCGAAACCTTTGGCAACGCCATCCTGGCCCAGTTTGAAATGAAGCCGCGCCATGTGCGCCTGCCCTTCGTTGACACCGCCGACAAGGCCCATCAGGTGGTGCGCCAGATCAACCATACGGCTGAGGTCGAGGGCAAAAAGCCCATCGTCTTCACCACGCTGGTCAACATGGAGGTGCTCAAGGTCATCCAGGAAGGCTGCAAGGGCATGCTGCTGGACATGTTCGGTACCTTTGTGCATCCACTGGAAACCGAGCTGGGCATCAAATCGCACCACCGCGTAGGCCGCTTCAGCGACGTGAGCAAGAGCAAGGAATACCACGACCGCATCGAGGCCATCAATTTCAGCCTTGCGCATGACGACGGCCAGAGCAACCGCGACCTGGAGTCGGCCGAAGTGATTCTGGTGGGCGTG
This sequence comes from Ramlibacter sp. 2FC, assembly GCA_943372515.1. Taxonomy (GTDB): domain Bacteria; phylum Pseudomonadota; class Gammaproteobacteria; order Burkholderiales; family Burkholderiaceae_C; genus RAM1. The sequence goes on along the minus strand of CALRYY010000001.1, from coordinate 75,788 downwards.
AGCCGCAGCGGCAAGACGCCCACGTCGCTGTACCTTGCCATGCAGTACGGCCTGAAGGCCGCCAACTACCCGCTGATCCCCGAAGACTTCGAGCGCCAGCAACTGCCCGCGGCGCTCATGTCACACCGCAAGAAGATCTTCGGACTGACCATCCAGCCCGAGCGCCTCAGCGAGATCCGCAACGAGCGTCGCCCCAACAGCCGCTACGCGAGCCTGGACAACTGCCGCATGGAAGTCAGCGAGGGCGAAGCCATGATGCGCCGCGCAGGCATCCGCTGGTTGAGCACCACGACCAAGAGCATCGAAGAGATCGCCACCACCATCCTGCAGGAAATCAAACCCGAGAGGCTGGTTTACTGACGACCCGCCTCAGGCAATCAGGTGCCAGTCGCAAAACTCACGAGCAGCGCCGGCTGGTCGATAGTTAAAGCATATTTGTCACATAACCTCAATTGATTGGCTTTATGCTGCGCCGCAGCGTAAATTCAGCCCATCGCTTTTTTTCAACTGTTCCCTAGAGAGGAAATACACATGTCCCTGATCAATACCCAAGTCCAGCCGTTCAAGACCGAAGCATTTCACAACGGCAAGTTCGTCACCGTCAGCAACGAGACGCTCAAGGGCAAGTGGTCTGTACTGATCTTCATGCCGGCAGCCTTTACCTTCAACTGCCCGACCGAAGTCGAAGACGCGGCCGACAACTACCCCGAGTTCCAGAAAATGGGCGCCGAGGTCTACATCGTGACCACCGACACGCACTTCTCGCACAAGGTCTGGCACGAAACTTCCCCCGCTGTCGGCAAGGCCAAGTTCCCGCTGGTGGGCGACCCGACCCACACGCTGACCAACGCTTTTGACGTGCACATCGCTGAAGAAGGCCTGGCACTGCGCGGCACCTTCATCGTGAACCCCGACGGCGTCATCAAGACCATGGAAGTGCATTCCAACGAGATTGCCCGTGACGTCAAGGAAACGCTGCGCAAGCTGAAGGCCGCCCAGTACACCGCCGCCCACCCGGGCGAAGTCTGCCCCGCCAAGTGGAACGAAGGCGCCAAGACCATTGCTCCGTCGCTGGACCTGGTCGGGAAGATTTAACCACCCCCGAAGCAGCGCATTCGCGCTGCCTCCCCCTCAAGGGGGCGATGCGGGCAGCCCGGCGCAGCCGGTTCCGCGGTGTCTCCCCTTTTTTGTTTCCGCTGTTTTTTGGGAGAACACTCATGCTCGACGCCAACCTCAAAGCTCAACTGGCTTCCTACCTCGAACGCATTTCGCAGCCTGTCGAAATCGCCGCAGCGCTGGACGACACGCCCGCTGCGCTGGAGATGCGTGCACTGCTGAAAGACATTGCAGAATCGTCAAAGCTCATCACGGTGACCGAGTCGACAGGCGGTCCGCACCGGACCCCGTCTTTCTCCATCAACCGCCCGGGTGAAAACCACGGCCCGCGTTTTGCCGGCCTGCCCATGGGGCATGAATTCACATCGCTGGTGCTGGCCCTGCTGCAGGTGGGCGGCTACCCACCCAAGGTCGAGCAGGCGTTGCTGGAGCAGATCCGCGCGCTGGACGCTGACCTGGAGTTTGAGGTTTACGTGTCCCTCACCTGCCACAACTGCCCGGACGTGGTGCAGGCGCTGAACCTGATGGCCATCCAGAACCCGCGCATCAAGACCACCATGATCGAAGGCGGCCTGTTTCAGGACGAAATCGCCGAGCGCCAGATCATGGGCGTGCCCACCGTGTTCCTGAACGGCACCATGTTTGGCAACGGCCGCCTGAGCCTGGAGGAAATCCTTGCCAAGGTGGACACCTCGGGTACCGAGCGCGAGGCCAAAAAGATCAGCGCCAAGGACCCGTTTGACGTGTTGATCGTCGGCGGCGGCCCTGCTGGCGCCGCGGCCGCTGTGTACGCGGCGCGCAAGGGCATCCGCACCGGCATTGCGTCCGAGCGTTTCGGCGGCCAGGTGCTGGACACGTTGGGCATTGAGAACTTCATTTCCATCAAGGAAACCGAGGGCCCCAAGTTTGCGCTGGCGCTGGAAGAACATGTGCGCCACTACGACGTAGACATCATGAACTTGCAGCGCGCCAAGACACTTGTTGCCGGAGAAGATCTGTTCGAGTTGCAGCTGGAAAGCGGCGCTTCGCTGAAGGCCCGCACCGTGGTCATCTCCACCGGCGCGCGCTGGCGCAACATCAACGTGCCGGGCGAAACCGAATTCAAGAACAAGGGCGTGGCCTATTGCCCGCACTGCGACGGCCCGCTGTTCAAGGGCAAGCGTGTGGCGGTAATCGGCGGCGGCAACTCCGGTGTCGAGGCTGCCATCGACCTGGCCGGCCTGGTAGCGCATGTGACGCTCATTGAATACGACACGAAGCTGCGTGCCGACGAGGTTCTGCAGCGCAAGCTGCGCAGCCTGCCCAATGTCACAGTGGTTCTGAACGCACAGACGACCGAGATCACCGGCGACCAGAAGGTCAACGGCCTGCGCTACAAGGACCGCACGTCGGGCGCAGAAACGCTGGTGGAACTGGAAGGTGTGTTTGTGCAGATCGGCCTGGTGCCCAACACCGACTGGCTCAAGGGCACGTTGGAGCTGTCAAAGCACGGCGAGATCGTGGTCGATGCCAAAGGGCAAACCTCGGTGCCCGGCGTGTTTGCCGCGGGCGACGCCACCACCACGCCGTTCAAGCAGATCATCATTGCCGCCGGCGACGGCGCCAAGGCTGCGCTGGGCGCATTCGACCACTTGATCCGCAGCGCTGTGCCCGCATGAGGGTGAAAACCCCGACAATGGCGCCATCAAAACCATTGTCGGGAGCACACCATGAAGGGTGACGCAAAAGTCATAGAACACCTCCAGTCCCAGCTCAAAAACGAGCTGACTGCCATCAACCAGTACTTCCTGCACTACCGCATGTACAAGCATTGGGGGCTGGACAAGCTGGCAAAGAAGGAATACGAGGAGTCCATCGGCGAGATGAAGCACGCCGACAAGCTCATGGACCGAATCTTCATGCTGGACGGCCTGCCCAACCTTCAGGACCTGGGCAAGCTGCTGATCGGCGAGGACGTGCCGGAAGCCCTGGCATGCGACCTGAAGAGCGAGATGGGCGCGCAAGCCACCATCAAGGACGGCATTGCCCACTGCGAAAGCGTGCGCGATTACGTCAGCCGGGACCTGCTGCAAGGCATCCTGGATGACACCGAAGAGCACATCGACTTCCTGGAAACGCAGATTGACCTGCTGGCCAAGGTGGGTCTGCAGAACTACCTGCAAAGCCAGATGGGTGAGTTGAGCTGAACGCGCGGGTGCACCGCGCAGACAGGCTGTAGCCTCATAACCGGCGGCGCTGGCCTACAGACATAAAGTGCATAAGTCTTCAGCGAAAATCACGCACATGAGTGCCTTCCAATCCGAAAAAGTCCTGACCGTCCACCACTGGACGGACCAGTTGTTCAGCTTCACCACCACCCGGGATACCGCGTTCCGGTTCATCAACGGCCAGTTCACCATGATCGGCCTGCCGGTCAACGGCAAACCGCTTCTGCGGGCCTACAGCATCGCCAGTGCCAACCATGAGGAAACGCTGGAGTTCTTCAGCATCAAGGTGCCAGAAGGCCCGCTGACCTCGCGCCTGCAGCACCTGCAGCCGGGGGACGAACTGATCGTGGGTCGCAAGCCCACCGGCACGCTGCTGCTGCAAAACCTGCTGCCGGGCAAGGTGCTTTGGCTGCTGGCCACGGGCACCGGCCTGGCACCCTTCCTGTCGCTGATCAAGGACCCGGAGACTTACGAGCGGTTTGAAAAAGTCGTGATCGTCCACGGCTGCCGCACGCAGGCCGAGCTGGCCTACCGCCAGATGTTCGAGCACGAATTGCACGAGCACGAATACCTGGGCGAGCTGGTGAAGAACCAGTTGCTGTACTACCCCACCGTCACGCGCGAAAAATTCCGCAACGAAGGCCGCATCACCGAACTCATGGAGTCCGGCAAGCTGTACAGCGACCTGGGCCTGCCCATCCCTTCAGTGGACAACGACCGCTTCATGATCTGTGGCAGCCCCGCCATGCTCAAGGACCTGAAGCAAATGCTCGAAGCGCAGGGTTTCGCTGAGGGCAATATGCAGCACGCGGCTCACTTCGTCATCGAGCGCGCTTTCGCCGAACGTTGATCCGCTCGTTGCACCATCGCAACGAATCCAACAATGCCGATGAGATAGATTCGCATTTGCAATAGAATTGCGAACGATTCTCATCGGCAAGCCAGTTCGCCGGTCGTGACCTACCGGTCAGGGCCCTTCCAGCCAGCCTCCCTCAAGCACTTGAGCTCGCGCAAGCGGGCATTCACTGGAGGCCTTCATGGCAAAGAAAAAATCGGGCGCCCGTACGCGCCACACCACCACCGCGCTCGCGCGCAATGTTCGGGCATCGTTCCCCTCACGTTCCAGCACAACCGCCAGTCTGCCGCTGGGGGCCCTGATGCTCGCGGCCTCCATGGGTAGCTGGGCGCAGACCGCCGCCCCGGCGGCACCTGCCGAAAGCCGCACGCTGTCGCCCGTGACCGTTCGCGAACGAGCCGAAGCACCCCAGGGCAAGGACTCCATCCGTGCCACCACCACCACCATCGGCAAAGGCAACCAGGAACTGCGCGACATTCCGCAGTCCATTACCGTGGTGACTGAAAAGCTGATCGACGACCGCAACCTGGACACTGTGAAAGACGTGCTGCGCAACACCGCCGGCATCACTTTCCTGGCGGCCGAGGGCGGCGAGGAAGACATCCGCCTGCGCGGCTTCTCGCTGGCCGGCACGGGCGATATTTTCATGGACGGCATGCGTGACCCCGCGTTTTACGACCGCGACACCTTCAACAACGACCGCATTGAAGTGCTGCGCGGCTCCGCATCCATGCTGTTTGGCCGTGGCTCCACCGGCGGCGCCGTCAACCAGGTCAGCAAGATGCCGCGCCTGATCAACGAACACGAAGTGACCACCACGCTGGGCTCGCACAAGTACGGCCGCATCACGGGTGATTTCAACCTCATGACCGGAGAAAACGCCGCGCTGCGCCTGAACGCCATGGCCACCCAGGCCGACAACAACGGCTCAGGCAGCAGCATCGACAAAAAGGGCATTGCCGCCGCCTACCGCTTTGGCATCGGCACAGCCAATGAATTTTCGGCCAGCCTTTACCACCTGGACAACAACAACGGCATGAACTACGGCCTGCCGTGGATCAAGCCACGCGCGACCGACACCACAGCAGCCAACACGTTGATCGGCAGCCTGTCGCCCGATGCGTACTACGGCCTGGCCAGTGACTACAGCGCCGGGCAGGCCACCATCGCCAGCCTGGCCCATACGCACCGCTTCAGCCGCGACAGCGAGCTCAAGACGCAGCTGCGCACCGGCACGTTCAAGCGCGACCAGCGCGCGGGCACCGTGCGCTTTGCCGCCAACGCATTGCAGCCCGGCGGCCAGGCCGTGGACCTCTCCAGCTTCGGCCCCAACACCGTGTTCACCCGCGGCACGCAGCTGAAGGTGCAGGACGTGGACACGCTGCAATGGCAAAGCGATTTCAGCAACAAGTTCGAAGCCCTGGGCTACAAGCACGAGCTGGTAGCCGGCGTGGACTTCTCGCGCGAAGAAAAGGTGGTGTACGGCGTGGTGGGTGCCAACCCCGCCAAGCCCAATACGCTGGCCGGCACACCTGACGACGGCGCGTCCATGAACGAAGGCGCGCGCGTGCTGCGCCCGGCCAACAACTTCGAGTCGCGCGCCGTTGGCGCGTACGTGCAGGACCTGGTGCAGGTTGCCCCCGCCTGGAAGCTGCTGGGTGGCCTGCGCTACGACAGCATGCGCGGCAACTACGCCACCACCACGCCGGCCACCGGCGCCGTCACGGCCACGTACCAGCAGAAGATTTCGGAGCTGAGCAAGCGCTTTGGCGTGCTGTACCAGCCCAACGCGCTGCATTCGTACCACTTCTCATACGGCACGTCGTTCAACACGTCGGGCGACACGTATTCGTACAACGCCCTGTCTGCCAACACCGACCCCGAGCAAAGCCAGAACATCGAGTTCGGCGCCAAGCTGGATTCAGCCGACAAGCGCTTCAGCACGCGCGTGGCGATCTTTCATGCCACCAAGAAGAACGAGCGCAACACCGACCCCGACACCGCAGCCACCCGTCTGCTGCTTTCCGGCAAGCGCCACACCGCAGGCTTCGAGATCGACGTGTCGGGCCGCCTGAATCCGAAGTGGGAAGTCTATGGCTCGTACATGTGGATGCCCGTGGCCAAGGTGGACGTGGCTGCGTCCACCGCCACCACCGTGGGCAACCGCGCGGGCGACCGCCCCGGCCTGAGCCCCAGGCACAGCGGCACGGTATGGACCACCTACCAGATCACGCCTCAGTGGCGCGTGGGCGGCGGCCTGAACTTTCGCAGCGCGCAGGCGCCGGCGGACGTGACGGCACCTTCGTGGGAAGCCCCCGCCTTCACCACCGCCGACCTGATGGCCGAGTACGCCATCAACGACCGTTTCATCGTCAAGGCCAACCTGACCAACATCACCGACAAGCTGTATGGTGAATCGTTGTATCGGGGGCACTATATTCCGGGTGCGGGCCGCCAGCTGCAGGTGGCGCTGACCGCCAAGTTCTAGTCGCACATCCACCCACAACGAGCAAAGCCGCCGCCATGCTCCTGAGCATTCCTGACATCCTGACTGCCGCCGAAGTGCGGCAGGCCCGTGAACTGCTGGACGCCTCGCCCTGGGGCGATGGCCGCGCCAGCGCCGGCGACCAGGCCGCGCGGGTCAAGCACAACGAGCAGTTGCCGCATGACTGCGAGGCGGCGCGCGCTGTGCGCGCCACGGTGCTGCGCGGGTTGGACCGCCAGCCGCTGTTTTTGAGTGCGGCGCTGCCACGCAAGGTGTTCACGCCACGCTTTAACCGCTACAGTGGCGCAGCCAACCACTATGGCGAGCATGTGGACAACGCCATCCGCTTCACCGAAACCGGCCAGCGTGTACGCACCGACATTTCATGCACCGTATTTTTGTCGGAGCCGGACGAATACGACGGCGGCGAGCTGGTCATCCGTGACACCTTCGGCACGCAGCAGGTCAAGCTGCCTGCGGGCCACGCCGTGCTGTACCCGGGCACCAGCGTGCACCAGGTGTTGCCGGTTACACGCGGGGCACGGGTGGCGTGCTTCTTCTGGATCGAAAGCATGGTGCGCAGCGACGAGCAGCGCCGCCTGCTCTACGACATGGACATGGCGCTGATGCAACTGCGCCGCCAGCACGGCGACAGCGCTGCCACCACTGCCCTGACGGGCACGTACCACAACCTGCTGCGCCAGTGGGCAGACACGTGACGCCGTCCGTTGAGGCCCTGCCCGACGGCCTGGCCACGCTGGCCGACCACGAAACACACGCGCGCACCCGCCTGGACGACAACGCCTGGGCTTATTTCAGCGGCGGCGCGGGCGACGAGATCACGTTGCGCGCCAACCGCAGCGCCTGGGACCGCCTGAGCCTGTTGCCGCGCGTGCTGCAGCCGCTGGTTGGCTTCAATACCCACATAGAGCTGCTCGGCCGCACGTTGGCCCACCCGCTGTTGGTGGCGCCCATGGCCTGGCAACGCCTGGTGCATGCCGACGGCGAAATCGCCATGGCCCATGCGGCTGCCGCGCAAGGCGCCGGCATGGTGCTCAGCACCCAAGCCAGCCAGCCACTGGAAGCTGTGGCACAGGCTTTTGCCGCCTACCCCGAAGCCGGGCCCCTGTGGTTCCAGCTGTACCTGCAGGCAGACCGCGGCTTCACCCGGCAGCTGGTGCAACGCGCTGAGGCGGCAGGCTACCAGGCGCTGGTGTTGACGGTGGATGCCTCCGTACAGGGCGCGCGCGACCGCGAGCGGCGCGCGGGCTTCCGATTGCCGCCGGGCATCAGCGCGGTCAACCTGGACGGTGCGCCCCGGGCCGCGTCGCTAAAGGACACCGCCCCCACGTGGGACGACGTGCAGTGGCTGCAGGGCATCACCCGCCTGCCCGTGCTGCTCAAGGGCGTGATGCACCCTGAAGACGCGCGCCAGGCCGCCACACTGGGTGTGGCCGGGCTGATCGTTTCCAACCACGGCGGACGCACGCTGGACACAGCCGTCAGCACTGCTTACGCCCTGCCCCGCATCGCAGATGCAGTGGGCTCCACCCTGCCCCTGCTGGTGGACGGTGGCATTCGCCGCGGCACCGACGTGGTCAAAGCGCTGGCGCTGGGCGCGCGGGCCGTGCTGGTGGGCCGCCCCTGCGTCTGGGGCCTGGCCAATGCAGGGGCTGTGGGTGCCGCCCACGTGTTGCGCCTGTTGCGCGACGAGTTCGAAATTGCCCAGGTCCTGTGCGGCTGCGTCACACCTGCAGACATTACTCGCGCCATAGTTATTGCAAATGCGACGGATTCGCATTTATAATTGCAGCATCATCAACAGCAAGCCAACAGCCTGCCGCCCGCCATGATTGTCTGCGTCTGCCACCGAGTTTCCGATCGCGACATCGCCCGCCACGTGCGCTCGGGCATGGGTTTTGACGACATCCAGCTTGAGCTCGGCGTGGCCACCCAGTGTGGCCGCTGCGAGGGCTGCGCCCGGGATGTTGTTGCCCAATGCAGCGCGACCCATCCGGTCGCGGCCATCCAGCTCGCCAGCGCCATCACGGAAAGCAGGGCATGGAATTCCTCACAAGCCTCGGCGGCAGCCTGATCCTGGTCGTTGGTTCGGCCTGGTGGATCTTTCGCAAATAGGCACCTAACCGGCGCCCCGGCGCTCACCGCGCCCCTCCCCGCTGCGGCGGCAGCCCCTCTAAACTATGACCACGCTTGACCGTCCCCTGCCCGCGCCCCCAGTGAACCGCAACACCCTTATTGCCGCCAGCGTGGTGCTGTTCCACGTGGCTGCGCTGTGGGCGCTGCAAACCGGCCTGCTGCGCCGCGCGGTCGAAACTATCGTGCCCGCGCAGATCATTGCGGAGTTCATCGAGCCGCCCCAACCCAAGGTCGAGCCGCCGCCACCGGTGCCCAAGCAGCCCGTGCCGGTGAAACAAACCGTTGTCAAAAAGGCTGAAGTCCTGCCTCCGCCCCCCATGCCAGTGGCGATTGCCGACCCCACACCGGCACCCAACGCCCCCACCGGCGTGACGGCGCCGCAGCCGCCCGCCCCGCCCATTGCCGCACCGGTGGCCACAGCCCCCGTGGCGCCGCCGCCCCCGCCCAAGGTCGAGCTGCCGTCCAGCGACGCTGACTACCTGCAAAATCCCAAGCCCGCCTACCCGGCCATCAGCAAACGGCTGGGCGAGCAGGGCAAGGTCATCGTTCGCGTGCTGATCGGGGTGGACGGCACGGCCCAGCGCGCGGAGATCCGCCAGTCCAGCGGCTATGACCGGCTGGACCAGGCCGCGCTTGCCACCGTGCAGCGCTGGCGCTACGTGCCCGGCAAGCGCGCCGGCGTGGCCGAGGCCATGTGGTTCAACGTACCCATCAATTTTGTTCTGGAGTAAATCAAGTCATGCAATCGCAATTCGGCCTTCTCAACGTCTGGACCCAGGGCGACCTGGTCACCAAGGGCGTGTTTCTTCTGTTGCTGGGCATGTCGCTGGCCTCGTGGATCGTGATCCTCACCAAGGCGCTGGACCTGCGCAAATTCAGCGCACAGTCCAGAGCGACCGAAAGCTTCTGGCATGCGGCGGACTTCGCCGACGGCATGCACAAGCTGGGCAACGACCCCACCAACCCGTTTCACCTGCTGGCCGTGCAGGGCCGCGACGCCGCAGCGCACATCCTGCACAAGGACGGCAGCACCAAGCCGCAGCTGCACGACAGCCTGGATGCCAGCGAATGGATCACCCGCAGCCTGCGCGCGCAGCTGGACGAATCCACGGCCAAGCTGCAGTCCGGCCTGGCCGTGCTGGCCTCAGTAGGCTCCACCGCCCCGTTCGTCGGCCTGTTCGGCACAGTCTGGGGCATTTACCACGCCCTGATGGCGATTGGCGTGGCAGGCCAGGCCACCATCGACAAGGTGGCCGGCCCCATCGGCGAAGCGCTGATCATGACCGCGCTGGGCCTGGCGGTGGCGATCCCCGCCGTGTTGGGCTACAACGCGCTGGTGCGCGGCAACAAGGGCGTGCTGGCCAAGCTCAACCGCTTTGCCCACGACCTGCATGCGTACTTTGTGACCGGCGCACGCGTGTCGGCCAACGGCCCCGGGCGCGTGGTGCCCATGAAGAAAGCGTAACTACCATGGCCTTCGGAACCCAGGACGACACCGACGACGTCATGAACGAAATCAACATGACGCCGCTGGTGGACGTTATGCTGGTGCTGCTCATCATCTTCATCATCACCGTGCCGGTCATGAAGCACGCGGTCAACATCGATTTGCCGCGCGCCACCAACCAGCCACAAGACACCAAGCCCGAGACGATCCGCCTTAGCGTGGATGCCCAAGGCAGCTACTACTGGAACGAAAACAAGGTGGCTGACCAGGACCTCTCTCGCCTGCTCAAGACCGAAGCTGCCAGGAACCCGCAGCCAGAGCTGCACATCCGCGGCGACAAGGCCGTGCGTTACGAGAAGGTGGCCCAGGCCATGGCTGCCGCGCAGCAGGCTGGCTTGCGCAAGATCGGTTTCATCACGGAACCGCAGGTGGGCCAGTAACTGCGTGGGACAAATAAAAGCGACCTCCAGTTGAGAATGACTTGCATTTATATTTGAGAATCATTATCATTTTCGACAGGAGTTCACAGCACCATGACCATCAGCCTCACCCCATCGACACCGACTGATTTGCAACGCAGCGCAACGCCGTGCGCTGCGGATCATGGGATGGTTGGGCCTTGCAGGCAACTGCCCAGCACCGCCCTGCTGCAGGGCAGCAAGGCAGTGGAAATCAACCACAACGGCGCGATCTACCGGCTGCAGTCCACCAAGCTGGGCAAGCTGATCCTGACCAAGTAAGTTTCATCGTGGGGCGACCCGAGGCTTCCAGTCTCCAAGGTCGTTTTTAGCCAGCCAACGGATTTCCCAGGTAGCCAGGCTTTTTTCCCGCTTACAGGCCGATGGCAGAAATGCCGGCACGGGCAATCTGTGCGTCCTCGGTAGACTTCACGCCGCTGACGCCCACCGCGCCCACCACCTGGCCATCCTTGACGATGGGCACGCCGCCCTCCAGCAGGCCCTTGAGGTCCGGCGCGCTCAGGAACGACACCCGCCCGCCGTTGATCATGTCTTCATAGACCTTGCTTTCGCGGCGGCCCACTGCAGCCGTGTTGGCCTTGGCGGGTGCAATGTGGGCCGAAATCGGCGCCGCGCCGTCCAGGCGTTGCAGCCACAGCAAGTGGCCGCCATCGTCCACGATGGCGATGGTGACCGCCCAGTTGTTCTTGAGGGCTTCAGCTTCAGCGGCGGCGCCTATGGTTTTGACGTCGGAGGCTTCGAGGATGGGTTTGGTTTTCATGCCTCAAGCATAACGGGAGTACGGCTATTACCCAGTGCGGCCTTGAATCAACCTAGAATGCGCCCATCTGTCACCGCAGGAACGAAAGGAGTCATTTAAATGAACGACCAGACCATTGACTACGGCTATGCCGTCTCCACCACCGAGCAGCGCAACAAGGTGCTGCGCAATACCTACTGGCTGCTGGCCCTGAGCCTGCTGCCGACCGTGCTGGGCGCCTGGATGGGCGTGGCCACGGGTATTACGCGCGGCCTGACGGGCGGCGTGGGCCTGATCGTATTCATGGCCGGCGCCTTCGGCTTCATGTTCGCGATTGAAAAGACCAAGAATTCCGCCGCCGGCGTGCCGGTGCTGCTGGCGTTCACGTTCTTCATGGGCCTGATGCTGTCACGCATGATTGCGATGGTGCTGGGCTTCAAGAACGGCTCCGAACTCATCATGACGGCCTTTGCCGGTACAGCGGGTGTGTTCTTTGTGATGGCCAGCCTGGCCAGCGTCATCAAGCGCGACCTGTCGGGCATGGGCAAGTGGCTGTTCGTCGGCGCCCTGGCGATCATGATCGGCGGCATCATCAACGTGTTCGTCGGCTCGCCAGTGGGCATGATGGTCATCAGCGTCATGGCCATCGGCATCTTCAGCGCCTTCATGCTGTACGACCTCAAGCGCATCATTGATGGTGGCGAGACCAACTACATCAGCGCCACGCTGGCCTTGTACCTGAGCATCTTCAACGTGTTCCAGAGCCTGCTGGCTTTGCTGGGCCTGACGGGCGGCAGCAACGACTGAGTGGTTCAGCCGCACATGAAAAAGGGAGCTTCGGCTCCCTTTTTCATTGCTGCAGGTCGAACACCGCGATGCTCTCCACATGCGCCGTGTGGGGAAACATGTTCACCACGCCTGCTGCACTGCAGACGTAACCTGCCTGGTGCACCAGCAGCCCCGCATCGCGCGCCAGCGTGGCGGGGTTGCAGCTGACGTAGACGATGCGCCTGGGTGGTGTCCAGCCCGTCGCACCGTCGGGCGGTGGCGCCGCGTCAGGCGCGCCAATATGGGCCTGGTGCATGTCTGCCAGGGCCTTGGCCAGCGCAAATGCACCTTCGCGCGGCGGGTCTACCAGCCACTTGTCGGCGGCACCATCGGCGACCAGCGTGGCCGCGGTGATTTCAAACAGGTTACGGGCCACAAACCGCGTGGTCGCCAGCGCGCCACTGGTGCGTTGGGCCTGGTTGCGCGCGTAATTGTCCCGCGAACGCGCCACCAGCGCCTCGCTGCCCTCAATGCCCAGCACCTCGCGCGCCTGCGTGGCCAGCGGCAGCGTGAAGTTGCCCAGACCGCAAAACCAGTCAATCACCCGTTCATGGCCCTGCACATCGAGCAAGCGCAGTGCGCGCGAAACCAGCACGCGGTTGATGTGCGGGTTGACCTGGGTGAAATCAGTGGGTTTGAAAGGCATGTTGATGCCGAAATCGGGCAGTGCGTAAGACAGCTGCGGGCCAACTTCGTCCAGCAACTTGACGGTGTCCGGCCCCTTGGACTGCAGCCACCACTGCACACCGGCGTGTTCGGCTGCAAACGCGCGCAGTTTGGCAAGGTCGCCCGTACTCAGCGGCTCCAGGTGGCGCAACACCAGCGCCGTGATGTCGTCACCGCAGGCCAGCTCAATCTGCGGGCAGGTTTCAATGGCGTCAAGCGAACCGATCAGCGTGCGCAGCGGCACCAGCATGGCGCTCACGTGCGGCGGCAGCACAGGGCACACACCCATGTCAGCCACATAACGGCTTTTGCGCTCATGAAAGCCCACCAGCACCGCGCCCTTCTTGTGCACATGCCGCACCGACAGCCGCGCCCGGTAGCGGTAGCCCCAGGCCGGCCCCTCGATGGGCCGCAGGATGTTGTCTGCCTTGACCTTGCCCAGGTGCCAGAGGTTGTCCTCCAGAACGCGCTGTTTCACGGCCACCTGCGCACCTACGTGCAGATGCTGCATCTTGCAGCCACCACAAGCTCCCGCGTGCAGGCCAAAATGCGGGCAGCCCGGCTGCACCCGCTGGGACGATTCGCGGTGAATCGTGGTCAGCGTCGCCTGTTCCCAGTTGTTCTTCTTGCGGTTGACGCTTGCGGACACCACCTCGAACGGCAACGCACCCTCGATAAACACCACTTTGCCGTCGGGCTTGCGGGCCACGCCTTGCGCGTCGATGTCCAGCGCGTCCACATGCAGCCAGCCCTCAGGGAGGTTGGCATTGTTTTCAATCTCTGCTGTCATTCCCCGATTGTCTCAGGTGCCATACTGCCGCCCTCGAATGGAGCACAACATGGACATACGAATCTGCATCGACGTGGACCACCTGGAGCGCGGCATCGCATTCTTCACGGCGGGGCTGGGGCTGCAACTGGGCCGGCGCCTGGGCAACGACTGGGCCGAGCTGCTGGGCGGCACCAGCCCGATCGACCTGCTTGCCAATGCGCCCGGCACGCCGCCACTGGGCGACGCCCATGCCCAGCGGCGCAGTTACGAGCGCCACTGGACGCCCGTGCACCTGGACTTTGTCGTGACCGATATCGACGCAGCCGCAGCCCGCCTGGTGGCTGCCGGTGCCACCCTGGAGCGGCCCATTCAGGATCGTCGCTGGGGCCGCATGGCGAGCCTGGCGGACCCGTTCGGGCACGGGCTGGACCTGCTGGAGTTCCAGGGCCGGGGTTATGACGAGATACTGAACCCGGGCGGCTGATCAGCCCCAGGCCGCCAGATATTCCTGCCAGTGTTCCTCCGTCAGCGCCAGGTTGGCCAGGCTTTCCTTGACCACGGCGATTTCCAGGTCGTATTCCTTTTCTGTCAGCCCGCCACGCATCTTCTGGAAGCGGCAGTACAGCAGGTAGGTGTTCATGACGTCGGTTTCGCAGTAGCGGCGAATCTCGTCAAGCTTGCCGTCCAAGTACGCTGGGTACACCTGCGAGCCGTCCATGCCCAGCTTGCCCGGAAAGCCACACAGCTTGGCCATGGCGTCCAGCGGCGCCGCGCCACGCGGCTGGTACATGGCCAGCAGGTCCATCAGATCCAGGTGGCGCATGTGGTAGCGGCTGATGTAGTTGTTCCACTTGAACTCACGGTCATCGTCGCCCAGGTCCCAGTACTTGTCGGCCACGACGCCGTGCTTCAGGCCCCGGTAGTTCAGCACGGGCAAATCAAAGCCCCCGCCGTTCCAGCTCACCAGCTGCGGCACATGCTTTTCAATGGTGTTGAAAAAGGTCTGGATGACCTTGCCTTCACTGGCTGCGTCGCGGTCCACGAACGAATGCACGCGCAGCCCCTCGGCGTTGCGGAAAACGCAGCTGATGACCAGGATGCGCTGCAGGTGCAGCGGCACGAAATCGCTTTGCCCCTTGTCCTTGCGTTCCTGGGCCCAGGCTGCAAACACCTGTTCGTCGGTGGCGTCGGCGGGGTCGCTGCGCATGGCGCGAAGGCCAGCCAGGTCGGGAATGGATTCGATATCAAAAACAAGAACAGGCCATGTCATGTGGTGGGATGCTACAGCAGCGCCTGCTTGTCGATGCCGTTGCGCACCATGTTGCGCTTGAGCTTGAGCAGCGCCTCGTTCTGGATCTGGCGCACACGCTCTCGCGTCAGGCCCATGCGGTCGCTCAGCACCTCCAGTGTTTCGGGCTCGCGGTCGTGCAGGCCGAAGCGGCCTTCAAGCACCTCCTTTTCGCGCGAAGACAGCGTGTCGATCCAGTTGTCCAGCAGCCGCTCGACCTCGTGGCTGTGCGTGATACCGGTGGGGTCCTGCGCATCAGGGCCGGCCAGGCTGTCGCCCAGGGTGTGATCGTCATCCGACCGGTCCATCTGTGCGTCCAGCGAACGCGGTGTCTCGGCCAGGGCCAGCAGGTCCGCCACCTCCTGCACGTCACGGCCCAGCAGCGCAGCCACGTCTTCCACGCGCACGCCCTCGCCTTCCAGGCCCTTGCGGCGGCCGGCGAACGTGGGGTCGTTTTCCAGCGTGCGCCGGGCACGCAACACCTGCTGAAGTTCACGCACCACATGCACGGGCAGACGGATGACACGGCCCTGGTTCATGACGGCGCGTTCCACCGCCTGGCGGATCCACCAGGTGGCATACGTGGAAAAGCGAAAACCCCGTTCCGGTTCGAACTTGCCCGTTGCGTGCATCAAGCCCAGGTTGCCCTCTTCGATCAGATCCGCAAGCGGCACGCCACGGCCCAGATAGCCCTTGGCAATGCTGACCACCAGTCGCAGGTTGTGCTCGATCATGGACTGGCGCGCCGCAAAGTCGCCCGCGCGCGCGCGGATGGCAACCTCGTGTTCTTCTTCGGCGGTGAAAAGCTCGGTGCGGCGCACCTCACGCAGGTACAACGTGAGCGTGTCGCTGGACTCACCCGCTACGTCGGCCAAGGGTTCGCGGGTAGACGCATGGGCGCCTGACCCATCGATATCCGCGCCCACACTTTCAAGCGCACCCGGAACTGCAGTTTTGCCGTTTCCGTTGCGCTTTTTCATCATTGCTACCTGGCGGGCAGGTACTTCGCCGGATCCACCGGCTTGCCCTGGCGACGGATTTCAAAATGCAGCTTGACGCGGTCCGCGTCACTGTTGCCCATCTCGGCAATCTTCTGGCCCTTGCGCACCGACTGGTCCTCCTTGACCAGCAGCGTCTGGTTGTGGGCATAGGCCGACAGGTAGGTGTTGTTGTGCTTGAGGATGATCAGGTTGCCGTAGCCCCGCAGGCCGGCGCCGGCATACACCACGCGGCCGTCTGCGGCCGCCACCACGGCGTCCCCCGCCTTGCCGGCCAGGTCCAGGCCCTTGTTCTTGACCTCGTCATAGCCGGCGATCAGCGTGCCGCTGACTGGCCAGGCCCATGCCACATCGTCTTCACCCGCTGGCGCGGCCACAACAGCAGGTGCGGAGGCAGCAGCGGCCGGGCGCGCAGCGCTTGCGGCCTGCGTCGGCGAGCCCGCCCCTGCCGACACGGTGCCCGATGTAACGGGCCGCACCACCACCCCGGTTTCCGCCGCCGCGGCCACCGCCACCGGCGGCGCCACGCGCAACACCTGGCCGACTTCGATGACGTTCGGATTCTCCAGCGTATTCCATCGCACCAGGTCACGCCAGTTTTGCCCGTTCTCCAGTGCGATGCGCACCAGCGTGTCGCCGGGCTTGACTGTGTAGTAACCGGGCTTGCCTGCGTTCTCGGCGCCGGGCAATACCTTGACGGGCGCGGCTGCCGGCTCCACGGCGACAGGAGCGGGCCGGCTGGCAAGCGCCCCGCGGTCCTCAACCGGTGCCGGCGCGCGCGAGCTGGAGGCGCACCCCGCCAGGAAGGCAGCGAACACCCCCGCGAGCACAAGACTCCTGCTCCGGTTCAACGACTCGAACATCTTTTTTTTCCCTTCAAGCGATGCCAGATTTTAGGGGGACAAAGTGAACCGCCTCAAGCACAGTTTGTTGCAACTTCTGCGGCGTTTTCTCCAGCAATACCAAAGCCTGTTGACCCGTTGCCGTGACCATGGGCGCAATGATGCGCCCACCCACTGCAAGCTGGTCCACCCAGGCCTGCGGTATGGCGTCGCCACCTGCAGCTGCAATGATGCCCGCATACGGTGCGCCTTTGGCGTAACCCGCCATGCCATCGCCAAAGAGCAGGTGCACGTTGGCCAGGCGGAACGCACGCAAGTTCTCGCGTGCCTTGTCATGCAGGCCACGCAGGCGCTCGATGCTGTAGACCTCGCTGGCCAGCAGGCCGAGCACAGCCGCCTGGTAGCCACAGCCCGTGCCGATCTCCAGCACACGGCCCAGCTTGCCGTCCGTTCCACGTGCGCCGCCCATCAGCAACTCGGCCATGCGGGCCACCACATTGGGTTTGGAAATCGTCTGGCCCAGTCCAATGGGCAAGCTGGTGTCTTCGTAGGCCTGGTTGACCAATGCGCTGTCCACAAAGCGGTGGCGTTCGATGCTGCCCATGGCTGCCAGCACCTGCGCATCGGTCACGCCCTGGCTCGCGAGTTTTTGCACCATGCGTGCGCGCACTGCACCTGAGTCCAGACCCAGCCCCTGCGGCCGCACTGGCGCCACGGCGGGCGGCCGGTTCGCGGGCGCGACCACCTTGCGTGCGGCGGGTACCGCGCTGGTGGTCTGGTCCAGCCGCGCGGGAAAACCGGGCCGGCGTGCCGTCATGCGGCTTCCCCGGACGGGCTTGCCAGGCGATGCACGGTCTGCGCCCAGTAGCGCAGGCTGTCATGGTCCGTCAGGTCCACCTTAAGCGGCGTGAGGGACACATGGCCTTGCACTGTCGCATGAAAATCGGTGCCCTCGGCATCATCCTTGGCCGCACCGGCGCTGCCGATCCAGTACATGGTCTCGCCGCGCGGGCTGTCCTGGGCAATCACTTTTTCTGCCGCATGGCGGCGCCCCAGCCGGCAGACCTTCAGGGGCTTGATGCTTTCAAATGGCAGGCTGGGAATGTTCACGTTCAGGAGCCATGGCGCAGCGCCCACCAGGTCCTGGCGGGTCAGTTGCTCGACCAGTTCGCGTGCGGTGCGCGCTGCGGCGTCAATGTGCTTCCAGCCCTTGTCTGTTTGCGAGAAAGCGATCGCCGGTATGCCAAAAAGGTACCCCTCCATGGCAGCGCCCACGGTGCCCGAATAGATGGTGTCGTCCCCCATGTTGGCGCCGTTGTTGATGCCGCTGACGATCAGGTCAGGCCGGTAGTCCAGCAGGCCGGTCAATGCAATGTGTACGCAGTCGGCCGGCGTGCCGTTGATGTAGCGAAAGCCATTGGGTGCCTGGTGAACGTACAGCGGCGAATGCAGCGTCAGCGCATTGGACTTGGCACTGTTGTTGTGTTCGGGTGCGACGACTTCCACGTCAGCGATGCTCTTGAGGGCGTCATGCAGGGCCACGATACCGGGCGCCTGGTAGCCATCGTCGTTTGAAATGAGGATTTTCATGGCGTGAGGAGTTGGAAAGATTGTAGGCGTCACGGCAGAGACAATGCGCCTCATGCGGCGCTCCTATGATGCGCTGTCGGATTTGACGGAGAACCCGGATGCACGCTTGGCTTTGCGAAGACCCCGTCGGCGTTGATGCGCTGACCTGGAAGGAACTGCCCACCCCGGCCCCCAAGGCCGGCGAGGTGCTGATCGAGATCAAGGCTGCCAGCCTGAATTTCCCCGACCTGCTGATCGTCCAGAACAAATACCAGATGAAGCCCGCCCTGCCCTTTGTGCCGGGATCGGAGTACGCGGGCGTCATCCAGGCCGTGGGCGACGGCGTGTCCCACCTGAAGGTCGGCCAGAGTGTGGCGTGCCTGTCGGGCACCGGTGGCTTTGGCACGCACACCATCGCGCCGGCAGCGCTGTGCATGCCACTGCCTGACGGCTTCCCGCATGTGGACGCAGCCGCGTTCATCATGATTTACGCCACGTCCTACCACGCTCTGGTAGACCGGGCCCAGCTCAAGGCCGGCGACACCGTGCTGGTGCTGGGCGCTGCGGGCGGCGTGGGCACGTCGGCCATCCAGATTGCCAAGGCGGTTGGTGCCCGGGTCATCGCCGCTGCATCGACCGATGAAAAATGTGCGCTGTGCGCGTCTATCGGCGCCGACGCGACGATCAACTACACCACGCACGGCCTGCCCAACGCCTTCCGTGAGGCCGTCAAGGCCGCAACCGGCGGCAAGGGCCCTGACGTGATCTACGACCCGGTCGGTGGCGACTTTGCCGAAGCAGCGTTTCGCTCCATTGCCTGGCGTGGCCGCTACCTGGTGGTGGGCTTTGCGTCCGGCCCGATCCCGTCACTGCCGCTGAACCTGGCGTTGCTCAAGGGTGCGTCCATCGTCGGCGTGTTCTGGGGCGACTTTGCCCGACGCGAGCCCAAGGCCAATGCGGCCATGATGGGTGAGCTGGCCCAGTGGTATGCAGCGGGCAGGATCAAGCCCGTGATCGACCGCACCATGCCTATGGCGCAGCTGAAGGCCGCCTATGCCCATATGGGTTCGCGCGGGGTCATGGGCAAGCTGGTCATGACCAACTGACGTGAGCCGTGTCGCCTGGCAACAGGCAAAAAAAGAGCCCGCTGTTGCGGGCTCTTTGCTTGAACGCTTGAATGCAGGGCGTGAATTTTGGGGTGGCTGATGGGGCTCGAACCCACGACAACAGGAATCACAATCCTGGACTCTACCAACTGAGCTACAGCCACCGTAGCCAGCTATTATAACCGCGTGTTTACTGCGTCTGCGCCGCCTGCGCGTCTTCTCGCGCCACGGCTGCCGGCTTGGGCACCTTGATCTGGGTCTTGACCTGCTCCTTGAGCAGGTTGTAGTAAGCCAGGGTCTCAGCGGCCGTCCACCACTGCGCGTACTGTGTGCGGTCCTGGCGTGCCGTGGCTTCGCTGGCAGCTTCGCGAGGCAGCACTTTCAGCACCTTGACCACCGCATAACCCTGGGCGCCCAGATCCACGCCTGCAAACGCCGGGAGAGTCCCAGCATCAAGCCGCAACGCCGCATCGATGATCTGCGAGGGCATCTGTTGCGCACTTTCGCGCGACAGTGCCATGGCCGGCGGCAACACCGCAGTATCGGGCGCGGCCTTCCAGGCGGCAAGCTTTTCGGCGCCTTCCTTTTTGGCCAGGTCCGCTCCGCGTTGTGCCAGCAGGCGCTGGCGGGCCTGTTCCTTGACCTCGGCCAGTGGCAGGGTACGTGCGGGGGTGTACTGCGTGATGCGGCCCGACACCAGCTGATTGGACGCCGTTTCCACGGCTTCTGTATTGCGCTTTCTCTCGATCGAATCGGGCGAGAACAGGGCATTCAGGAACTTGGGGTTGGCCAGAACACCCGCAGTGCCTTGTGGCGGCTTGCGCGTCACGCCAATGGCCGTGCGCAGGTCCAGCTTGAGGCGGTCTGCCGTGGACTTCAGGTTGTCGGCCTGTTCGTACACGCCGTTGGTGAACGCCTCTGCGGTTTCAGAGAACTTGCGCTGCGCCTGCTGCTTTTTGAGGTCGGATTCCAGATCGGCGCGCATCTCTTCAAAGCTGCGCTGCTTGGCGGCCTTGACGTCGGTCAGCTTGATGATGTGAAAGCCGAATTCAGACTCCACCACGTCGCTGATGTCACCCTTTTTCATTGCGTAGGCGGCGTCTTCAAACGGTTTGACCATGGCGCCACGCGCAAAGAAATCAAGATCGCCGCCGCTGGCTGCGGAGCCCGGGTCTTGCGAGTTCTTTTTGGCAAGGTCTGCAAAGCCATCAGGCGACTTGCGCGCCGCAGCCAGCAGTTCCTGCGCCTTGGCGCGGGCCTTTTCGCGGTCAGCCGCAGGCGCGCTCTTGGGTGCGGTGATCAGAATATGGCTGGCACGCCGCTCTTCCTGGCCGGCCAGGCGCGCGGCGTTCTGTTCGTAATAGGTCTTGAGGTCCGCCTCGTTGACCGTGATCGATTTGCGCACCGTGTCCAGATCCAGCACCAGGTATTCGATGTTGGCCTGCTCTGGCGCCTGGAACAGCGCCGGGTTGTCCTTGTAGAAGGTCTCGATTTCCGCATCGGTCGGGTTGACGCGCGTCGCGTATTCAGCCGTGGCAAAGCGTGCAATCTGGACTTCACGCTTTTCAAAGAAGGCATTCAGCGACACATCAGCCTGCACCGCAGAGGCAAAGCCCGATCCCGCAATCCCTGCCATCACCTGCCTGCGCGACACGTCACTGCGCACGTCGTTCTCGAACATCTCCGGCGTCATGCCCTGGGCGCCCACCAACTGGCGATAACGGTCCATGTCCAGCTTGCCGTCGGGGCCACGCAGGGACGCGATCATTTCATTGGCCTGCAGTTCCTGTGCCAGACGCTGGTCACTGGTGGTGAGGTTGGACCGCGCCGCAGCCGCAGCCAGCACGCGATCACGCACCATGCGTTCCAGCGTCGAGTAGCGGGCCTCGGGCGAGTCCAGCAACTTCGGGTCCAGCGACGGCATGGTGCTGCGCAGGCGGTCTACTTCGAGTTTGTGCGCAGCGTCCCATTCGGCCTGTGTGATGTCCCGACCGTCTACCCGGGCAACAATCTCGCCCTTTTCCTGCATGCGGCTGTAACCGTCCAGCCCAAACAGCACAAACGACGGAATGATGAGCAGGAACATCACGATCATCATGATCTTGGTGTGCTTGCGGACGAAATCAAACATGCGCTGACTCTCAGAGGATTGAAAAAAACAAAAAGGCGAACAACCTGTTCGCCTTGTCGTGGTGGTGGGTGCTGACGGGTTCGAACCGCCGACCTACGCCTTGTAAGGGCGCCGCTCTACCAGCTGAGCTAAGCACCCCACCTTAAACGGTGTCAGTTCAACGCGTCTTTCAACGCCTTGCCCGGACGGAACTTTGGAACCTTGGCTGCCTTGATTTTAATCGTAGCGCCGGTTCGGGGGTTACGGCCACTGCGTGCAGCCCGCTTGCCCACTGCAAACGTACCAAAACCGACCAGCGATACCGAGCCGCCCTTCTTGAGCGTGGTCTTCACCGCGCCAATCGTTGATTCAAGCGCACGGGTCGCCGCGGCTTTGGAAATATCGGCATGCTTTGCGATGTGCTCAATCAATTCGGTTTTGTTCACAAGGGGCCCCTCGAAAGAGAAAAAGAGTTGATCTGATATGTCTCTTCAAAAAATTTTTGTCTCCCCACTCTTGCGCGCGCTCAGGTGGCGTGAAGGCAAGTGTGCGGGAGACGGCGTTTGCAGCGTGCACTGCTGAATGTCATTAAAGCCACGGTCCCAGACCATGTCAATACGGCAAGCAGCTTTACAACAGCGCGGAGGCGGATTCTAGTCCCTTTTGATGCGCCGCCGGGGCGGATGCGACGCGAGCGGCAAGGTGCATTGCACAAATTTTTCACGCTTCATGCAGCGCCCACCGATGTGCGGCGAATCGTTACAACGCAAAAGCAATTGCACGGCCCAGATCGGTGGTTCCAGCCGTGCCGCCGATGTCAGGCGTACGCGGCGCACCGCTTTGGGGATCAAGCACTTTCTCGATGGCGGCCAGCACGGCGTCATGCGCATCCTTGTGCCCCAGGAACTCCAGCATCATGGCGCCGCACCAGATCTGGCCGATGGGGTTGGCGATGTTTTTGCCCGCAATGTCAGGGGCCGAGCCGTGAACGGGCTCGAATAGCGACGGAAATTTGTGGTCCGGGTTCAGGTTGGCGCTGGGCGCAATGCCGATGGTGCCGGTACAGGCCGGCCCGAGGTCGCTCAGGATGTCGCCAAACAGATTGCTGGCCACCACCACGTCAAAGAAGTCGGGGCGCTGCACAAAGTGCGCCGTCAGGATGTCGATGTGGAATTTGTCTTGCCGCACACCCGGATAGGCCTTGGCCATCTCGGCCACGCGCTCGTCCCAGTACGGCATGGTGATGGCGATGCCGTTGGACTTGGTCGCGCTGGTCAGGTGCTTCTTGGGCCGCGACTGCGCCAGCTCGAATGCGAACTTCAGTACGCGGTCCACGCCGATGCGCGACATCACTGTCTCCTGCATGACAATTTCACGATCAGTACCCGGATACATGCGCCCGCCGATGCTGGAATATTCGCCCTCGGTGTTCTCGCGCACGATGTACATGTCGATCTCGCCGGGTGCACGCGCGCTGCCGTCGCGGCGCACCACGGGCGCGATGATGCCTGGCATCAGCCGCGCCGGGCGCAGGTTGACGTATTGATCGAACTCGCGGCGAAACAGCAGCAGCGACTGCCACAGTGACACGTGGTCTGGGATCTTGTCGGGCCAGCCCACCGCGCCAAAGAAGATCGCGTCATGGCCGCCGATACGCTCTTTCCAGTCGTTGGGCAAATAGGTGCCGTGCTTTTCACAATAGTCCCAGCTGCCAAAGTCGAAGTGGTCGAACTGCAGGTCGATGCCGAACTTCACTGCGGCCGCCTCCATCACGCGCACGCCCTCGGGCATGACCTCCTTGCCGATGCCGTCGCCGGCGATGACTGCAATGCGTTTCTTGCTCATGGTGTAGTCCTCTTTGTTAACGTCCAAAAAATGAGAGTGCGTCGCTCGCCAGAAGATCCGGCGCTTCCTCGGCAATGTAGTGGCCGCAGGGCAATGCGCGCCCCGTCACGTCGACTGCGCAGGCGCGCCACAGGGCCATCACATCAAAACATTTGCCAACTGCTCCATGTTCGCCCCACAGCACGCGCACGGGCATGGGCAATTGCAGCCCCGCAGCCCGGTCAGCGCGGTCGTGGTCCAGGTCGGGGCCCGCGCTGGCCCGGTAGTCTTCGCAGATGGCTTTCGCCGAACCCGCAATCTGTACACAGCGTTCGTACTCCGCCAGCGCCTCGGGTGCAAATGCCGCCAGGCCGGCATACCGCTTGCCCATGACGCTGCGCAGGTAGCGCACAGGGTCAGATTCAATCAGCGCCTCAGGCAACGGCGGCGGCTGGATCAAAAAAAACCAGTGCCAGTAGGCGCGGGCAAATTCCTGGCTGGTGTTTTCATACATGGCCAGCGTAGGCGCGATGTCCAGCAGCATCAGCTGCCGCACAGCATCGGCATGGTCGGCTGCGAGCCGGTGTGCCACCCGCGCGCCGCGGTCATGCGCCAGTACGCGAAACTGCCGGTGCCCGTGGTGGGCCATGACTGTCAGGGCGTCTTGCGCCATGACACGCTTGGTGTAGTTGCCATGCGCATCGCCGCCGTCCGGGCGCCCCGAATCACCATATCCCCGCAGGTCCATCATGACCACGCTGAAATGCCGGGCCAACACGGGCGCCACGCGATGCCACATAGCGTGCGTCTGCGGATGGCCGTGCAGCAGCAGCAGCGGCTCGCCCCGCCCGCCACGGCGGCCGTGCAAGGTGACGCCATCGCGCACCAGGTCAAAGGGTTCAAACGTTTGCGGCATGACTGGCATTGTCAGTTGCTGCGCCACGTACATCAAGCAATAATATGGCAATCAATTATTGCTTTTCAGGAAACTGATTGTGGACCGTGCCGATCTGGAACTGGTGCTTGCCATTCGCGACCAGGGCAGCCTGTCTGCGGCGGCAGACGCCCTGGGGCTGGCTGCTCCGGCCGTGACCAAACGGCTGGCGTCGCTGGAGTCCCGCCTGGGTGTGCGGCTGTTCCAGCGCACCACGCGCCGTGTCAGCGCCACGGGCGAAGGCGATGCGATCTGCGAGCGTGCCGTGCACCTGTTGCGCGGCTTTCAGGAGCTGGAAGCCGAACTCCAGGAACGCCAGACAGAGCCTGCGGGGGTGATCCGGCTGGTGTCTACGTTCGGCTTCGGGCGGCTGTGGCTGGCGCCCGCACTGGCCGCGTTCCAGCAAAAATATCCGCGTCTGTCCGTCCAGCTTCAGCTGACGGAGCAACTGCCCGAGTTGGGTGAACAAGGATTCGACGGATCGGTGTGGTTGTGGTCCGTGCAGGACCGACCCGCCACCCAATGGGTGTCACGCCGCCTGGCACGCAACCAGCGCGTGCTGGCGGCGGCGCCAGCCTACCTGCGCGAGCACGGTACACCAGCGGACCTGCAGGGCCTTCAGCAGCACGCCTGCCTGGTCGTGCGCGAGAACGGCGCCCCTGGTCAGCGCTTTGACTCCTGGCTGCTGCAGAAAGAGCGCGACAAGACAGCATCGCGCGTGCTGGTCAGCGGCCCGCTGACCAGCAACTCGGGTGAGGTTGTGCGCGACTGGTGCCTGGACGGCCGGGGCATCATGCTGCGAAGCCTCTGGGACATTGCGCCTGAGCTGGCATCGGGCCGCCTGGTGCGGGTGCTGCCGGCCTGGGCCATGCTGGACGCTGACATCCACTGGCTTGCGCCCTTCAGGCCGCAGGTGCCGCGGCGCATCCGGCTGCTGGTGGATTTTCTGGCGGAGCAATTCCGCTCCGAGCCCTGGAAGGCTATTTCGCGGCCCGCACCACCAGGCTCACGCCGAACGCGGTAAGCGCCATGCCGGCCACTGTCATGGCCGTAATGGGTTCATCAAACAGCGCCCAGGCCATCAGCGCGGTGGACGGCGGAACGAGGTACAACAGGCTGGTGACCGCTGTGGCCGCGCCGCGCTGGATCAACAGGTACAGCAGCGAGCTGCCGCCCAGCGTCAGCGCCAGCACCGACCAGGCCATGGCACCGGCAAGCTCCGGATTCCAGCGCATGCCCTCACCTTCAAGCCACGCCAGCGGCAAGGTGACGGCGAAGGCCGCCGACAGCTGCACCAGGCTGGCCGAACGCACGTCGCAGGGCGCGACGAAACGCTTCTGGTAGAGCGTGCCCACGGTGATGCTGACCAGCGCCATACCCGCCAACGCGAGGTTGAGCCCACGGATCTCGCCCAGGCCGAGCTTTTGCCATACCACCAGCGCCAGGCCTGCAAACCCCAGGGCCAGGCCACCCCATTGACGCTGCGTGACGCGCCCGCCCTGAGACGACACCCACACAGCTGTCAGCACAGGCTGCAGACCCACCAGCAGCGCCACCAGCCCGGCGCCCATGCCCAGTTTGACTGCTGCCCACACGCCGCCCAGGTAGCCCGCGTGCATGAGAACACCTGTAACAGCCAGATGCCCCCATTGCGCCCGCACTGTGGGCAGCGCAGCACGCGCCAGCCAGGCCCAAACTGCAAAGCAGCCCACCGACAGCAGGTAGCGCATCGCCAGGAATTTCATGGGCGGTGCATGCGGCATGCCGTAGCGCGCCACGATGAAACCGGTACTCCAGATCAGTACAAAGACGACGGGCATCGCCCGGATCAGGGCGTCATCCCGGGCGCCGGGATTCATTTGGCCTTGGCCCGGATTTCGGGCAGGGCCTTTTGCAGGTAATACACCATGGACCAGACGGTCAGGATGGCCGCGATCCAGATCAGCCAGGTACCCCACACGCCGGTGTCGATGAAGCCGAACAGGCGGCCGTCATACAGCAGGAACGGAATGGCCACCATCTGCACGGTTGTCTTGACCTTGCCCAGCATGTGCACCGCCACGCTTTTGGAGGCACCGATTTGCGCCATCCATTCGCGAAGCGCGGAAATCGCGATTTCGCGGCCGATGATGATGAGCGCCACGAACACACCGGCGCGGTTCAGGTGCACCAGAACCAGCAGGGACGCACACACCAGGAACTTGTCGGCCACCGGGTCCAGGAAAGCCCCGAATGACGATGTCTGGTTGAGCTTGCGTGCGAGATAGCCGTCCAGCCAGTCGGTCAGCGCGAAAACCACGAACATCACGGTGGCGATGAGGTTGCTCACCGTGCGGTCGGGCCAGACGTAGAACACCCCGATGATGAGCGGAATGGCGACGATGCGCGTCCAGGTCAGTATCGTGGGGATGGTGAAGAACATGGCCCGATTCTGGCACGGCGCGCTGGCGCCGCGTTGCGTTTTGGACTATTGAACTTCAGCCAGCGAGCGAATCTGGAACTTCAGGTCGTCGTTGTAGAGGAATGTTTCGGCGTACTGCCAGGGGCGCGGCAGGTGTCCGACGGGCTCGAACGGTCCGGCCCTGCGGATCGCCGCCGTGGCCATCTGCAAGGTCTGTGGCGAGAATTTAGGTACACGCAACACGGTCACGTTGCGCACGGAGCCGTCGCGGTTGAGCTCCACCTGCACCACCGGAATCGACTGCAACCGCTCGGGGATCGGGCCGGAGAAAGTTTCGCCAGCGCTGGTCTGCATGATGCGCCGCGCGGCCCGCACCTTGTACTCCTCCCAGTTACGGGCGGGCGCCTGCGCCGCGGGTGGCTGCGCTGCGGGTGCGGGCGTAGTAGCCGGTGCGGCTGGCCGCACCACGGTGGCGGCGGGGCCGGGACCAGGAGCCGCAGGGGGCGGCGGGTCGGACGGCATCGGCCGGCTGCTGCATCCGGCCAGCACAGCCAGCAGGCCGGCAGCCGCCAAGCTTGAAATTTCAGTGAAGCGCACGATAAATCTCCTCTGCCAGTTCTTTAGAAATGCCGTCCACGGTGGCGATGTCGTCTACCCCCGCAGCGGCCACGCCACGGATGCCGCCAAAGCGTTGCAGCAGCCTGGCCCGGCGCTTGGCGCCAATGCCGGGGATTTCTTCCAGCTTGCTGCTGCCAGTGCGCACGCGGGCCCGCTTGGCCCGCATGCCGGTGATGGCAAACCGGTGGGCCTCGTCACGAATCTGCGCTACCAGCATCAGTGCCGCTGAATCCTTGCCAAGGTACACCTTGTCGCGGCCGTCAGCAAATACCAGCTCTTCCAGCCCGACCTTGCGGCCTTCGCCCTTTTCCACACCCACGATCAGGCCCAGGTCCAGCCCCAGCTCGGCGAACACCTCGCGCGCCATGCTGACCTGGCCCTTGCCGCCGTCCACCAGCACGAGGTCGGGCATACGGGCGAGCTTGCTGCGTGATGCCGGCTCTGTGTTGGCGGGCGTCGCATTGGCAGGGTCTCGGCCGACTTCCGCCAGCTTGCTGTAACGGCGCGTCAGCACCTGGCGCATGGCGGCATAGTCATCGCCGGCAGTGATGCCTTCAATGTTGTACCGCCGGTATTCGCCTCCCTGCATCTTGTGCCCGTGAAACACCACGCAGGATGCCTGCGTTGCTTCACCCGCTGTGTGCGAGATGTCGAAACACTCGATGCGAAATGTATCCAGGTTGTCAGGCGCCAGGTCCAGTGCATCCACCAGCGCACGGGTGCGCGCCTGCTGCGAGCCCTCTTCGGCCAGCAGCCGGGCCAGTTGCAGCCCGGCGTTCTTTTCAGCCATTTCAAGCCAGAGCCTGCGCTGCTCGCGCGGGTTGTGTACCGCGCTGATGCGCACGCCGCTTTGCACGCACAACGCATCCACCAGTGCCTTGCTGACAGGCTCGCTGGTGATGAGCGCCGGCGGCACCGGCACGCCGATGTAGTGCTGGGCTATGAAAGCCTCCAGCACCTGCACTTCCACAGGCGTGGCAGTGGCGCCCTCGCCGCCCTCTTCGTCCGCCAGCCCCTGCAGGGCTGCTGCGTCTTCCACGTGTGCCGGAAAGTAGGGGCGGTCACCCAGGTGGCGGCCGCCGCGCACCATGGCCAGGTTGACGCAGGCCTTGCCACCCTGCACCTTGACCGCCAGGATGTCCACGTCCTTGTCTGACCCTGTGTCGACCGACTGCTGGTGCAGCACGCGCGACAGCGCCGTCATCTGGTTGCGCAGCTCTGCTGCCTGCTCAAACTCCAGCCGTTCAGCGTGGGCCATCATGCGCTGCTCCAGCGTATCCAGCAGGGCTTGCGTTTCGCCGTTCAAAAACGCCTCGGCGTTCTCCACGTCGCGACCATAGTCGTCAGGCGCTATGTGGTTCACGCAGGGGCCGGAACATCGCTTGATCTGGTACAGCAGGCACGGCCGGGTGCGGTTGTTGAACACCGTGTCTTCGCATGTGCGCAGCCGAAAGACTTTTTGCAGCAGCTGGATGGACTCCTTCACCGCCCAGGCGCTGGGGTACGGGCCAAAGTACCTGTGCTTGCGGTCCACCGCGCCACGGTAATACGCCACGCGCGGGAACGAGTGCGTCACGAGCTTGAGGTACGGGTAGCTTTTGTCGTCGCGAAACAGGATGTTGTAGCGCGGGTTGAGCGTCTTGATCAGGTTGTTTTCAAGCAGCAGGGCCTCGGCCTCGGATCGCACCACGGTGGTTTCCATGCGCACGATCTTGGTCACCATGTGGCCGATGCGGGTGCCACCATGGTTCTTCTGGAAATAACTGGACACACGCTTCTTCAGGTCGCGTGCCTTGCCCACATAGAGCACGCCACCATCGGCATCGAAATAGCGGTACACGCCCGGCATGGCGGGCAAGGCGGCCACTTCGGCCAGCAGTTGTTCGGAATGAACCCGGGGATCCTCAGACATGGACCGTATTGTGGCAGTGGACAATCGCTCCATGCTCTGGGACATCTTCTGCAAGGTCATCGACAACCATGGCGATATCGGTGTGTGCTGGCGCCTGGCGTCCGACCTGGGCGCACGCGGTGAGGCGGTGCGCCTGTGGGTGGATGACCCGTCGGCCCTGCGCTGGATGGCACCGGACGGCGCGCCGGGCGTCGCGGTGCAGCGCTGGCGCGATGACACACCCTGGCCGCAGCCCGGCGATGTGCTGGTGGAAGCATTCGGCTGCGACCCGGCGCCGGCATTCGTGTCGGCCTTTGCGCAAAGGCATCGCCAGGCTCCCGCCGCGGCCCGCTGGATCAATCTGGAATACCTGTCGGCCGAGCCTTTTGTGCAGCGCGTCCATGGACTGCCGTCGCCCGTCTCGCACGGGGCGGGTGCGGGGCTGGTCAAATATTTCTTCTACCCGGGCTTTACCCCCCTTACAGGCGGCCTGTTGCGCGAACCCGGCCTGCTTGCACGTCAAGCCGGGTTTGACCGTGCGGCCTGGGCCGCACGCCACGGTATCCCGCTTGCTGGACGGTTGATTTCGCTCTTTTGCTACGAACCCCCGGCATTGACAGGCCTGTTGCATCAACTGGTACACGCAGACCAGCCCACGCAATTGCTGGTCACGGCCGGCCGCGCATCGGCCGCCACGCGCGCGGCGCTGCTGCATCTGCCGGCAAGCGGTACGCTCACTGTGCACTGGCTGCCGCTCATGGACCAGGTGGAGTTCGACGACCTGCTGTGGGCCTGTGACTTCAATTTTGTGCGGGGCGAAGACTCCCTTGTGCGAGCCCTGTGGGCCGGCCGGCCGTTCGCCTGGCACATCTACCCTCAGGACGATGGCGCACATCAAGTCAAGCTCCAGGCATTCCTGCAGGAACTCGCCGCACCACCTGATTGGGCGCAATTCATGCGCGCGTGGAATGGTCCGGACAGTGGCTCCCTGCCCTCACTGGACGAGCCCGCCTGGTCCGCCAGCGCAGCCGCTTTTCGGGCCCGGCTGCTTGTCCAGGACGACCTGGCCACAGCGCTTGTGAGGTTCGTTACCAAAAAACGTTAAAATTCAAGGCTTTGCGAAGTTTGCCGTTCTGGCAGCCCGCATCCCCGCCGCAAAACGCATTGTCCCGACTGTTGCGCGGCCCAACCTCAAGACTGACATGAAAATCGCTCAAGAAATCCGCGCCGGCAACGTGATCATGCATGGCAAGGACCCGATGGTCGTCCTCAAGACCGAATACAGCCGCGGCGGGCGCAACTCCGCCACCGTGCGCATGAAGCTCAAGAGCTTGATCGCCAACTTCGGCACCGAAGTGGTCTTCAAGGCCGACGACAAGATGGACCAGATCATCCTGGACAAGAAGGATTGCACCTACTCGTACTTCGCCGACCCGATGTACGTGTGCATGGACGCCGACTACAACCAGTACGAAGTCGAAGCCGAGAACATGGGCGACGCACTGAACTACCTGGAAGACGGCATGGCCCTGGAAGTGGTGTTCTACGACGGCAAGGCCATCTCGGTCGAGTTGCCTACCAGCGTGGAACGCGAGATCACCTGGACCGAACCCGCCGTCAAGGGCGACACGTCCGGCAAGGTGCTCAAACCCGCCAAGCTCGCCACCGGTTTTGAAGTGCCGGTGCCGCTCTTTGTGGACCAGGGCGACCGCATTGAAATCGACACCCGTACCGGCGAATACCGCAAGCGCGTCTGAGTTTTCTGCCGCACTTCCAGGAAAGGGCTCCGCAAGGAGCCCTTTTTCATTGGACACTTGGCGCCATGGATTTCGACTTTCGCCACATCGCCGTGCCGTTTCGCATGCAGCCCGGCCTGCAGCGCATGGCGCCCGGCGACCCGCACGTCACGCCCCTGGGCCGGCACAGCGCGCTGTACGCCGAGAAACTGCAGGTCCATCGCGCAGGCCAGGCGCAGTTGGGCATGCCGGGCTTTGATCCGGCCCCTGCCAAAACGGCAATAGGAGCATCAGACGGAGAGCCTGAACTGGCGTTTGAAGAAGACTTTGCCGTGCTGGACACAACCAGCGGCACCATCCAGTGGCTTTGCGTGTGTGTGCCGTCCCACTGGGCGCCCGAGGACAAGCTGGGCCAGTCGCTCGCCAGCATCCATGCACCCGTGGCCGATGGCGCCGCATTGGCCGCCGCCATGCCCGCCCTGGTCCGCCTGCTGGCCGGTGGTGGCCACTGGGAACGATTTGTCTGGACCCTCACGCCCAGCGGGCGCTATGACCAGCACCCGCACCGGTACCCACGAACACCCTGGCCCCAGACCGGGGATACAGGCGACTTTGCAGCGCAATGCCATTTGCGCGTGGAACGCCAGACCTTCCTGCCCGTACCGGGCCATGGGCAGGTGGTATTCACCATCCGGGTCATGCTTGAGCCGCTGGCGCAAGCCGTGCAGACGCCGCAGCAAGCCGGGCGCCTGCATGACGCACTGGCCTCCATGACACCCGCCGTGCTGGACTACAAGCGATTGGCGGGGGCCCGCGCACCCTTGCTGGCCTGGCTGGCTGCACGCCGCTAGAAAACGCGCACCGCCAATATCAGCGCAGCCAGGGCGACGACTGTGACCACGCCAATGACAGCGATCCAGATCAGATAGCGCCCGTCTGCGGACTGAACAGGATGAGGCACCAGACTGGCGGGCGGCGGCGTAGCCACTGGCATCCACTCCACCAGCGCACCTGCGGCCTCGGGGCTGAAAAGCTCCATGGAGACCTGCTGCAACTCCGTAGATGGATTGGCCCCTTCCGGGCGCAGCCACAGATCGACCCGTGAACCCACGATACGCGCGTGCACAAAGGCCTTCAGCGGCAGCTTCACGCGGTCGTCGCGCCAACGCAGGCCACGACGGTGGCGCCCAGCCACCCGCAGCATGCCGGCTTGCACGCGGGCCTCTACCTCGCCCCTGAACGCCGGAATGGCAAACCCGCGGCCCTCGACCTGCAACACTGCCGCAGTGAAGGTGGCCTGGACCACTGAGAAAGAAAAACTGCCGCTGCGCGTGCCGTTGAACGTGTTTTGGGGGCTGCGCTCGGCCAGCAGGTCGGCCACGGTCAGGCGGGCGCCATGGCTGTCGAGCAGCTCGGTCTCGCCGGCCAGCGTCTTCTTGATGCACATGCCGACGATGGTGCGGCGGTCGTACGGGCCCATGCTGCGGCCTTGCAGCAACACGTGGTACAACGTCGCGTGGTCTCTGGTCATGTCTCCTCTTGTATCCCGGTCCGCGGGCAAGGATAGCCCAGAAATTGGGCGCTGACACGGGTAGTTCGCACTACCGAAACTAGCTCAGAATAGGCCCCATGCAAACCACACAAGACCTTCACGACACCCGCCTGGCAGATGCCTGGGCCACCCTGCAGGCGCATGCACGCGACGGCGCGTCGCTGACACCCGATGCCGGCAGACTGGCATTTGCCGACCCTGAATTTTTGCTGCGGCGCGAAACGCGTGGCATCCGCTTTCAGCTGGAGCTGCTCAAGCCCGATCTGGAGCAGCAGGCCCACGGCATTGAAAACACCATCGTGGTGTTCGGCAGCGCCCGCTTTCGCGGCGAGGCCGAGGCCGCGGCCCTGGTAGAACAGGCCGAGGCCACGGGCGACGCAGCGTTGATCCGCCGCGCGCGCAGTCTGGCGCGCAATGCCCACTACTGCGAAAAGGCCCGCGCCTTTGGCAAGCTGGTCGCCGAGTACAGCACGGGCAAGGACCCGGCTGACATGCTGTTCATCTGCACCGGCGGCGGCCCCGGCATCATGATGGCGGCCAACCAGGGCGCGCATGAGGGCAACGGCATCAGCGTGGGCCTGACCATCGCGCTGCCCATGGAAGAAGCACCCAACCCCTACATCACGCCGGCGCTGAACTTCCGCTTTCACTACTTTGCACTGCGCAAGATGCATTTCATGATGCGGGCCAAGGCGCTGGTCGCTTTCCCGGGCGGGTTTGGCACGCTGGACGAGCTGTTTGAAGTGATCACGCTGGTGCAAACGCGCAAGGCCAAGCCTGTTCCCATCGTGCTGTTCGGCACCGACTACTGGAAGCGCCTGATCAACTTTGACCTGCTGGTCGACGAAGGTGTGATCTCGCCCGAAGACCTGAAACTGCTGCAGTTTGCCGATGACCCGCAAACCGCCTGGGACATCATCAAGGCGTTTTACCAGCTCTGAGCTTGCTGGCCGAGTGGGCGCCTGCGCCCACCACCGCGCCCACGAACCAGAATACGCCCGAGATCCCGATCACCGCGCCGGTCAGGCCGAACAGCATGGGCATGACCACGCTGGACGCGTTGATTGCCATGAGCCTCAGACCCAGAGCCTCACCATGGCGCGCGTGCGGCGTGATCTGGTGCAGCGTGCTCATGATCATGGGCTGAACCGAACCGAGTGCCAGCCCCAGCAACACCGAGCACAAACCCATGCCCAGTGGGGAATGCAGAAGCGGATATACGCCAAACAGCACGGCCGTCACCACCATGGCGGTCGCAACGACGGCCGCCTCACTCACCCGCTCGGCGATCAGCGGCAGCACCACGCGAATGACTGCCGCCGCGATGGCAAACGCGCCCAGGATGGAGCCGATCACCGACGCGCTCAAGCCCCGCTCGTGGCCCAGCACTGGCACTACAAAGGTGTGGACGTCCCAGCATGACGCCAGGATCCAGTTGATGATCAGCAGGCGGCGGAACATGGGCTCGCGCGCCAGGTCCCAGGCACGGCCCGGCTTGTCGCCCTCAGCGCGGATCACCGGCGGCAACTCATGCGTGCGCCGTACCCAGAACCAGGTGGCCAGCGGCAGCAGCGCCATCAGCACAAAGGCGGCGCGAAAGCCCGCATGGTCGATCATCAGGCCTGCGGCAAACGGCCCCAGGAAGTTGGATACGGCCGGCCCGATGGCCAGCCACGAGAACACCTGCTTGAGCTGCGTGGGGTTCTGCGCGGCCCGGCCCACATGCCGCTGCAATGCGATGGACGCCGCGCCGGTGGCGCCACCCGTCATCAAGGCGCTGAGGCACAGAACCGGAAACACCGGGAAAGCGGCTGCAATCGCTGCCCCCAGCGCCGCCACCATCACGCTGAACGCCACAGGCCGCCTCAGCCCGCGGCGGTCGGCATAACGGCCCGCCGGCAAAGCAAGGAAAACCTGTGTCAGCGCAAACAGGGCCAGCAACACGCCTACAGCCGCTTCGCTGTAGCCCTCGCGCAGGGCCAGCAGGGGTGCCGCCATGCGTATGCCGGCCATGCAGGCGTGCAGGAACACATGGCCCGCAATCAGCCGGGCCAGTTCACCGGTCAAGCGTCGCCTTCATCGGCCGGGGGCAGCAGGGCCTGGGCTTCGCCTTCGGGCAAAGCCTCCACAACCTTCAGGGCGCGGCGCATCTGGTTGGAACGGGTTGCGGCATTTTCCAGCGTGACGGAGGCCTTGCGCACCTGCTCCTGCACGGTGTCAACCCACTTGCCATACCGGTCGAATTCGGTCTTGACGGCGCCCAGCACCTTCCAGACCTGGGACGCCTGCTGCTCCAGTGCCAAGGTCCGAAAGCCCATGTGCAAGCTGTTGAGCATGGCCAGCAACGTGGTGGGCCCAGCCAGCGTCACGCGAAAGTCGCGCTGCAGGCTGTCCATCAGCCCCGGGCGGCGCAGCACTTCAGCGTACAGGCTTTCAATCGGCAGGAACAGGATGGCGAAGTCGGTGGTGTGTGGCGGCGCCAGGTAGCTGGCGGCGATGGTCTTGGCCTCCAGGCGGATGCGTGCTTCCAGCGCCTTGGCGGCCAGCTCAACGCCGGCAGCATCCGCGCGGTCGTGCGCTTCCAGCAGGCGTTCATAGTCTTCACGCGGAAACTTCGCGTCAATCGGCAGCCACACCGGCACGCCGTCGCTGCTGCGCCCGGGAAAGCGCACCGCGAAGTCCACCCGCTGGTTGCTGTGAGGCCGTGTTTCAACCTGGCGGCCGTACTGCTCGTTCGTCAGCACCTGCTCCAGCAGCGCTTCCAGCTGCACCTCGCCGAACATGCCGCGCGTCTTGACGTTGGTCAGCACGCGCTGCAGGTCGCCCACCCCTTGCGCCAGAGACTGCATTTCGCCCAGGCCCTTGTGCACCTGCTCCAGCCGGTCGGCCACCTGCTTAAAGCTTTCGCCCAGGCGCGTTTCCAGCGTGGTCTGCAGTTTTTCGTCCACCGTCTTGCGCATCTCGTCCAGCTTGGCGGCATTGGTCTGCTGCATCTGCACCAGCTGCGTTTCCAGCGTGGCGCGCACCTCGCCCAGGCGGCGGGCATTGGATTCACTCAGTCCCTGCAACTGCAGCGTCAGGGTGTCAGACAGCGTTTTTTGCAGGAGCGCCAGCTGCTGGCCAAAGGCATCGATCTGCGCGTTTTGCGTGCGCGTGGCTTCCGCACCCTGCTTGACCAGTGCTTCCTGAAACGTAGCCAGGTTGTGGGTCAGCTCCTGACGTGCTCCGCGCGACGATTCACTGATCTCCCGGCGCAGCTCGCGCTCCATGCGCTCATTGGCTGCCAGCAGCTCGGCGCGCGCGGCTTCGTTGCCGGTGTTCGCCGGCTTGCGCAGCAACAGCACCACCAGCAACAACAGGTTCAGCGCAGCCAGCGCGATCAGCAGCCAGAGTTCCACTGTTTTACTTCTTCAGGATTTCAGGGTTCAGCGGTGTGAGCGGTTGGCCGTTGACCAGATAGCCGATCAGGTTGTCGGCCGCCAGGTTGCCCATGGCCAGGCGTGTGGGCACGCTGGCGCTGGCTATGTGCGGGGTCAGCACAACGTTGGGCACCTTGAGCAGTTCGGGGTGCACAGTGGGCTCCCCCTCATACACATCCAGGCCAGCTGCGGCAATCTGGCGCTTGTGCAGGGCTGCCGCCAGCGCGGCGTCGTCCACAATGCCTCCGCGTGCAATGTTGATGAGCGTGGCCGTGGGCTTCATCAATGCCAGCTCTGCCGCGCCGATGGCGTGGTGCGACGATGCTGAATACGGCAACACCAGCACCAGGTGGTCTGCCGTCTGCAGCAGTTCCTCCTTGCTGACGTAGCGGGCTTTGCAGGCGGCCTCCAGGTTGGGCGTCAGGGGCGAACGGTTGTGGTAAATCACGTTCATGCCAAAGCCATGTGCACCACGTTTGGCAATGCCCTGGCCGATGCGTCCCATGCCCAGAATGCCCAGCGTGGCGCCGTGCACGTCCGAGCCCGAGAACATTTCGTAGTTCCACTTGGTCCATTTGCCGGCCCGCAAGTAATGTTCACTTTCGGTCACGCGCCGCGCGGTGGCCATCAGCAGGGCAAAGCCGAAATCGGCCGTCGTCTCGGTCAGCACATCGGGCGCGTTGGTGGCCAGCACGCCACGGGCCGACATGGCGTCCACGTCGAAGTTGTTGTAGCCCACGGCCATGTTGGCCACGATCTTCAGGTGCGGGCAGGCGTCCAGCACGGCCGCGTCAATGCGCTCGCTGCTGGTGGTGAAAGCACCCACCTTGTCCGACATGCGCCGGGCCAGCTCTTCCTTGGGCCAGACCTCGTCCGGCTGGTTGGTTTCAATGTCGAAATGCAGCGACAGCCGCTCCAGCACCGACGGAAAGATGGCGCGCGCAACCAGAACCTTGGGTTTGCTCATGAGGGATGCCCTTAGCGGAACCAGATGAAAGTCATGGCGATGAACAGCGGGATCAGCACCGCACCGGACCAGGCCATGTAGCCGAAGAAGCTTGGCATTTTGACACCGCGGTCCTCGGCAATGGCCTTGACCATCAGGTTGGGCGCATTGCCAATGTAGGTATTCGCCCCCATGAACACGGCCCCGGCAGAGATGGCGGCCAGTGTCGGCGCCAGGGTGGTCATGAGAACCGCCGGGTCACCGCCTGCGGTGTTGAAGAACACGAGGTAGGTCGGCGCGTTGTCCAGGAAGGAGCTCAGGGCACCGGCCGCCCAGAAGTACATGGCGGGGTCGGGCGAACCATCGGGCCGCGTGACGGCGGACACCACGGCGCCAAACGGGCCATTGACGCCGGCCTTGAGCATGGCAATGACCGGGATGATGGTCAGGAAGATGCCGGCAAAGAGCTTGGCCACCTCGGCCATGGGGCCCCAGGAAAACTGGTTGTCCGCGTGCACCTTGTCGGTTGTGATCTTCAGCGACAGCAGCGTCACCGCAATCAACCCTGCGTCGCGCAGCAGCCCGGGCAGGCCCACGTCGGTACCCATCACATTGAAGCTGACCGGGGACTTCCAGAACCCGCTCATCAGCACCAGCACAACGATGGCACCCAGCAGCCAGAAATTGCTCACGCCGTCAAAGCCAATGCCGCGCGTGTCAGGCGTCGGGTCTACCGGCATGACTTCCTCACGGCGGTGGTAGTACCACGAGTCCAGCGCGTAAAAGATGGCCAGCAACGCGCCTACCAGGAACAAGGTCTCCGGGAAGATGTGTTTGACCGTCCAGAAGAAATCCACGCCCTTGAGAAACCCCAGGAACAGCGGCGGGTCGCCCAGCGGCGTCAGGGAGCCGCCCGCGTTGGACACGATGAAGATAAAGAACACCACCACGTGCGCCTTGTGCGTGCGGTTGTCGTTGGCCCGGATCAGTGGGCGGATCATGAGCATGGACGCACCGGTGGTGCCCATGAAGCTTGCCAGGAATGCACCAATCGCCAGGATGGCCGTGTTCAAGCCCGGGCTGCCGTGCAGGTTGCCGCGGATATGGATGCCGCCGGCCACGGTGAACAGCGCCGTCAGCAGGATGACAAAGGGGATGTATTCGGCCAGCGCCGCGTGCACAAAGCTGGTGACCGCTGCACCTGCGCCAAACGTCACGGCAAATGGCAGCAGGAACGCCAGCGACCAGGCCGCCGCGACCTTGCCGAAGTGGTGATGCCAGAACACCGGCGTCAACAGCGGCATCAGTGCAATACACAACAGGATGCCTGCAAACGGCACGCCCCATAGCGCAGACAGTTTGCTGCCATCAATATCGGCAGCGGCAGCCAGACCGGGCCACAGCGCCAGCAACAGCCATGCGGCGGCCCAACGGGAAATTTTCATGCTTGTCTCCTGAGATCGCTACCGCAAACCCGGTAGCGGGCCGCGTCCAGCCTGCGAGCATACCCAATCGCGCCAGCGCTTCGATGTCAGTCAGCTGACGCCGGTTGCACGCCGTAGTCCACTGCCTACGGAGGCATCCCCGGGATTCCTACCAGGGGCGCGCCGCTACGGTCCTAAAGTGATTCATCCAATCCACAGCAACCTACAGGAGCACAGCATGAATCAGGACCGTATTGAAGGTAACTGGAAGCAATTCAAGGGCAAGGTCAAGGAGCAATGGGGCAAGCTGACAGACGACGACATTGACGTCATCGCGGGCAAACGTGACCAGTTGCTGGGCCGTATCCAGGAACGCCATGGCGTGGCCAAGGACGAAGCCGAGACGCAGCTGAAGAACTGGGAAAGCCGCAACCCGGATTTCCGCTTCGAGAAATCGCAGTAATTCACACCTCAGGGACACGATCATGAAAAATCAACTTGTCACTCTTGCGGTTGCAGCCTGCTGCATGGCCGCCGGTGCCGCCAGCGCCATGACCAAGGAAGAACACAAGACGCAGAAGGAACGCATCGAGGCCGAGTACAAGGCGGCCAAGGTGCAATGCGACACGCTGAAAGCCAACGCCAAGGACGTTTGCGAGCAGGAAGCCAAGGGCACAGAAAAAGTCGCCAAGGCCGAACTCGATGCCGCCTACAAGCCCAGTGCAAAGGCGTCCGAAAAAGTCGCCAAGGTCAAGGCTGAGGCCTCCTACGAGGTTGCCAAGGAAAAGTGCGATGACATGGCCGGCAACGCCAAGGACAGCTGCGTTGCTGACGCCAAAAAGATGCGCAAGATGTAGTCTTGCGCCAGCCCGGGCGTCCTGAAGGGGCGCGACAGGCAAGGGCCGGCTTCAGGGCCGGCCCTTTTTTGTGTCAGCCCAGCCAGTGAGTGAATTGCTCCACGGTTTCGCGCGGCGTGTGAAAGCTGTTCACCTTGTCGGTTTCGTCGGCATAGCCCAGGGCCATGCCGCACACCAGCATCTCGTCGGCGCCCGCACCAATGTGCGGCAGGATGATTTTTGCAAACCCGTTCCAGGCCGCCTGGGGGCAGGTATGCAGGCCCCGGGCGCGAGCGGCCACCATGATGCTTTGCAGGAACATGCCGTAGTCGACCAGCGAACCACGCCCCATCACGCGGTCCAGCGTGAACATCAGCCCCACCGGCGCGTCAAACAGCTTGAAATTGCGCTGGTGCTGGGCGTGCATCTTGTCCTTGTCGCCCTTGGTGATGCCCAGCAGGCCGTACAGGCTCCAGCCGTTTTCACGCCGCCGGTCGATGTAGGGGCTGACCCACTTTTCGGGGTAGTAGTCGTATTCCTCGCGATATTGCGCCGCCACGGAGGGATCCGCGTAGATGGCGTCATGCGCTTCGCAAACCTTGCGCACCAGGCCGTCACGGCTGTCGCCCTGCAGCACATAGACCTTCCAGGGCTGGGTGTTGGTGCCCGAAGGCGCACGGCTGGCCACGCGCAGGATGTCGGCGATCTGTTCGCGCGCCACGGCACGGGGCAGGAACGCCCGGGCGGAAAAGCGGCTTTCGATGGCGGCGTCGACGCTGGCAGCATCCTTGACGACAGTACTGACCTGGGATTGAGTCACTTGAGTTGCTCCAGAACGGCTTTGAGGGGCGCAGGCAGCGGGACCGGCCTGCGGGTTTTACTGTCTACATAGACGTGGACGAAATGGCCTTTGGCAGCGGTCAGGGGCTCACCCTGCGCAAACAGTCCCACCTCGTAGCGCACGCTGGAGGTGCCCATGTGCGCCACGCGCAAACCGGCTTCCACGTTCTGCGGGAAGGCAAGCGACGCAAAGTAGTTGCATTGCGTCTCGATGACCAGGCCGATGGTTTCACCTTGGTGGATGTCCAGCACGCCCTGCTCGATCAGATGGGCGTTGACGACCGTGTCAAACCAGCTGTAGTACACGACGTTGTTGACGTGGCCGTAAGCATCGTTGTCCATCCAGCGGGTACTGATGATACGAAATGCCCGATAGCCGCTGCGCGGCTCGGGCTGGGGTTTGGCGGGCTTGGGATCGTTCATCGCGTGTGATTCTGCCAGCGCCGCCAGTACTCCAGCGCCACCCGGAAGGTGTTGACCTGCACCTGCACCGTGTCTTCCAGCCGTTTGCCATAACCACCTGCCATGGCAAATGCCAGGGGCACGCGCCGCTGCCAGGCCCAGTCAAACACGCGGCGGTCGCGCGCCTCCAGGCCGTCCCAGGTCAGCTTCAAGCGCCCCAGACGATCGCCCTCGTGCGGGTCGGCACCCGCCAGATAAATCACCAGCGATGGTGCAAACCGGCGGTCCAGCTCGTCCAGCGCAGACTCCAGGGCGTGCAGGTACTCGTCATCGCGGCAGCCGTCGGGCAGGTCCACGTCGATGTCGCTGGCCTCCTTGCGGAACGGGAAGTTCTTTTGCCCATGCAGGGACAGCGTGAACACGCTCGCATCGTTGGCAAAGATGCTGGCCGTGCCATTGCCCTGGTGCACGTCCAGGTCGATCACAGCCACCCGCAGGCTGGGCCCGGGGCGCCCACGCGCCTGCTCGGCCTGCATCAGGCGTGCTGCTACGGCGGCGTCATTGAACACGCAAAAGCCGCCGCCCTTGTCGGCATAGGCATGGTGGGTGCCACCGGCAATGTTGGCCGCCACCCCCTCCTTGAATGCAGCCCGACAGGCGCCAATGGTCGCACCCACAGACCGGCGCGCCCGCTCGGCCATGGCCTCGCTCCACGGAAAGCCGATCTCACGTATGACCTGCGGGCTGGCCGAGCCGGTGGCAATGGCGTCGATGTAGG
Source organism: Ramlibacter sp. 2FC (assembly GCA_943372515.1). GTDB lineage: Bacteria > Pseudomonadota > Gammaproteobacteria > Burkholderiales > Burkholderiaceae_C > RAM1. The sequence continues at coordinate 34,522 of CALRYY010000001.1, read as the reverse complement.
CGGGGGTGTGGGCCAGGGCCAGCTCGCCATCAGTGGCACGCAGCGCCTGCATGAGCTGCACCTGCGGGAACTGCGACGCGATCTGGTCGCGCAGCAGCTGGTACTTGCCCATGGGGAACCGGTGCCCCGCGGGCAATGGCAGTACAAACTGGTCGGCATAGAACACCTGCATGGGCTGATTGTGTCGTGCCAGTGAAATCCTCATCCGTGAGCCCCGGATTGGACCGGTTTAGGGGTCGGCTTCTAAAATGTTGCAGCGCAACAAAATGCGCTTGCAAAAGACCGGGATAACCCTATACTTCAACCCATGCTGCACTGCAACATAAACGGGTTTCCCCGGTTCAGCGCAGATATTGATCCTGACCTCAACTTACTGGAGATACAAATATGCTGACCGCTGAACAAATCCTGGCCGCCCACAAAGCCAACGTCGAAACCCTGTTTGGTCTGACCACCAAGGCTTTCGAAGGCGTTGAAAAGCTCGTCGAGCTGAACGTCACCGCCTCCAAGGCCGCCCTGACCGAAGCTTCCGGCACCGCCCAGGCTGTCCTGAGCGTCAAGGACGCACAAGAGCTGCTGGCCCTGCAAGCCGCCATGTTCCAGCCCCTGGCTGAAAAGACCGCTGCTTACAGCCGCCACCTGTATGACATCGCTTCGGGCACCGGCGCCGAATTCGGCAAGGCTTTCGAAGCCCAGGCCGCTGACACCCAGAAGAAGTTCATGTCCGTCGTGGACAACGCATCCAAGAACGCCCCGGCCGGTTCCGAGACCGCTGTTGCCGTGTTCAAGAGCGCCATTGCCGCCGGCAACAACGCCCTGGAATCCGTGCAAAAGGCCGTGAAGCAAGCCACCGATGTGGCCGAAGCCAACTTCAATGCCGTTGCCAGCACCGCTGTCAACGCCGCCAAGACCACCGCCAAGAAGCGTTAAGCCTGTTGAAGCGGGGGTTTTAGCCCTCACTTCAATGGAGCGGGAACTCTACTGTTCCCACACAATCCATCAGATACTCTTGTGATTGAACGAGAGTTCTTCAGGTTGTCTCCTCGGGTCCTTTCGACACCCTCGCGGTTCAGGGATCCCTTCAAGGCCCAGTTTTCGGACTGGGCCTTTTTTTATCTGGACTTTGCCTCTATGGCAGCACGCAGCTGGGGCAGCGCCTGCAACATGGCAACGCGGCCGGCCTCCACGGTCTTGCGCCGCGACGCAAAGTCGGCGCTGCGCACCCCGCCCAGCGCGGGTCGGACCACCAGGTCGGCCTCTTTGAGCTCCCACCCATTGATACTTTTGCCCATGATGGCAAAGGTCTGCAGCAGGATCTGCAGGCTGTCGCTGGCCGGGTTACCCTCGGGTGCACTTGAGATGTCCACCGCAATGACCAGCTCAGCCCCCATCTGGCGTGCGTAGCGTACCGGCACTGGCGACACCAGCCCGCCGTCCACGTAATCGCGCCCCGAGATGCTGACCGGCTGAAACACTGAAGGCACAGCACTGGATGCGCGCACCGCCGTTCCCGTGTCGCCGCGCTGGAACAGCACGCCCTGCCCACTGTTCAGGTCGGTGGCCACGATGCCCAGGGGCAGCGCCATGTTCTCGATCAGCCGGTTGCCCACCTGTAGGTTGACGTAGCGCGCCAGCGCCTCGCCGCGCAGCATGCCGCGGTTGAAGATCGGCAGCATCCAGTCGGCAAAGGCGGCTTCCTCCATGCTGTCGGCCACCTGCTGCAGCTGCGCGCCAGTCTTGCCGCTGGCGTACAGCGCTGCCACCAGGCTGCCGGCCGACGTGCCCGTCACATAGTCTGGCCGTATGCCGGCTTCCTCCAGCACCTGGATGACGCCTACGTGGGCAAAGCCGCGGGCAGCACCGCCGCCCAAAGCGAGGCCAATCCGCGGCGGCTTCCTGGCGACGGCCGGGACTGGTTCAGGCGCCGGGCGCGGCACTTCCACCTGGGTAGACGCACACCCCACCAGCATGACCGCCACTCCTGTCAGCAGCCACAGTCGCAAGTGACGCAGCGCTCCCAGCGCGCTCAAAAGCCATGCGCCAGTGTCATCTTTATTAAGAATGATTCGTGTTTGCTTTATCATTGCCGTATTCAAACCTCACCTCCCACCATCATGATCAAAACCGCCTTTTGCGTCGCCCTGATTGCCGCAGCCAGCGCTGCCGCAGCGCAGGATCAGGTCGTCAACCTGTACTCGGCCCGCCACTATTCGACCGACGAGGCGCTGTACAGCAACTTCACCAAGGCCACCGGCATCAAGATCAACCGCGTGGACGCCGATGATGCCGGGATTCTGGCGCGGCTGAAGGCCGAAGGCGCGGCTTCCCCCGCCGACGTGATCCTGCTGGTGGATGCCGCCCGGTTGTACCGCGGCGAAGTGGACGGCCTGTTCCAGCCCATCCAGTCCAAGATCCTGGCTGACGCCATCCCGGCCCAGTACCAGGGCAAGGCCACCTCCGAAGGTTCGGCCTGGTTCGGCTTTTCGACCCGCGCGCGCGTAGTCGTGTACGACAAGCTGCGCGTCAAGAAAGAAGACGTGGACACCTACGAGGAGCTGGGCGACCCCAAGAACAAGGGCAAGGTTTGCCTGCGTTCTGGCTCACACCCCTACAACCTGTCGCTGTTTGGCGCAGTGACCGAGCACATGGGTGAACAGAAAGCCGAAGCCTGGCTCAAGGGCGTGGTGGACAACATGGCCCGCGCACCCAAGGGCGGCGACACCGACCAGATCAAGGCCGTGGGCTCGGGCGAATGCCAGGTGGCGGTGAGCAACAGCTATTACATCGCGCGCCTGCTGCGTTCCAGCAACCCGGAAGACAAGGCGCTGATGGACAAGGTGGGCATCGTGTTCCCCAACCAGTCCACCTGGGGCACGCACCTGAACATCGCCGGTGGCGCTGTGGCCAAGCACGCCAAGAACAAGGCCAACGCCATCAAGTTCCTGGAATACCTGGCCAGCCCCGAGGCGCAAAACTACTTTGCCAATGGCAACAACGAATGGCCCACGGCAAAGGGCGTGAAGGTCAACAACGCAGCCCTGAACGCCATGAGCGGCGGCGGCGACTTCAAGGCTGAGACCATCCCGCTGGCTGCCGTCGGCGCGAACAGCACCAAGGTGCAGCAGATGCTGGATCGCGTCGGATTCAAATAAACCTGCGCCATAATTGACGTTTACGTCAACGTCAATTCAGGAGCAGGTTCATGGAGATCAAGGGCAAGGTATTCATCGTCACCGGCGGCGCATCGGGCCTGGGTGAAGGCACGGCACGCATGCTGGCTGCCAACGGCGCCACGGTGGTGGTGGCCGACATGCAGGTGGAAAAGGGCGAAGCTGTGGCCAAAGACATCGGCGGCGCCTTCGTCAAATGCGATGTCAGTCAGGAGGCCGACGGCCAGGCCGTGGTGGCCAAGGCCGTGTCGCTGGGCAAGCTCATGGGCCTGGTCAATTGCGCCGGTATTGCGCCAGCCGAAAAAACCGTGGGCAAGAACGGCGCGCACAGCCTGGCCGTGTACACCAAGACCATCATGGTCAACCTGGTGGGCAGCTTCAACATGATCCGGCTGGCGGCTGACGCCATGTGCAAAAACGAGCCCGAACCCACCGGCGAGCGCGGCGTGATGATCTCTACCGCCAGTGTCGCCGCCTATGACGGCCAGATCGGCCAGGCCGCCTACGCCGCCTCCAAAGGCGGGGTGGTGGGCATGACGCTGCCCATCGCACGCGACCTGTCGCGCAACGGCATCCGCAACATGACGATTGCCCCTGGCATCTTCGGCACGCCCATGCTGTTTGGCATGCCCAAGGAAGTGCAGGACGCTCTGGCCGCCAGCGTGCCCTTTCCCAGCCGGCTGGGCACACCTGAGGACTACGCCAAGCTCGCCAAGCACATCATCGAAAACGACATGCTCAATGGCGAGGTGATCCGTCTGGACGGCGCGATCCGCCTGGCACCGCGCTGACCGGCTGGCCGCCCCCTTGTGGGCGGCCATTCGCAATCTGCATCACACAAGCGGCGCAGTTGCCGCGAGAATCTCCTTACAACAAACCATCCGGAGATCTCATGAGAATCGCCCTCACCTGCCTGGCTGCGGCACTGCTCACTGCCTGCGCCAGCGCCCCGCAGAACTTCACCTACGCCGTTCCGCTGCAGCCCGAGGGCTCGTCGGGCTACACCGAAAAGCCGGGTTGGGCCACGACCAAATTCGCGGTGGCGGCCGCCAACCCGCTGGCCACAGACGCGGGCTACCAGATCCTGAAAGCCGGTGGTTCAGCCATTGACGCGGCCATCGCCGTGCAGATGGTACTGACGCTGGTGGAGCCGCAGTCCAGCGGCATCGGCGGCGGCGCGTTCCTGCTGCACCACGACGGCAAGGCTGTGGAAGCTTTTGACGGCCGCGAGACCGCGCCTGCTGCCGCCGACGAAAAGCTGTTCCTGAAAGCCGACGGCAAGCCCATGGCGTTCTATGAGGGCGTGGTGGGTGGCCGCTCCGTCGGCACACCGGGCACCGTGCGCATGCTGGAGATGGCGCACAAGCAGCACGGCAAGCTGCCTTGGGCCACGCTGTTCCAGCCGGCCATCACGCTGGCCGAAGGCGGCTTCAAGGTCAGCGCACGGCTGAACACGCTGCTCAAGGGCGAACAACACCTCAAGAAGGACCCCGTTGCGGCCGCCTACTTTTACAACGCCCAGGGCGAGGCCTGGCCCGTGGGCCACACCCTGAAGAACCCCGAGCTGGCCCAGGTGCTGCGCAAGATTTCAGCGCAGGGCTCCAAAGGCCTGCTGGAAGGCGACGTGGCCCAGGCCATCGTGGACAAGGTGCAAAAGCACGTTGGCAACCCCGGCCAGCTCAGCCTGGCCGACCTGGCGGGCTACCAACCCAAAAAGCGGGCACCCATCTGCCACGACTACAAGGCCCAGGGCAAGGACTTCCGCATCTGCGGCTTTCCGCCGCCCAGCTCAGGCGCCATCGCCGTCGGCCAGATCCTGGGCATCCTGAACCATGCCTACGCCGGCGCAATTCCGCTGGAAAATGGCCTGCCTGGCGCCAACTGGCTGCACCTGTACACCGAGGCCTCGCGCCTGGCGTTCGCCGACCGCGCACAGTACCTGGGCGACCCCGACTTTGTGCAGCCCCCGGGCGGCAACTGGATGAGCCTGCTGGACGACAAGTACCTGGCCGAGCGCGCCCGCCTGATCGGCCCGCAGAGCATGAAGACCGCCACACCCGGCAACCCCGGCCCAGTGCGCACCAGCCATGCGCCCATGCCCGACCAGCCCGAATACGGCACCAGCCACATCAGCATCGTGGATGCCTTTGGCAATGCAGTGGCCATGACCACCACGATTGAAGACGTGTTTGGCGCCCGGCAAATGGTCAAGGGCTTCCTGCTGAACAACGAGCTCACCGACTTCAGCTTCGCGCCGGCCGATGCGCAGGGCAAGCCCATGGCCAACCGCGTGCAGGCCGGCAAACGCCCGCGTTCGTCCATGGCGCCCACGCTGGTGTTCGACAAGGCCACAGGCGAATTGATCATGAGCGGCGGCAGCCCCGGCGGCGCGCTGATCATCCACTTCACCGCCAAGACCCTGTACGGCGTGCTCAACTGGGGCATGACCCCGCAGCAGGCCATCAACCTGCCCAACTTCGCGTCACTCAACGGCCCCAGCATCCTGGAAGAAAAGCGTTTTCCGCCCGCCACGGTAGAGGCGCTGCGCGCACGAGGCGCCGAGGTACGCGAACAGGCCATGACCAGCGGCCTGCAGGCCATCACCAAAGGCAACGCCCACGGCACACCCGTGTGGCTGGGCGGCGCTGACCCGCGCCGCGAAGGCATCGTCATGGGCGACTGAAGACCCCCACGCTTGTCACTTCGGGTACTGCACTGCCCCCCCGAGGGGGCTCCAGCCGCCTTGGGGCGGCCCGGCGCCGGCTGGGCCCCAAAGTTCTGCAGTGCAGAGTGCGGGGCCATGGTTAGTCCCCATGGCAGGCGGGCCTGAACACTTTAGATTGGCATGGTGGCGGCCGAAGCCTTGCGGCCGCCGAACCCAACCCAGGAGTTCGCCATGCCCGTCGTCCACCAGCCCCGTCGCCGCTTCGTCCAGTCCGCGCTTGCCGCGTCCGCTGCCATTGCACTGCCGGCACTGGCGCAGGCTCCGGCGTTTCCAGCCAAGCCCATCCGGCTGATCTGCCCCTGGCCGGCGGGCGGTTCAACCGATGCAGTGATGCGCGCGCTGGCCGAAAGCGCCGGCAAGGCGCTGGGCGGGCAGATCGTGGTGGACAACAAGGCAGGCGCCAGCGGCATGCTGGGCCCCAACGAGCTGGTCAATGCGGCGCCTGACGGCTACACGCTTTCGCAGATCACCATTGGCGTGGCGCGACTGCCGCACATGCAGAAGATGCAGTTCGACCCGCTCAAGGACTTCACCTACATCGCCTGCCTGACCGGCTACACCTTCGGCATCGTGGTGCGCGCCGATTCGCCCATCAAGTCCATCAAGGACCTGGTCGACTATGCCAAAGCCAACCCGGGCAAATTCACCTTCGGTTCCACCGGCAACGGCACCACCCCGCACCTGGCGGTGGAAGAGTTCTGCATGAAGGCCGGCATCAAGCTGCAGCACATCCCGTTCAAGGGCAGCGCCGACGGCATGCAAGCCCTGCTGGGCGGTCACGTCATGTCGCACAGCGACGCTACCGGCTGGGGCCCCCACGTGGACGCTGGCACCTGCCGCCTGCTGGCCACTTATGGATCCAAACGCACCAAGCGCTGGTCCAACGTGCCCACGCTGCAGGAACTGGGCTATGAAACACTGGCTGATTCCCCTTTTGGAATTGGCGGGCCCAAAGGCATGCCGCCGGCGTTGACGCGGCGGCTGCATGACGCTTTCAAGAAAACGCTGGAAGACCCGGCCGTGCTGGCCAGCTTTGACAAGTACGACCAATCGGTGATCTATCTGAACACCGAGGACTACACCAAGTTTATTGCCGACACCTACGTCAAGGAAAAGGCCATTATCGAAAAGCTGGGCCTTGCGATGAAGACCTGAACGCCAGACTAGACGTCAATCGCGGCGGCTGAGCCCGCCTGCTTGCGCAGTTCGAACTTCTGGATCTTGCCCGTGCTGGTCTTGGGCAGCTCGCCAAAGACAACCGCACGCGGCACCTTGAAGCCGGCCAGGTGTTTCTTGCAGTGCGCCACGATGGCCTCTGCCGTCGTGGTGGCGCCAGCCTTCAACTCCACAAACGCACAGGGCGTCTCACCCCACCTGGTGTCGGGCTTGGCCACCACGGCGGCGGCCAGGACGTCGGGGTGACGGTAAAGAACGTCTTCGACTTCGATTGAAGAAATGTTTTCGCCGCCCGAAATGATCACGTCCTTGCTGCGGTCCTTGATCTTGATGTAGCCGTCGGGGTACTGCACCGCCAGATCGCCGGTGTGGAACCATCCGCCCTCAAAGGCTTCTTTCGTGGCGCCCGGGTTCTTCAGGTAGCCCTTCATGGTGATGTTGCCCCGGAACATGATCTCGCCCATGGTCACGCCGTCCCAGGGCACGGGCTTCATCGTTTGCGGGTCGATCACCAGCGCGCCTTGCTGCAGGTGGTAGCGCACGCCCTGGCGCGCATTCAGCCGGGCCCGCTCGCCAATGTCCAGCGCATTCCATTCGACGTGTTTGGCACAGACGGTGGCTGGGCCATAAACCTCGGTCAGGCCGTACACATGGGTCAGGTCAAAACCCAGCGTTTCCATGCCTTCGATCATCGACGCCGGCGGCGCGGCACCGGCCACCATGGCCTTCACACCGCCCTGGGGCAGGCCCTGCAGCTGCGCCTTCAGGGCATCCGGCGCATTGACCAGCATGCCGTGGACGATCGGCGCACCGCAATAGTGGGTCACGCCATGCGTGCGGATGGCGTCCACCATTGCCTGCGCTTCCACCTTGCGCAAACACACGTTCACGCCCGCGCGCGCGGCCACCGTCCAGGGGAAACACCAGCCGTTGCAATGGAACATCGGCAGCGTCCACATGTAGACCGCGTGCTTGGGCATGTCCCATTCCAGGATGTTGGAGATGGCGTTGATGGCCGCGCCACGGTGGTGGTAGACCACGCCCTTGGGGTTGCCGGTGGTGCCGCTGGTGTAGTTCAGCGCAATCGCGTCCCATTCGTCGGTGGGCAGCTGCCAGACGAAGGCGGCGTCACCACCGGCCACAAAGGCGTCATAAGTCGCTGTGCCGATGCGCTGCACCGGCCCGGTGTACACGGCGTCCTCCACGTCGATCACCAGCAACGGCGTCGTGGCTTTGCGCAAGGCAAGTGCCTTCAACATGACGGGTGCGAACTCCGGGTCGACGATCACCACTTTGGCCTCGCCATGGTCCAGCATGAAGGCCACCGTCTCGGGGTCCAGCCGCGTGTTCAGCGCATTCAGCACCGCTCCCGCCATGGGTATGCCGAAGTGGGCCTCAACCATCGGCGGCGTGTTGGGCAGCATGACGGCCACCGTGTCGCCCTTGCCCACGCCCGCCTTCTGCAAGGCACTGGCCAGCCGGCGGCAGCGTGCGTAGACCTCACTCCAGGTGCGCCGCGAGTCGCCATGGACGACAGCCAGCCGGTTGGGGTACACCTCGGCCGTGCGTTCGATGAACGACAACGGTGAAATGGGTGCGAAGTTGGCCTCGGTCCGTGGCAGGTCCTGGCTGAAAATATCCGTCATGCTTGTCTCCGTTGTTCCCGCTGATGCGGTGTGCCGGTAGGGTACGCCGAACAGGCAGCCGCTCCCTTAGGTAAGAATACGCAACCGTATTCCCACCTATGGCCATCCCCCAGACCTTCATTCAAGAGCTGCTTGCACGTACTGACGTCGTCGAGATCGTCGGGCGCTATGTGCAGCTCAAAAAGGGCGGTGCCAATTTCATGGGCCTGTGCCCCTTTCATGGCGAGAAGTCGCCCAGCTTCAGCGTCAGCCCCACCAAGCAGTTCTATCACTGCTTTGGCTGCGGCAAGAACGGCAACGCCATCGGCTTCCTGATGGAACATGCGGGCATGACCTTCATCGAGGCCGTGAAAGACCTGGCCCAGCAACACGGCATGCAGGTACCCGAGGACGACGCCAGCCCGCAGGACCGCGAACGCGCTGCCAAACAGCGTGAAAAGCAGGCCACGCTGAGCGACGTGCTGGAAAAAGCCGGCGAGGCCTACCGCAAGCACCTCAAGGCATCGCCGCGTGCCATCGGCTACCTCAAAGGTCGCGGCCTGTCGGGTGAAATTGCCAGGCAGTTCGGCCTTGGCTACGCGCCTGAAGGCTGGCGCAGTCTGGCCAGCGTGTTTGCCAACTACGACGATCCCCTGCTGGCTGAAAGCGGCCTGGTGATCGTGAACGAAGACGAAGACTCGGGCGAGAGCAAACGCTACGACCGCTTTCGTGACCGGGTGATGTTCCCCATTCGCAACGTCAAGGGCGAATGCATAGGCTTTGGCGGCCGCGTGCTGGGCGACGAAAAGCCCAAGTACCTCAATTCACCCGAAACTCCGGTATTCAGCAAGGGTCGCGAGCTGTACGGGCTGTTCGAGGCCCGCCAGGCCCTCCGCGAGCAGGGCTATGTGCTGGTGACCGAGGGCTACATGGACGTGGTGGCCCTGGCGCAGCTGGGCTTTCCCAACGCGGTGGCGACCCTGGGCACGGCCTGCACGCCCGACCATGTGCAAAAGCTCTTTCGCTTCACTGATTCGGTGGTGTTCAGCTTTGACGGCGACGCAGCCGGCCGCCGCGCCGCGCGCAAGGCGCTGGACGGCGCCCTGCCCTATGCCACCGACGTGCGCTCGGTCAAATTCCTGTTTCTGCCGGCAGAGCACGACCCGGACAGCTACATCCGCGAATTTGGCAAGGACGCGTTTGCCAAATATGTGAGCGCTGCCACGCCGCTGTCTGTCTTCCTGATAGAAGCCGCCAGCGAAGGCTGCGACCTTGCAAGTGCTGAGGGCCGGGCACACTTCTCTGCCAACGCGCGCCCGCTGTGGGCGCTGCTGCCCGAAGGCGCGCTCAAGCGGCAATTGCTGGGCGAGATTGCCGAGCGGGTCCAGCTTGAAACGCGCGAGCTGTCAGACCTGTGGAACATGGCGGGCACCAGCCCTGGTCGCTATCAAAAAGAGAGCGCCCCAAGGCGGCAAGATGAAGGCTACCGACCCAAGGCGCCCCCCAAACCGCCGCGCAGGCTGCCAGGCCGGGCTGCACCGGTCAGCCGCGCTGACCACGCCGCACGCCTGCTGCTGGGCGACGCCGTGTCCTGGGACAACCTGTCGCACGAGATGCACGCCATGCTGTGTGAGCTGCCAGAACCCCATGGCCCCCTGTTCGCCTGGCTGGACAGCCAGCTGCACGAACACGGCCCCCTGCCCTGGGGGTCGCTGCGCGAGGCCTTGCAGGGCCACGAGAGCGAGCCGCTGGCCATGAAACTCATGGCCGACGTCCAGGACATGCCGCCACCGGGTGCTGAATCAGCGGCAGAGTTGCGCGACCTGCTCAGCCGCATGCTGGTAGAGCGCCTGAAGGTCCAGGAGACAGCGGCCATTGAAGCCGCGGCCACCGACCCGCAGGCCCTGGAACGCTACCGCGAGCTGCATGCCCGGCGCCTGCAACTGGAGGCTTCTTTGGCCCGGATTGAAGATCCGACTTGAAATCTGCGTCCACCGGTATAATGTAGGGTTTGCTATCGGCAAGAGCGACAGCAGCACCTCCGGACCCGGCTAACCGATGCCACAGCGCACGACTCGCCCACATACCGCAAGGACTGCACACCAAATGTTCGCCCACACATCTTGCCATTGAGATCCAGCCGGGTTGCCCCTGTGGTACGCCAGTCTGCCGTCTCGTCACCCGCGCCGGGATTTGTGGCGCATTTGTGTTTCTGTGTCTCTTTTTGATGTCCTGAGGTCTCTCATGCCCGCTCAAAAGCCGAAGAAGCCCGTTGCACCCGCAAAACCCGCTGTGAAGCCCACGTCCCAACCGGCAGCCAAGGCAGCCCCCAAAGCAGCCGCCAAGCCCGCAACGAAAGCCAAGCCAGTGCCCGCATCGAAGTCCACCGCCAAACCCGTCGCCACCGAAGAAGTCGTCAAGAAAAAGCCGGGTCGCCCGCCCAAGGCTGCCAGCGCTGAAGCCGGCGCATCCGCCAAAACCGGCGCCAAGCGCGGGCGCAAGCCCAAGAACGCTGCCGAGTCCAAGCCCGGTGAAGACATGGACATGTCCGACATCGAGGACGATCTGGTCGGTGAACCGGTGGCGGAGACGACTGAAAAGGTCAAGCCGCTGCGCATGAAGATCAGCAAGGCCAAGGAACGCGCCTTGATGAAGGAATTTGGCCTGGACGAAACCGTCCTGTCCGAAGAAGACATGGCCAAGCGCCGCCAGCGCCTGAAGACCCTGATCACCCTGGGCAAAACCCGCGGCTACCTGACGCAAGGCGAAATCTCGGACCACTTGCCCGACAAGCTGGTCGACGCCGAGACCATGGAAGTCGTGGTCACCATGCTGAACGACCTGGGCGTGGCGGTGTACGAGCAGACGCCTGACGCCGAGATGCTGCTGCTGAACAACACGGCACCGACGGCCGCCACGGTGGAAGAAGCCGAAGAAGAAGCAGAAGCTGCCCTGTCCACCGTGGACAGCGAATTCGGCCGCACGACCGACCCGGTGCGCATGTACATGCGCGAAATGGGCACCGTCGAGCTGCTGACACGCGAAGGCGAAATCGAAATCGCCAAGCGCATCGAAGGCGGCCTGATGGCCATGATGGAGGCCATCAGCGCAAGCCCGGCCACCATCGCCGAGATCCTGCGCCTGGCCAACGAAATCCGCGAAGGCAAGGTCGTCATCTCTACCGTGGTCGACGGCTTTTCGAACCCCAACGAGGCCGACGACTTTGTGGCCGAGGAAGACTTTGACGAGTACGACGAGGCCGACGACGACGACGGCAACGGCGGCTCCAAGGCACTGACCAAGAAGCTCGAAGAACTCAAGACCCAGGCGCTGGAGCGTTTTGACCGCATCACGCAGCTGTTCGAGAAGGTCCACAAGATCTACGACAAGGAAGGCTACGGTACCCCGGCCTACAACAAGGCCCAGCAAGCCCTGTCTGAAGAGCTGATGACCATCCGCTTCACGGCCAAGACCATTGAAAAGCTGTGCGACATGGTGCGCGGCCAGGTCGACGACGTGCGCAAGAAGGAACGCGAGCTGCGCCGCATCATCGTGGACAAGTGCGGCATGCCGCAGGACGTGTTCATCAAGGACTTCCCGCCCAACCTGCTGAACCTCAAGTGGGTGGAAAAGCAGGCTGCCGCCGGCAAGCCCTGGTCGGTGATCATGGCGCGCAACATCCCGCCCATCCAGGAACTGCAGCAAAAGCTGACCGACCTGCAATCGCGCGTGGTGGTGCCGCTGGGTCAGCTGAAGGACATCAACAAGCGCATGAACAACGGCGAAGCGTCGTCACGCGACGCCAAGAAGGAAATGATCGAGGCCAACCTGCGCCTGGTGATTTCCATCGCCAAAAAATACACCAACCGCGGCCTGCAGTTCCTGGACCTGATCCAGGAAGGCAACATCGGCCTGATGAAGGCGGTGGACAAGTTTGAATACCGCCGCGGCTACAAATTCTCGACCTACGCGACCTGGTGGATCCGCCAGGCCATCACGCGATCGATCGCCGACCAGGCGCGCACCATCCGCATCCCGGTGCACATGATCGAGACCATCAACAAGATGAACCGCATCAGCCGCCAGCACTTGCAGGAGTTCGGCTTTGAGCCCGACGCCGGCATCCTGGCGGCCAAGATGGAAATCCCCGAAGACAAGATCCGCAAGATCATGAAGATCGCCAAGGAGCCGATCTCCATGGAAACGCCGATCGGTGACGACGACGATTCCCACCTGGGCGACTTCATTGAAGACCAGGCCAACACCGCGCCCATCGAGGCCGCGATGCAGGCCGGCCTGCGCGATGTGGTCAAGGACATCCTGGACAGCCTGACACCGCGCGAAGCCAAGGTGCTTCGCATGCGCTTTGGCATCGAGATGAGCACCGACCACACGCTCGAAGAAGTGGGCAAGCAGTTTGACGTGACGCGCGAGCGCATCCGCCAGATTGAGGCCAAGGCCCTGCGCAAGCTCAAGCACCCCAGCCGCAGCGACAAGCTGCGCAGCTTCATCGACACGCTGTAAAACGCTGCGTGTTGCGAAATGCAAAGGCGCCCTGCGGGGCGCCTTTGCATTTGGGCCCGCCCTGCGGCGCATTGGACTCTGATGTGTCAACCACGCCTGGCGCACCGACGAGCGGAGGGCGGGTTACCCGGTCACATCGAGTCTCGTCAGACCCCGCAGGTTCACCAGCGGACGCCATGCCACATCGCTGTCAGTCCGGCGCAGGTGCGCAAAACGCGCAAGCAGACGACGAAACGCAACCGCGCCCTCAAGACGGGCCAACGGCGCGCCAAGGCAGTAGTGCACCCCACCGCCGAACGACAGATGCGGGTTGCGTTCGCGGCCAACGTCGAAGGCATCAGGGTCCAAAAACACCTTTGGATCGCGGTTGGCGGCTGCGGTCAAGCAGTAGAGCAGGTCGCCCGGTGCAATGGTCAGATCGCCAACGCGGCAAGACTGATGGGCGATTCGCGCGACCACCGATACCGGGCCTTCAAACCGCATCATCTCTTCTACCGCCTGGGGCATCAGCGATGGCTCAGCGCGCAGGCGGGCCAGTTGCAACGGGTGGCTCATCAGACTGAGCATGCCATTGCCGATGAGATTGGTTGTGGTCTCGTGCCCCGCCACAAAAAGCAGCATCAGGTTAGCCAGCAGTTCGTCGTCGGTGGCCGTGCGGTCGCACGCCTGCCGGGCCAGCATGTCGCTCAACAAATCATCGCGCGGATGGTGGCGGCGGCTAGCCACCACGCCACACAGGTAATCGAGCATCTCTGCAGCCGCGCGGTCAGACTGCTCACGAACGGCACGTGTCGCGGCGGGTTCCACCACCATCGCCAAGGCATCGGACCATGCCTTGCTGCGATCAAAGTCGCCAGCGGGCAGCCCCAGCAGGTCACCCATCACGCGGACCGGGAAAGGCTGCGCAAAATCGCGCATGAGGTCGAAGGGCCGATCTTTGGGCAACGCATCGATCAAGGCGTCCGCTGTCGCGGTCACTTGCTGCTCCAGCAGGCGTGTGGCAGCAGGCGTGAACGCCCCGGCTGCCAGGCGGCGCATGCGGGTGTGCGCCGACCCGTCGTTAAGAAGCATCCATCGCTCCACCGTCTGCTCAAGCGTCGAATCCGCGAGGTAGGGTCGCAAAGACGCGTAGCCACGCCATTGGCGGGGATCGCGCCCCATATGGGTGTCGGTCAGGACGGCGCGCGCCAGCGCGTGGCCAGTCACCAGCCATACGCCAAGCGTGTCGCGGTGCAGCGGGCCACGTTCGCGCAGTGGCCGCAGAATCCGGTGCGGGTCGTCGCGGAAAGCGGACTCTCGCAGGTCGACAATCGCGGGTGACACGGCCGCGTCCAGTGGCAAAGGGGCAATTGCGATTGCATCGTGCAGCATGCGGGGCTCCTGAAGAGGTTTTGAAACACCCTCGCATTTTGGAAAGCAAGGCGCAAAGCCACCAGTCGGCAGGCTACGGTATCGGCGAGCGTCACTGGCGCAGCAACTACGGTATGAAATGCAACCCGCTACCGTAGACGCCTGTTAGTCGAGCAGCTTCCACTGCAACGCGACGGACACGGCCTCGGCACGGTTGCGCACCCCCAGTGCCTTCAACGCGCGCGCGACATGCATCTCGACCGTGCGCGGGCTCAGCGCCAGTTCCCGGGCAGTTGACTTGTCGGTCAAGCCACGGGCAACGGCTTTGAGCACGTCTTTCTGCCGAGGCGTCAACGCCGGTCTGGCTGCACCAGTCTCAGCAGCATGGACAGCGGCCATAAAACCCCGAAACTCAGCCTGCACTTGCTTCCAGCCCGGCTCGCTTTCAAGCAACAGATGATTACGACTGGGTACTTCCACAAAACGCGCCCCCGGAATCAATGAAGCCAACAGCCTACCCTCGCGCGGCAGCACCAGCGCGTCACCGTCACTGTGCATCACCAGCGCTGGGCAGCTCAAACCGGCCGCAGAGCGGCACACATCGAGCTGGTAAAAGGTGCGCATGTAGCGCGCCGCGACCGGACCCGAAACGGTGTGGCGGTGGCATTCATCGAACGCGCGCATCTGCTCGGGCGTTGCATCACGGAAGATGTGTTGGGTAAACACCTCACGGAACGACGCCGTATCGTGCCCCCAGCCCAGTTCGGCCAAACGCACCAATGCGTGCGAGGCCTGCGTGACCCGTTCGCTTCCACCTTGACGCAGCATGCCGCGGGCAAACGCACCAAACAGAACCAGGCCTTGGACGCGTTCCGGATGGCGGACCGCATACTCGATGGCCACTGCAGCACCCTGCGACACACCAAACAAAACAAAGCGACCGATATTTGCCGCGTCGACAACGGATTCGAGGTCGCTCACCCAAGCTTGCAGCGATACGCTGGCTACATCGCGGTCCGACAGCCCGCAGCCGCGTGAGTCGTAGCGCACCAGGGTATGCCCCCGCGCCAACTCGTCAATCCAGTGGCGGGTGGCAAACAGCTCGGACTCTTGCTGAAGATGCGACAACCAATTGGCCGCCTTGACGATCACGGGCCCGCTGCCCTGTACGGTCATGGCGAGCCTGACGTCGTCTGGCGCGTTGCAAAAGCGGATCGCGGGATGTTCGCTCATGTGAAGAGGGACAGCGAGCTCATCAGGTCATTGTCGCATCGCCCTGGTCGGGCCGGGCAGCTCGCTCACGCCGTGCGAGGCCAAGGCCCTGCGCAAGCCCAAGCACCCCAGCCGCAGCAACCAGCTGCGCAACTTCATCGACACGCTCCAGAACGCTGCGTATCGCGAAATGCACAGGCGCCCTGTGGGTCGCCCTTTTTTTGTTTCAGCGGCTTTACACAGGCTTGGCAAGCCCTTTGCGAAGCGCGCCTAAGCTCGGCCGCACAGTGGAGAACACATGCTGAACAAAACCGCCTCCAGCCTGCAGGTGCTGGCCACCATCCTGCTGGGCCTGATGGCCGGCTTCTTCTTTGCGTTTGCCGTGGACGTGGTGCCCGCCATGCGCGATCTGGACGCGCAAGACTACATCACCATCCAGCAGGCCATCAACCGCGTGGTGCGCAACGCCACCTTCGGCGGGATTTACTTTGGCACTGCGGTGCTGCCGCTGCTGGCCGCGCTGGCGTTGCATGCAAGCGGGCAGCGGCGTGCAGGACATGTGTGGCTGGCGCTGTGGGTGGTGTACTTTGGCGCTGTGTTCTGGCTCACGCGCGAGGTCAACGTCCCCATCAACAACGCACTGGCGCAGTGGAACCCGGCGTCGCCACCGGCGGACTGGATGCAGGCGCGCGACAGCTGGAACAGCGCCAATCTGGTCCGCACCGTAGCCGCTGGCCTGTGCTTTGCCGGCGCCGTGCTGGCCTTGCGGCTCAAGGCGCCAGCAATCCGACCTTCTTGATGAAGGCATCCAGCGGCACCGACCACATGCGCCCGCCGTGCAGCAGCAACTGGTGGCCGTCCTTGTTCACCAGCGTACCGGTCATGACGAAGGTGGTGTCGCTGCCGCCGGCCTGGTAGGCCTCATGCCAGGTGCGAGGCATGTCCGGGCCCCAGTACTGGTCGTTGGCGGCATACAGCCACAGGCTGGGGCCCCGCGCCTGGCGGCCAAACTCGCGGTAGGTGCTGGTCAGGTTTTCGGGCTTGCAGCTTTTGCCGGGTGACACCTCGGGGTAGCCGCCGGAGCCGCCCGCGAAATTGACGGTGCCCACCACGCCCGGCAGGTTCAGCGCAGCCGTGGCCACGGTGGTGAGTCCACCGACCGACTGGCCCTGGATCAGGATGCGGTCGCGGCGCACCCAGGGCTGCCTGAGCGCCCATTCGTAGGTGGCCACCACGGTGCGGCGCGCGTTGACAGCGACCCGGGTGAAGTCCGGGTCAGTCGTGCAGGTGGCGCCCTTCCAGCGGGTTCCTGAATGCTCCACGTCGTCGCCACCTGTCTCGCCATAGCCGGGGCGCACCGGCGCCACCACAGCCACGCCCTTGCGCAGCCAGTAGTTTCCGTGGCCCACAGGCACCGGGTACTTCAGCGCAGCCCGGTCTTCGCTGGCGCCGGCACGGCCATGCGAATAGATGACCAGCGGAAACGGCCCGTCACCCTCTGGCTTGTAGAGGTGCGCCAGCACATCGGTGCGCTTGCCGTTGATGACCAGCGCCAGGATGGTGATCTCGGGCTCCACCCGCTGCGCCAGGGCCAGCGCGCTGCAGGCCAGGAGCAGCAAGGTCAGAACGGGGCGAACAATGGCAAGCATGGAACTCCTTGGAAGGCTGCGGGACTATAAGGCTGCGGGACTATAGCAATGCCGCTTAACATCGCCCCGTGACCCATTCGCCCGAAAGCGCCGCCAACCGCCGCGGCATTGCCGCCATGTCCCTGGCCATGGCCAGCTTTGTGACCAACGACGCATTGGTCAAATACGTGAGCCAGACACTGCCCACGGCACAACTGATCTTCATCCGCGCGCTGTTTGCAGCGCTGCTGTTGCTGGTGGTGGCGCGCGCCATGGGTGCTCTGGACGGCGCGGGCCTGCGCGCCATGGCGCAGCGGCGCGTGATGCTGCGCGCGGGGCTGGACGCCCTGGGCACTTTCACCTACCTCACGTCCCTGTTTCACCTGCCCATTGGCAATGCCACGGCCATCAACATGGCCACGCCGCTGTTCATCACGCTGTTTGCCGTGATTGCCTTTCGCGAACGCGTCGGTGCCGGGCGCTGGCTGGCGGTAGCGGCCGGCTTTGCCGGTGTGCTGCTGATCGTGCAGCCCAGCGCGGCGGGGTTCAACGCCTATGCGCTGCTGTGCCTGGTGGGCACGATCTTTCACGCAGCGCGAGACCTCAGCACACGCACCATCGCGGCCAGCACGCCATCGATCCTGATCACCCTCGCCACGGCCCTGGCGGTGCTGCTGCTGGCGGCGCTGCTGACTGCGCTGCAGGGTTGGCAAGCGCCCACGGCGCGGCAACTGCTGTTGCTGGCAGCCGCGGCCGTGTTCCTCAGCGCGGGCTACTACCTTGTCATCACCGGCATGCGCGCGGGCGAGATGAGCGTGATTGCTCCGTTTCGCTACACCGGGCTGCTGTTTGCGCTGGTTCTGGGCTGGCTGGTATGGGGTGATGTGCCCAATGCCCTGGCGTGGGCAGGCATCGCGCTGCTGGTGGGCGCGGGGCTGTATGTGGTGCATGGGGAACGAGAGCGCAGCCGCGCCGCGCTGGACGCCGCGCCAGACTAGCCGCGGCACGGGCCCGCCTCTATGATTCCCGCATGAGAATCATTGCCCTGGCCCTGCTGCTGGCCTGCTGCCCGTTGCATGCGGCCACCCCGGAGCCGACACCGCCCGAAGCCGTGCTGGAGGTCGCCCACCAGCCCATCGCCACCTTTCGCTCCAGCTACAACGGCGCTGACCCAGCGGGCCGCCTGGCCCGCGCCCAGACCCGCCTGGACGAAGCCCGCGCCCGCGAGCTGCCGCCGGTGGTGGACCTGGTGCCTGTGACGCTGGAGCGCCAGCGCGGCGTGGCCTTTCGCCAGGGCGACGTGCTGCTGTTCACGCTGACCGAGGCCGACATTGAGCCCGGTGCGCATGAGTCGCTGGACCATGCAGCCCGCGCCGCCCACGCCCGCCTGAGCGCCGCGCTGAAAACCGAGGCCGAGCAGCGGCAGTGGCCCATCGTGCTGCGCGCGCTGGGCGTGAGCCTGCTGGAAACACTGTTGCTGGCCCTGCTGCTGTGGGCTGTGTGGCGCCTGGCCAGCGTGCTGGACGCAGCGCTGGCCAACCGGCTGGACGCCGAAGACGGCGAGCCTGGCCAAAGCGCGCCGGCGCGCACGCTGCTCCAGTACGCGCAGGGCCTGCTGTCGCGCCTGGTGCAGCTGGCGGCGCTGTTTGTGAGTGCCGCGCTTCTGTATTTCTGGATCACGTCGGTGCTGCTGGCATTCCCGGGCACACGTGCGCTGGGTGAGCGGCTGGGCGGCCTGTTCCTTCAGACCGTCACGGCGCTGGGCGAAAGCCTGGTGCGCGCCATCCCCGGGCTGGTGGTGGTGGCCGTGATCCTGCTGCTGGCGCAGGCGGCGGTGGAAGCGTCCAACGCCATGTTTCGCGCTGTGTCGCGGCGCAGCCTGGCGGTCAGCTTCCTGCACCCTGAAACCGCAGCCGCCACGCGGCGCCTGGTGGCGCTGGGTATCTGGGCACTGGCCCTGGTGGCAGCCTATCCGTACCTGCCGGGCTCCAGCAGCGATGTGTTCAAGGGTGTGTCTGTGTTGCTGGGCGCCATGGTCACGCTGGGCTCGTCGGGCGTGGTCAACCAGCTCATGAGCGGGCTGGTGCTGGTGTATTCACGAGCGCTGCGCCTGGGCGACCATGTGGTGGTCGGCCGCGACGGCGACTCCGTAGAGGGCGTGGTGCAGGAGGTAGG
This sequence comes from Ramlibacter sp. 2FC, assembly GCA_943372515.1. Classification (GTDB taxonomy): domain Bacteria; phylum Pseudomonadota; class Gammaproteobacteria; order Burkholderiales; family Burkholderiaceae_C; genus RAM1. The sequence continues at coordinate 14,937 of CALRYY010000001.1, read as the reverse complement.
CACGCTGGCCACCAAGCTCAAGACCATGCGCAACGAGGAAATCACCATCCCCAACGCCGTGCTGGTGGGCAACCCCATACGCAACTACTCGCGCCTGTCAGACACCCAGGGCACCATGATGGCCACCAAGGCCACCATCGGCTACGACGCCCCCTGGCGCCAGGTCCATGCGCTGCTGCTGGCGGCCGCACGCGCCACCAGCGGCCTGCGCCAGACGCCCGAGCCCTTTGTTCTGCAGCGCGCGCTGGGCGACTTTTATGTGGAATACGAGCTGTATGTGTACCTGGACAAACCGCTGGAGCGCCTGCCACGCCTGAGCGAGCTGCACCAGAACATCCAGGACGCCTTCAACGACGCGGGTGTGCAGATCATGTCGCCGCATTTTCGCCAGCAGCCGCCGCAGGCGGTGGTGGTGCCGCGGGAGAAGTGGAACGGATGAAGCAGCCCAAGGCGTGGTCAGGCGCAAATCGCGCGGCTGGGGTAGCGCTGCAGCGCGCCGGGCGCCGCCTTCACCTGGTACCAGCCCTCGGTCGCACCGCTGCCCACCTTGAGCTCCAGCACCTTGATGGTGCCGGGCTGCGTCACAGGCACCAGCGTCCAGTCTGCGCGCACAAAGCCGGTCACCGGCGGCTTCAGGCCCTGCAGCAGGTCCAGCCACCCGCGGCCGGACACATACAGGCCTTCCAGCCGCGCGCCGCTAAGGTCCGCCCCCTCCAGCTGCTCCGCGTTCATGATGATCGCCCCCGAAAGCGACGTGCCCGACAGGTTGACGGACTGCATCAGCGCCCCGCTGAAGTTCACCCCCGTCAGGCAGGCCCGCGACAGGTTGGCGCCCGCCAGGAATGCACCCGTGAAGTTGACGTTCAGCAGATCGGCCCCCGCCAGCGCGGCGCGGGTCATGTTGGCATTGGCCAGCCGGGCGCCGGCCAGCACGGCGTTGCGCAAATCGGCGCGCGAGAAGTCCACAGACTGACGGGTCAGCGGCTCCAGGTCCACCTCGCCGTTGTGCAGCGCGATCAGCAACTGACCCCGCTCGGGGCTCAATGCCACGCGCGTCATCACCGGCCGCTCGCCGTCGCCCTTCAGGTCAAAACCCAGTGACCGGTTCAGGGTGTCAATCAACCCGCTGGATTCGGCCGCAGCGGGCGCGGCGGGTGCCGCGGCCACCACCAGGCTGGCATCTGCGTCGCCGTCGATCTCCAGGTAGAGATAGGGGCGGTACGAGCGCGACAGCGCCACAATGCGCCCGACCGTGGGCCCCGACAGCACCAGCCTGGGCTCGGGCACGCCCTTTTGCGCACGCCGCGCCCGCGCGCCCTGGGTCTGCTCGCGCTCCTTTTGCACCTGCTCCACCACAGCAGTGAACTCGGTGACCAGCCCGGCGCGGCGCTGCGCCTCCAGCAACAGGGTCTGCTGGTCGATGCGCTTGTTCTGCAGCGACAGCAGGTGGTTGGCCTGCAACGCAATCAGCAGCCCGAGGATGGACACCAGGCCGATGCCCGCGCCCAGCACAGTGGCCGGGGAAAACAGCCGCCACAACACGGCCCGCAGCGCCGCCGAGCGGCGTGCGTCGCCGCTGGGGTGCTGGCTGAACGCGCTGTGCAGGTTCATGGCCACGCCGACCCAGCGATGTTCCTGCTCGATCAGCCGTGCCTCGATGTCGGTAAAGCGGGCGTCCAGCCCCCCGGGCGAAGCACCGGGTGGTAGCTGCGGCAGCGGCTCCGGCTGGGGTTGCTGCGGCGGCGAAGGCGGCTCAGGGCTCATGCGCAGGATGGTAGCCGGACTGCGCCGGCGCGCACAGCGCCCCCAGCGCCTGCACGCCCGCCGGGGGCTCGGGCAACCACGGCAGCACAAACGTGCGGCGCGCCAGCGTGGCAATACGCGCGGCCTGGCGGTGCTCGCCGGCCAGGCGCGTCTGCAGCAACGGGTCTGTCGTGCCGCTGGCGGCCAGGCTTTTGTTGATGACCCAGGCCCAGGGCTCGATCCGGGCGCGGCGCAGGTCGTCCTGCAACGCAGCGGCCTGGCTCACAGGGGTGGGCTCGGGCAGGGTGACGATGATCACGCGCGTCATCGTCGCGTCCTGCAGCCGCATCAGCGGAGTGATGAGATACGCCGCGTTGGCACTGCCGGCGTAGCTTTGCATCATCTGGCGGTGGTAGGCGCCTGTGGCGTCCATCAACAGCAGGCTGTGGCCCGTGGGCGCGGTGTCCAGCACCACGAAGGCACTGCGGGCTTCGTTCACCACCCGGCTGAACGCATGGAACACCGCAACGTCTTCGGTGCATGGCGACTGCAGGTCCTCCAGCAGCAGGGCACGGCCGGCGTCGTCCAGCCCCCTGCCCTTGCTGGCCATCATCTTGCTGATGTAGGCCTGCGTTTCAGCCTGCGGGTCGATGCGGCCGACCTTCAACCCGGGCAGGCTGCCCTGCAGCATGCCCGACACATGGGCTGCCGGGTCGGTGGTGGTCAGGTGCACGCTGTGGCCGCGCTGCACCAGCGCAACCGCCAGGGCCGCGGCAATGGTGGTTTTGCCCACGCCGCCCTTGCCCATGACCATGATGAGCCCGTGCCCGGTGGCCGCCAGCTCATCGGCCAGCCGGGCCAGCGGCTCGGCGGGTAGTGGCGCGGCTGCGGCTTGAACCGCGACGCCCGGGCCGGGCACAGGCGCCGGGCCGCCCAGCAACGCGCGCAACGCCGGCAGGCCCACGGTGTCAAACGCGCGCAGGGGCACTTCGTCCAGCGGCAGCCCAGCCAGCGCGTCGGGCAGGTGGGCCAGGGCCCGTTCGCCCAGCGCCTGCATCGCGTCGGCCACCGCATCGCCAGGCGCACTGGCGCGAAACACGCCATTGACGGCCAGGCGCTGGTTGAGCAGGCCCAGCGCGCGCAATTCTTGCGAGGTACGCGCGGCCTCCTGCAAGGGCCGCGGGTCGGGCCGGGTCACCAGCACCACCGTGGTGGTGGCCGCGTCACCCAGCGCGGCCAGCGCGGCCTGAAAGCGCGCCTCCTGCATCTTCAGGCCCGAATGCGGCCCCAGGCACGAGGCACCCCGGTCGTTGTCTGCCAGAAAACCCGTCCATGCCTTGGGCAGGCTCAGCAGGCGCAGCGTGTGGCCTGTAGGCGCGGTGTCAAAAACAATATGGTCATACGCCGCATCCGGCTGCGCCAGCAGCGCGGCGAATTCGTCAAACGCGGCAATCTCAGTGGTGCAGGCGCCCGACAGCTGCTCGCGCACGGTGTCGCGGTCCGCGTCGGTGGCGTCTGCCTGCATTTGCGCAAGCACGCGCTGGCGATACGCCTGGGCTGCGGCGTCGGGGTCGATGTTCAGCATCCACAGGCCGGGCACGCCCGGCACGGCCACGGGCTGGTTGGACAGTGGTGCGCCCAGCATTTCGTCCAGGTTGGAGGCTGCATCGGTGCTGACCAGCAGCACCCGCTTGCCTGCATCCGCCAGATGGATGGCAGTGGCGGCCGAGAGCGAGGTTTTGCCCACTCCGCCCTTGCCGGTAAAGAACAGAAACCGGGTGGGGCTTTGGGCAAAGCCAGGCAAGGTAGAGGCTGTCATGCGGCCAGCATGGCACAGCGCGGGCCTGGCGGGTTGCGTTGGGTCAAGCCCGTTGGGCGCGCGCGCTTTCAGCTGCCGTAGAAAAACCGCTCCTCGGTCACCTTGCCGTCCTGCACGGTGTACACGCCCATCTCGTCCATGCCCAAGCGCTGGCCGCCCTTGGGCGTGACGTCCAGGGTGAAGCGCACGATGAACTGGTTGCCGTTGACGTACGGTCCTTCGACCTTGGCGCTGTGCACTTCGTGGTTGGCGTACCACCACTCGCCTTTGGCCTCCACGCCCTTGCGGCCTTCCACGCGGGCACCCTCACCTTCCATGGCTTCGAGCGACACCACGTTGTCGGCCCAGAACTGTTTGCCTGCTTCGTCAAACTGGCCGGCCTTGCACAGGGCAGTAAAGGCGTTGGCGACTTCTTGCGTGTTCATGGGGATCTCCTTTGAATGAATGGAGCGCCAGCGTACGCCGGTGGCGGGTCAGCTGTGTGTCAGCAGGCTCGGTTGGCCGTCGCGGCCACGGGCTTGGGTCCTAACCCATTTTGTACTTGTCGACGATGCGCAGGCCGTCAGGCTTATCGTTGGCGACGAAGATGCGCAGCGAGAAAGGGGTTTGCATGGACAAGCTGTCGCCTCTCACTTTTTGTAATCCCGCAGGGCCCGGTAGACCTTGCGTAACAAGTGCTCTGCCGGGGCTCACGTTCTCCCTCCAGCCTTCTTGCTCCGCTTCACCGGCGGCAGCGCCTTCAACTCCTTGGCAACTCGCTCAAAGTCTGCATCTATCGCATGCGGCAATGTATCTTGCTGTTGCCGGTAGCGGGCGTATTCCATCTCGGCTTTGGTTTTTGCGTTGGCGGCAGAAACCTGGCCCGCGTGGTCCAGCAGCTCACGGCCTGAGATCTTCAGAAATTCATCGAGCTTGGCGATCCAGTCTTGCATACGCATGGGTTTGCGGTCCAGCGCCTGCAGCTCGGCGTATTCGATGTAGAGGTTGACGATACGGTTGAGCACCTGCAACTCGTCAGCAGACAGGTAGTTTTTGGCGACCGACACATCCTCTTTTCGCACCATCCCACCAGGGCGGGTGGTTTGCAGTCCCATGTGGGGCTGGCTGGCGTCAGACCGCTGGTGGATGATTTCGGCCGCCGTGTGGCCATGGGTGGCCCAGTGCATCTTGTTTTGCACCGTGGCAAAAAACTGTTGGGCCAGTTCGGTGTCGGGGGCATAGTCCACACTGGTGGCATAGATGTCGAGCACCTTTTGGTAAAAGCGCCGCTCCGAGCTGCGGATGTCGCGGATGCGCGCGAGCAACTCGTCGAAGTAATCTGTGTGACCAGGGCCGGGCGGGTTCTTCAGCCGCTCGTCGTCCATGGCAAAGCCCTTGACCAGGTAGTCGCTCAAGCGGGCGGTCGCCCACTGGCGGAACTGGGTGCCGCGGTGGCCTTTGACGCGATAGCCCACGGCCAGGATCATCTCCAGCCGGTAGAGTTTGGTACGGTACTTTTTGCCGTCGGCGGCAGTTGTCAAGGATTCCTTGACAACTGAAACGGCGCTCAACTCTCCTTCCTTCAGCACGTTGGCGGCATGCAGACTGACGTTTTGTTTGCTGGTGGTAAACAGCTCTGCAATCTCCAGCTGCGACAGCCACACGCCGCCGTCCACCACCCGCAGTTGCACACGGGTCAGGCCGTCTTCGGTCTGGTAGAGGATGAGTTCGCTCATGCCGTCACGTCTTTCAGCATGGCCATGATGTCTTTTTCCATCGCCAGGATATCGGCCTCGATATCCGCCAACGGGCGCGGCGGCTCGTATTCGTCAAAGTGGCGGTTGAAGGGGATTTCGTAGGGGCCGCGCAACAGGATCGCGACGTTCCAGATGACGTCGCCATGGGCCTTGAAGGCGTCGAGATTTTTCATGCGGGGTGGTTCAGGTCAATTGCAGGTCTTGCGCAGCCCTGCCGCGCGCGGCAGGCGGCGTGGCTCGGGCCATTCTAGAAGAGGCATCTGGCCATGGCGTCCCCCAGTTGCAGGGGACGGCGTTGGCCAGCTACTCAGGCAGCTGCACGCCGACTTCAAGCCCCCCGCCCTCCGCATTGCGCACGCTGAACGCGCCGCCATGCGCCTGCGCCACCAGCTTGCACAGGTACAGGCCCAGGCCCACGCCGCCCGTGGCGCGCTCGCGCGAGCTGTCGGGCCGGTAGAACGGCTCGGCCAGGTGGGGCAGCGCATCGGCCGGCACGCCGGGGCCGTGGTCGCGGACCGTGAATTCAACGCCCTGCCCTTGCTGCGCCACACGCAAAACAGGCGGCTGTGCTGCGCCCGCACTGTGGCGCAGCGCGTTGTCCAGCAGGTTGCGCAGCAGCAGGCGCATGCGGGTGCGGTCCAGGCTGAGCGGGGGCAGGCCGGTTGCCACGTCCAGTTCAATGGCGGCGCCCGGGTGGCTGTGCGCCATCGCCTCCACCACCTCGCGCGCCAGCGCGGCGGGGTCGGTGGGCTCGCGGTGCAGCGCGGCGTGGCCGGCGCCCAGGCGTTCGCTTTCCAGCAGGTCATTGACCAGGCCCGCCATTTCCTGCAGGTCGCGCAGCAGCGCGCTGCGCCGCGTGCCGGTGTCGCCTTGTTCCAACAACAGCTCGGTGTTCAGCCGGGCGCGGGTGATGGGGCTGCGCAGCTCGTGGCTGATGGCCAAAAGCAGCATGCGCTTGGCCTCCAGCATCTGGTGAATGTTGGCTGCCATGGCGTTCACGTCGCTGGCCAGGTCGCCCAGCTCGTCCTGGCGGCGCACAGGGATGGGTTGTGCAAAGTCGCCGCCGCCAAAGCGGCGCGCACCGGCGCCAATGTCGTCCAGCGGGCGCAGCAGCCGGCGCACATAGGCATAGGCCAGTGCCGTCAGCAGCAGCAACGTAGCCAGCGTCGCCCAGCCAATGAAGCGCGGCCGCTCACGCCAGGGCTTGATGGCCAGGCCAAAGTCAATGCGGTGGCCGTCGGCCGTGGTGCGGGTCAGCAGGCGCTCGTCGCCCCGGTCGGGGTGGTCGTCCATCCACGCCTCGCGGCGGCGGCGGTGTTCGTCGTCATCGGGGTGGCTGCGCCAGTTGACTTGCGGGCCGCTGATGCGCACCGTGACCGGCAGGCGCTGGGTGATGGCCTGCGCACGTTCCACGCTGGGCGGGCTGCCGATCTCGGCGGCCACGCGGTCCACATAATCCACCAGCAGCGGGCGGGCGGCGTCGCGCCAGCCGGTGGTCAGCGCCTTTTGCATGCCAAACAGAAAGGCACCGCTCATGGCCAGCGCCAGCAACAGGAACAGCGCCACCAGCCGCCAACGCAGCGAATGGCGCAGGCGCTGATGCCAGCGTGGCTTGCGGGCCCGCGTCATGGCGGCGGCCTGAGCGCGAGCGCGTAACCCGCGTTGCGCAATGTCTTGATGGCCTCCAGCGGCTCCAGCTTCTTGCGCAGGCGGCTCACCACGATGTCCACCGCGCGGGTGAACAGCTCGGCCTCATGGCCGCGCAGGTGGTTCAGGATGTCGTCGCGGGTAAACACCTTGCCCGGCTCGCGGGCCAGCAACAGCAGCAGGTCAAATTCGGTGCTGGTCAGGTCCAGCGGCTCGCCCTGCCTGAAGGCCGTGCGCGTGGCGGGGTCGACCAGCAGGCCGTCAAACTGCAGCTTGTCGCCGGTGGCTGCGGGCTTTTTGCGGCGCAGCACGGTCTGGATGCGCGCGACCAGCTCGCGTGGCTCAAACGGCTTGGGCAGGTAGTCGTCCGCACCCAGCTCCAGCCCCACCACGCGGTCCATCACGTCGCCGCGCGCGGTCAGCATGACGATGGGGATGTCGCTTTCGCGGCGGATGGTGCGGCACAGGTCAAAGCCGTCCATTTCGGGCAGCATCACGTCCAGGATGGCGGCGTCAAAGCCGCCGCGGCGCGCCTCCTGGCGCAGCAGCGCCAGCCCGGCACTGGGCCGCACGGCCTGTACCAGCTGCATTTCAAAGCGCGCAAAGTACGTGGCCAGCGGCTCACCCAGCTGGGTGTCGTCGTCAATCAGCAAGATGCGTTGCATGCGGCTGATTGTGGCTTACGACCTCTTCCACATTCCGCGCTTTTGCATGAACTCGCGCACTTTGATTTGTTGTGCGGGCGTCAGGCTGTCGTAGAAGTCACCGGCGGCGGCAATCACCTCGGGGCTCTTGCCCGTGATGGCGGCGGTCTTTTCCGTCACCAGGGCCTGGGCACGGGTGCGGTCAAACTTGTCGCCCGCTACCAGGGCTTCCACCTCGGCGCGCGGGCTGACCGTCTTGCCCTTAAGGGCTGTGCGCTGCTCCTGCAGCTTGTCGGCCAGCACGCCCAGCTTGGCTTTCTGGTCGGCGTTCAGCTCCAGTTTGTCGCTCACCCGCTCAACCATTTTGGTGCGGAATTTCGCCTGGTCTTCGGCGCTGGCATTCATGCCGTGGTGTTCGCCACGGTGGCCGCAGGCGGTGAGACCGCCCAGAACGATGGTGGCGCCGAACAGGCCGTACAGGGTGCGTTTGATCCAGGGTCGCATGACAGGGTCCTTTCAAAGGGGTTGTTGATGCCTGCAATGGTGCCGGCGGCCCTGCTCGCGGTCATCGCGGTCGGGTTTCGGTTTGTTTCGTTATTTTTCAGCGCTTAAGATGTCTGCCAACCAGAACGAGGCGGGGCTTGCTTTGCGAAGAAGCGGTTGGACAACGATGGCGCTGTGGTTGCTGTGGCTTGCGTGCACAGTGGGCGCAGCCCGGGCCGCAACGGTGGCGGTGACAGCGGCTGATGCCCGCATTGACGTCACCGAACAGACCGACTGGTGGGTGGACACCACCGGCACCCTCACCGCAGCCGATGTTGCCGCCCGCGCCCCCACCCTTGCGCTCCACCGCTCCGTGGCCACGCAGACCCACCGCCTGGGCGATGGCGCGCTGTGGCAGCGGCTGGTGGTCGGCCCGCTGCCGAGCGGGCAGCGCTGGTACCTGCAGGTCAGCTTTCATGGGGTGGACCGGGCCAGCCTGTACCACCAGGACAGCACCGGCCAGTGGGTGGGCCAGCATGCGGGCGACCATGTGAGCGTGGCGCAATGGCCGCTGCGCGACCGCCTGCCCGCGTTTGCCCTGCAGCAAGGCGACGGCGCGCGCGAATACTGGCTGCGCATTGCAAACAAGCCCATCCCCGTGGGCGCGCAGCTGCTGCTGCTCAATGAAGACGCGTTCACCGACTGGCGCAACACCAGCTACCTGCTGCTGGGCGCGTATTTCGGGCTGGCGCTGCTGGTGATCTACCTGAGCGCCCTGGCTGCGCGCCAGTATGCCGACCGCGCGTTTGCGGCCTACTGCGCCTACGCCGCATCCATGATGATGATCCAGGTGTGCTTCATGGGCGTGGGCGGCCTGTTTTTGTGGCCGCAGGCGCCCTGGTGGAACAACGCCGCACCCTACATCTTCACCATGCTGTCGTGCACCACGGCCACGCTGCTGGTGCGCGAGGTGTGCGCGGTACCGCGCCTGTCGGCGCCGCTGGACCGCTTCATGCAGGGCTGGGCGGCGTTTGGCGTGGTGGGTGGCGTGGGCTATGTGGCCTGGCCGGGCGCGACGGCTTTTCTGGTGATCAGCCTGTACCAGGTGGGCACCATGGTGCTGGTGCTGGCCATCAGCGCCTGGAGCCACCGCCAGGGCGAACGCTGGGCGCTGGGCCTGGGGCTGTGCTTTTTGCCGGTGGTGCTGACGGCGCCCTTCCCCGCCTTGCGCAACCTGGGCCTGCTGAACGCCAGCTTTCTGACGCAGTATTCACTGGCCATCGGCGCCGCGCTGGAGATCCCCCTGCAGCTGTGGCTGCTGAGCCGCCGCGCCCGCGAGAACAGCGACGCCAACGTGCGCGCCCACGCCATGGACACCAGCGACCCGCTGACCGGCCTGCCCGCGCAGCATGTGCTGCACTTTCGCCTGCGCGACGCCTTGCGCCGCGCGCGGCGCAACCGCCAGCGCTGCGCCGTACTGGCGGTGGACGTGGCCAACTACCCCGACATTGTTTCGCAGCACGGGCGCGACGCGGCCGATCGCGCCCTGGTGCTGGCAGGCGCGCGCATTCGCGGCGTGACGCGCGATGTAGACACCGTGTCGCGCACCGACACCCACCACTTTGCCGTGCTGATGGAAGGCCCGGTGCTGCCCGCGCAGGTGGTGGCCCTGGCCACGCAGGCCGTGGCGCACGGCCTGAACCCTTCGCCCCAGTTGCCCGCGGGCGTGGTGCTCAAGCTGCACATTGCCACCGTGCTGGCGCCCGATTCAGCCCAGCCCGCCAGCTTTGACGCCGACAACTGCCTGCGCTGGCTGGCCGGTGAGCTGGCACGCCTGCCGCCCGAGGGCCGCAAGACCATCCTGCACCTGAACTACTGACGCAGGTTCAGGCGAAGTTCTCGGTATCCACCTCGCTCGTGGCCTGTGCGTCATAGCGCGGGCCCGACACGGTCTGCTGGTTGATCAGCGCATCCACCTGCGCCAACACCTGCGGGCTGAGCGTGATGGCGGCCGTTGCGATGTTGTCGCGCATGTGCTGCTCGTTCGTCGTGCCGGGGATGGCAATGACATGCGGCGCCTTGTGCAGCAGCCAGGCCAGTGCCAGCTGCGCGGGTGTGCAGCCCAGCTCGTTGGCCAGCGCCGTGTAGGCCGTGAGCAGCGCCAGGTTGGCCGGGTAATGCTCGGGCTTGAAGCGCGGCATGCCGCGGCGGATGTCGCCTGCGGGCAGCGCGTTCACGTCGGTGACGGTGCCGCACAGGTAGCCCCGCGCCACAGGGCTGAAGGCCACAAACGCCGTACCCAGCTCGCGGCAGGCGTCCAGCACGGCAATTTCGGCATTGCGCGACCACAACGAATACTCGGTCTGCAGCGCGGCAATCGGGTGCACCGCGTGGGCGCGGCGCAGTGTGGTGGCCGACACCTCGCTCAGGCCCACGCTGCGGATCAGGCCCTTGCGTACCAGGTCGCTCAAGGCGCCCACGCTGTCTTCAATCGGCACCTTCTTGTCCCAGCGGTGCAGGTAATACAGGTCGATCACATCGGTCTTCAGCCGGCGCAGGCTGTTTTCGCATTCGCGCCGCAGGGTGTCGGGCCGCCCGTCGATCACGCGCGTCATCTTGCCGTCCACCGGGATGATGGCCATGCCGCACTTGCTGGCCAGCGTGAAGCGGCTGCGGTGTTTGGCCAGCACCGCGCCCACGCGCTCTTCATTGCGGCCGCCGCCATACAGCGTGGCGGTGTCAAAAAAGTCGTAGCCCGCGTCCAGCGCGCCCAGCAGCACACGCTCGCCCTGCTCTGCGCTGGCGGCGGGGCCATAGGCATGGTCCAGGTTCATGCAGCCCAGGCCGATGGGGTTGAGCTTGAATTCGCCTACGCTTCGTTGTTGCATCGTCAGTTCCTATTTCTGTTCAAACGAATCCGGCACGTCGGGCACAGCTTTCAGGAAGCGGTCGAAATCGGTTCGCCGCCCTTGGGCTGCCTCGCTTTGCAGATAGTCCAGCGTCATCATGGACGCCATCTTTTCGGCGGTGGCGCTGGCAATGAACTGGTTGACCGAGATGTGGTCGCGCAGCGCCAGCTCACGGATTTTCTGGTGCACCGAATCGGGCAACCGGACAGTCAATGCGCTCATGACGGGCTCCTTAAGGTCTGCAAAAAGTCTGCGGGTGTGATGGGCTGAATGCCCAGCTCTGTGATGCGGCGAAAGTCGTGCATGTTGTGCGTCACAACATAGCGGCTGCCGGAGGCTACCGCGCATTCCACCACCATGTCGTCGTCCGGGTCGCGCAGGAACGGGCGCCAGAGGTAATGCACGTCTTGCAGATGGGCAATGGACGCAAGGTAGCGGCAAAAGCCCAGCGCATCGTCGCCCGTCAGGCCCGGCGGCAAATGCTCTGGCCGACTTAGGACCGCCTGGTATTCGGTGTACATCGCCACAGTCAGCGCGATTTGGAAGGACGGACTGGGCAATTGCGACACCAAGGCAAAGCTGGCGCCGCGCCGGGAACGGGCGGCAGAAACCAGCACTGAGGTGTCTAGAACGATATTCATGGTTGCGCCAGTATAACCATAAATGGATCAATCTCTCTTTTTGATATTTGTTCTTTTATTGTTCTTTTTGATCCAAGCAACTACAATGCGGCAGCACTCTGGAGCCACCCATGCCGCACCGCCAAGCCGCCCCACTCCCCGCCAGCGCATCGCTCGCCGCCATACAAACACTTGCCCAGCGTGAATTGCTGGGCGGCGTGGACCTTACCCGCCTGCAGCAAATAGCACGGGCACTTTCCGCCACCACGCACACTATTGAGACCAGCCTCGCCCTGCCCTTGCTTTTTGGCGCAGACACGCCCGTTGCCAATGCAGAAACATCGTTGCGCAAGCTCGTCATGCGGCTCAAGGAAACACAGGATGAGGCCATCGCCCAGGGGGCCATGTCAGCCGGCGAACGGCTGACCCTGCAGGTCACACGCAAGACCAAAGGCAAGGCATCCCTCATCAGCTTCACAGGGCAAGCCACCACTACGGCCCGGTCACGTACTGACGACCTGGAAGGCGTTGGCCTGCTGCTGGACAACCATGTGCTGCCACCAGCACTCTTGGGTAAGCCGTCCGAAGAAGAACGCCCCATCGTGCTGCTTGTGGTTAACGACAACGAGGCTTGGGCAGTTCGCCAGATGTTCACCCGCACGGGCGAACCCTTGATGCATTTTGAGCGAGACGGCTATCCGTATTCCCTGCTCGACCACAAGGGTCAGCGCCCCATCGTCATGTGCCGCAGCGAGCCAGGCACGGCGCCCCTCTACGCAGCACAGCAAAGGGTCGATCTGGCAATCCGGCATCTGTTGCCTCATGTCGTGATTGCAGTGGGCATTGCCTTTGGCACGCGCCACAACCAAAGGTTGGGGGACGTTCTGGTGTCGCAGCGCGTCCAGTTTTATGAATCAGCCCGCATGAACAAGGACGGCAGCCACACCGCACGAGGCGAACCCCACCTTGCCCCCAAGCACTGGGTTCAGGCTGCACGCACGATGGATCAACCAGACTTCGCAGTGCATCCAGGTCTGACCTTGAGCGGTGAAAAACTGGTGGACGACCCGGTCTTTCGTGCGCAACTCAACCTTGACTACCCGAGCGCCATCGGCGGCGATATGGAGGGCCAGGGTCTGGCCACTGCCTGCGCCGCAGGCAAGGTGGACTGGCTGTTCATCAAGGGGGTCAGCGACTGGGGGGATGGAAGCAAAGGGGCTGGCACCGAACAGGACAAAACAGACATTCAGCGCTTCGCCGCATTGAATGCCGCAACCGTGGCGTATTGCGCCATCTTCATGCGTCGCCCTGCTGCACGGCCTGAGTGGGTCGAACTGTCGCATCGGGCACAGAGGCTGGCAAAAGATTGGCCGCAACCAGACACTGTGGATCACACGGCGCCGCCCACCTGCGCAAGCGGCTGGGCTGCCGAAGCCCGCACCCCAGACGTCATCGACGTGCCGTTCCTGATTGAAAACTACGGGCGCACACAGACCATGGCCCAGCGGCTGAAAGACTCACCCAAATCAGAACCCGCCGACGACCGCCCGGCCACCTCCAACCAAACCGCGCTGCAGGCGCTGCTGGCATGGCTGCAGGACGACACGGCTCCGCCCGTGTTTGCGCTGCTGGGCGAATACGGCATGGGCAAGACCATCAGTTGCCAGCGCCTGTACCGTGAACTTCGTTCACTGCGCAAAGGCGATTCGCCGCCAGGCTGGGCGCGCGAACCGCTGTACTTTGACCTGCGCGAACTCAGCCTGTTCAAGAACCTGGACCGCCACGGTGTGGTGCCGCTGCCCTCGGGCCAGGCACTGCTGGACGACCTGCTCACCCACGGCTGGACCGCCCCGCCCGGCCAGCCCTTGCCGCAGTTCGGCGACATCCAGACGCTGATCGCACAGGGCGCATTGCTGATACTGGATGGTCTGGACGAATGCCTGGTCCACCTGACCGAGGCGCAGCACCCGCAGTTTGTCAGCACCCTGATTCGCCTGGTCACGGACTCGCGCGGAACGACGCCGGTCAAGCCGCGCCTGTTGCTGAGCTGCCGTACCAACTTTTTCAAGACCTTGGCGGACCAGCGCAACCTGCTCACCGGTCAGCACCGCGGCAAGGTCGATGCCCAGTGGTACCAGGCGCTGGAGCTGCTGCCGCTGACGCCAGACCAGATCCAGCAATACCTGGCGGCTGTGCTGCCTGGCGAAGACATGGCACGCGTGCAGGACCTGATCGCGCACACGCACAACCTGGGCGAGCTGGCCCAACGCCCCATGACGCTCAAGCTGCTGGGCGAACACATCCCTGAGCTGGAAGCCATGCGCCAGCGCGGTGAAGCCGTCAACGGTGCGGCGCTATACGGCCTGGTCGCCCACAAATGGCTGCAGCGCGACCTGGGCAAGCACCACCTGGAGCCAGAGCACAAGCTGCGCCTGATGCCTGCGCTGGCCGCGCACCTGTGGCGCAGCGGCGTGCGCACCATGGACTACGCTGCGTTGCACACATGGTTCCACGCCTGGCGAGCCAGCCAGCCGGACCTGGCCGAACGCTATGGCCCCGCCGCCTACAACCAGACCAAGCTGGAGGAAGACCTGCGCACTGCAACCTTTGTAGTGCGGCAGGACGGCGATGAGTCGCAGGCGGAAGGCTTCCGGTTTGCGCACAGTTCTCTGGCGGAGTATTTTGTGGCGCGCTGCCTGGCCAATGCCGTATTGATGGATCACCCTGAAGACTGGGCGATGCCCATCGTCAGTGCAGAGACGCTGCACTTTCTGGCGGAGATCCTGCAAACGGAGCAAGCCCGTCTGCAACTTCAGGGGCAGGCTCAACAAATTGCCCAAACGCTCAACACATGGCGCAAGCACTACCGCGCGCAGGCTTCGGAACTGCTTCTGGCCTATGCGCTGCGCAGCGGACATGTTCAGGCGCCCCGCCCCTTGCTGGCGGGCTTCTGCCTGACGGGCGCTCAACTGCGTGGCTGGCAGATCGGCGTCAAGGCCGCACAAAAAGACGCACCGCTGCTGCCCATGCAGGGCGTTTTGCTGAACGGTGCCGATCTACGCGAGGCAAATTTTCACCATGTGCGCCTGAACAGTGCCGACCTGACGGGCGCGCGGCTGGACCGCACAGCATTTGAACACTGCAATCTGGAACAGTCGAAGTGGAACGACACCCAACTGGTCGCTACTGTATTGCGCCACTGCCGGTTGAAGGGCACCAACCTCAACGCCACCAAGCACGCTTACCGGGTACAGATCGTGGCGTGTGACGAATCTGCAGGACTTGACAAGCCGGGCGAGTCGCCTGGCGCAGCTCTGTCCTGGCTGAGGGCTGGCG